>DXBZ01000125.1 GCA_019116265.1 Candidatus Olsenella stercoravium | reverse complement strand
GCATCAAAATGTTGCCCACAACCGCCTTAGGGCTGGAATTAAAGGACGGCGTGGCGAGAAAAACCTCGTTTTGCGGGCAGGAACATAAATTATTGTCCCAGAAGCGGCCGGTTCCTCTCAGAATCGGCCTCATCAAACACGTGCCGCGCAAAACCCCTGTTCTGTGGCGCGGCGACGTAGGTTATGCGCAATCTCGGAGGTTGTGCGCACGCCGCGAGGAGAGGTTCTTCTCGCCCGGCTCGTCTACCTGCGACTATAAGAACCTCAACCGTGCGCATAACCTCCGGAGGGGGCGAGAAGAACCTCGGGGCCGTCGCGCAAAAAAAACGGGCCGGAACCCGTGGGTCCCGGCCCGTGAGCCGCCGTTGGGGGCAGCGGCTAGTCGATGGCGATCTTGGTGACGTTGGCCTTCTCGTCTTGCTTGGGGACGTTCACCGTGAGGATGCCGCCCTCGAGCTTGGCGGTGAGGCCGGTCGTGGCCGCGTCCTTGAGGAAGACGCCGCGTGTGGCGCTCCACTCGCCGGACTCCTTGTAGAGGTAGTTCTTGCCCTTCTCCTCGTCGGACTCCTTCTTCTCCACGGAGACGGAGAGGCGCCCCTCGTTGAGCTCGACGTCAATCTGGTCGCGCGTGACGCCCGGAAGCTCGGCGGTGACCACGTAGGCGGTCCCGGCGTCCTCGACGTTCATCTTGAAGCCGGCGTTGCCCGTGGAGAGCGCGGCAAACGGCGCGTCAAAGAAGCGGTCGAACTCATCGAACGGCCAGCTGCGCAGTGCGCGGGAATAACGATCGTACGGAATCATGCTTGCCATGGTACTCACTCCTTTTATCTGTGGTGGGCGCCTCCTCGGGCACCCTGTCGCTCGTTGGTAGTTATTCCCCGTCTCCAGAGAAATATGCCCGCGACGGGAATAATTCTGAGCGTCATATACTCACCATATCTAAGTCGCTTCAACTTAGATTTTGAGCGCGGGTTCTGCTGTAGCATAATGTCGGGAGCCGAGAAGAAAGTCGGAGGCCCAATGAGCAGCACCGAACCCAGCAGGGGGACCGCAGGGCGACACGCCGCCCCCTACGTGCGCCAACGTCCGGCCCACCGCAGCGTGGAGCCCATCGACGACCTTGCCCAGGAGCCGGACGATGCCGGCCACGTGACGCACGACTCCGACTTCACCGTGCCCGGCGGGGCCATCTCCGGCCGCGCCTACCGTCGCTCACGCGCCGAGGGCGCGCAGCTCCGCCGCGACCTGCACTACGGCCAGTACCTCGAGATTCCCAAGGGGCGGCGCGACATCTTCGCCTCGCGCGAGCGCCGCACGCGCATCAAGACCGCAGTCGCGCTCTTTGTGGTGCTCGCCGTGCTCGCGGTCGTCGTCTTCTTCGTCTGGGAGTACATGCAGGCCAACTGGGGCTCCACCGCCCGCTAGACTTGCCTAAAAGGGGTCTGACCCCTTTTAGGCAAGTTACGACCACGGGTCGGGCTGGAAGAGGGGCTCGGGGTCCGGGCGACGGTCGGAGTAGGGGTCGTAGCCGTCATCGTCCTCGTTCTCGGCGCGGTGGAACTCGTTGCGCTCGGCCTCTGCGGCCTTGTTCTTCTCGTCCATGAAAATCACCCCGTGAACAGGTCGATGTACGCCACGTACTCGCAGACGCTCCCACCAAAGCGAGAGAGGTCCTGCTCCTCAAAGTGCGTCGTGGGCGCCACCATCGCCACGACGCCCGTGTTGCTGCCGTAGCCGCCGATGCGCACCGCCCACGTGTAGTCGCCCTGCTGGCCGTAGGCGCAGATGAAGTGCCAGTCCCCGTCTGCGCCCAGGCGCGCCATGACGTCATCCTGGGTGCAGGTGCCGACGAGCCCCTCAAAGCCGCACGCGGCCATGATGGCGCGCACGCCGGCCTCGCTCTCGCGGCCGCCGCCCTCGGGCAGCGACGCCTCCGAGAACGCAAGGCGCACGCCGCCGACGCCCGCGCCGCGCGCGAGCACGTCGCCGTCCGAGCTGCCGTCGTAGTGGCCCGACTCGGGGGAGTTGGTGATCTGCAGCACGTCGCCGACGTCGTTTGCGTAGACCGCGTGCGCATTGCCGCCCGAGACGTAGATGGCACCGTAGCGCAGGGAGAAGCCCTCGTCGGCAAGGTAGCGGGAGAGCTGCTCGGGCTCCGCGTCAAAGTACTCGAGCAGGTGCGCGGACGAGGCCGGATAGGGGCTCGAGACGCTCAGCGTGACGGTGGTCCCGCCCGCGACCTCGGCCCCCGGCGCCGGGTCGGACTCGACCACCGTGCCCTTCTCGGCATCCGACTCCACGTAGGCGACCTCGCCAACAAGGCCCGCCTCCTCGAGCGCGGCGAGCGCCTCGCCCTCGGCCATGCCCGTGAGGTCGGGCACGGCGTAGGGCTGGGCGACGGTCAGCGTGATCTCGTCATCCGAGACAAAGGCTTCCCCCTCGGCCGGGCTCACGGAGAGCACGGTGCCCGCCGGCTCGTCAGAGCTTTGGCGCGTGACCTGCACGTTTGCGGCGCCCGCATCGTAGAGGGCCTGCTTGGCCTCCTCCTCGGAGAGCCCCACGACGCTCGGGATTACCCGCTCCCCCGCCACGACGAGCGTGACGCCGGCGGCCGGGTCGCTCCGCACGCCCTCTCCGGGGTCGACCGAGAGGACCGTGCCAAAGTCGCCGTCCCCGGCGCGGTACTCGACCTCCACCGCAAAGCCGGCGTTCTCCAGCGTGACGCGCGCCTCCTGCTCGGTGAGGCCCACGACGTCGGGGACGGTCTTGCCGCCCCAGAGCTCGTTCTCGTAGGTGAGGTAGGCCACCGCCGCTGCCGCGAGCACGGCAAGCAGGGCAAGAAGAACGACGGCCCAGCGCGGCAGGCGCCGCCTGCGCTCGGGCAGGCTCTCCACCGGGGACTCGATGGCCACAACGGGTCGCGCCGTGGTCAGGTCGGCGGGGACGGCGGGCGAGAAGTACGGGTCGGACAGCGCGTCGATGCCGTCGCGGCCGGGCATGTGCGTCGTCACGGGCGCGTCCACGGCCGGAACACGGGCTGCCACGCGCGTGGCCGCCGCCCGCGTGGCGTCGGGGTCCGCGATTCTGGTGGCGGCCGGGTCGGGCAGGTCCTCGGGCCGCATGCGCACGGTGCGGTCGTTCTTCTCGCCCATCTTGCCCTCCTCGGCCGGTCGCTGCGTCAAGGTTCATGGTAGCGCCCCACAAAGACGCCGAGGCAGAGATTCTGCGTGGAATCGGGCTTCTGGAGGGGCGATTCCGTGCCGGCTCTCCGCCTCGGCGCGAGTGGGCGTGGGCGGGCGAGAAGAACCTGCCGCTGCTACTCCAGGGCGTCGGGCTCCAGGGGCTCGTCGTCGGGCGCGGCGCCGGGGGCGCCGGCCCGACGGCGCTCGGAGGCGGCGGCGTCGCGCGCGGCAAAGAGGCGGCCGTCGTCGCCCGCGTCCACGCGGACCACGTCGCCCTCGTGGAGCTGGCCGTCGATCACGAGGTTGGCCACGCTGTCCACGACCTGGCGCTGGATGAGGCGCTTGAGCGGGCGCGCGCCGTAGACCGGGTCGAGGCCGTCGAGGGCGAGCGACTGCTTGGCCGCCACCGTGAGCTCAAGCTGGATGCGGTCGCGGGACAGGCGCTCGCGGACGTCCTTGAGCTGGATGTCCACGATCTTCTCGATGTCCTCGAGGCCGAGGGCGTGGAAGACCACCACGTCGTCGATGCGGTTCAAGAACTCCGGCTTGAAGGTCTGACGCAGGGCGTTGTTGACCTCGCGCTGGACCTCGTCGGGGTCGCTCGAGGCGCTGGCGCCGGCGATGAACTGGCTGCCCACGTTGGACGTCATGATGATGATCGTGTTCTTGAAGCTCACCACGCGGCCCTGGCCGTCGGTGAGGCGGCCGTCGTCGAGGACCTGCAGCAGGATGTTGAAGACGTCGGGGTGCGCCTTCTCCATCTCGTCGAGCAGGATCACGGAGTACGGACGGCGCCGCACGGCCTCGGTGAGCTGGCCGCCCTCGTCGTAGCCCACGTATCCCGGGGGCGCGCCGATGAGGCGCTGGACGCTGAACTTCTCCATGTACTCGGACATGTCGATGCGCACGAGGGCGCGCTCGTCGTCAAAGAGGTAGTCCGCGAGCGCCT
>DXBZ01000124.1 GCA_019116265.1 Candidatus Olsenella stercoravium | reverse complement strand
GCCATGTCACTCCACCCCCTGATAGGCAGCCTCTTGGACGCGGAGCTCCTCGAGCGCGTCCTTGTCGAGCAGCACGTCGCGCGGCTTGGAGCCATTAGCCGGCCCGACGACGCCCTTGGCCTCGAGCATGTCCATGATCCTGCCCGCGCGCGCGTAGCCCACGGAGAGGGCGCGCTGCAGGCTCGAGGTGGAGCCGAGCTGCGACTCCACGACGATGCGTGCGGCCTCCCAGACGAGCGGGTCGTCGTCTCTAGGTGCCCCCGGCTCCGCGCCGCCGGGCGTGGTGGGCACGACGGCGGTCAGGATGTCCTCGTGGTAGTCGGCGGCCACCTGGCCGCGGATGAACTCGACGGTCTTCTCGATCTCCTCGTCGGAGACCCAGCAGCCCTGGGCGCGCCTCGGCTTCTTGCCGCGGAGCTTGACGAGCATGTCTCCCCTGCCCAGCAGCTGCTCGGCACCCTTCTGGTCGAGGATGATGCGCGAGTTGATGGAGTTGTCCACGGAGAGCGCGACGCGGTTGTCGATGTTGGCACGGATGAGGCCGGTCACGACGTCGGCGGAGGGGCGCTGCGTGGCCACGATCAGATGGATGCCGGCGGCGCGTCCCAGCTGCGCGATGCGCACGATCGAGGACTCGACGTCCTTGCCGGCGACCATCATGAGGTCGGCCAGCTCGTCGATCACGATGACGAAGTACGGCATGTGCTTGGGCGGGTTCTCCATCTCCGCGTACTTCTCGCCGTCCACGTTCTTGTTGAAGGTCTTGATGTCACGGACCTTGTAGTGCTCAAAGACCTTGAGGCGCCGCTCCATCTCGGTCACGCCCCACTGCAGCGCGCTCGCCGCCTGGCGGGGCTCGGTGACGACGGGCACGTAGAGGTGCGGCAGGCCCGCGTAGCCCGTGAACTCGACGCGCTTGGGGTCGACCATGATCAGGCGCACCTGCTCGGGCGTGGCGCGCATGAGCATCGACATGATGATGGCGTTGAGCAGGACCGACTTGCCCGAGCCGGTGGTGCCGGCAACGAGCAGGTGCGGTAGGCCGGCCAGGTCCACGACGATCGGGCGCCCCTCGGAGTCGCGGCCGAAGGCGCAGTCGAGCGGGCCGCCCGTGGCGTACGGGAGCACGTCGGAGAGGAAGACCGGCTGCGGCTTCTCGTTGGGGATCTCGATGCCCACGAGCGAGGTGCCCGGGATCGGGGCGAAGATGCGCACCGACTTGGCGGCGAGCGAGAGGGCGATGTCGTCCTCGAGGTTGACGATCTTGCTCACGCGCTCGCCCTCGCCCATGGAGATCTTGAAGGTGGTGACCGAGGGGCCCGCGATCCAACCCTCGACGCGCGAGGTCAGGCCAAACTCCTCGAGGGTGCCCTGGAGGCGCTCCGCCGTGGCGGCGAGCTCCGCGTCGCCGGCGTAGGCGCCGCCGGCGTCGGGGTTATCGCGCAGGATGGAGAGCGGCGGGAGCTGGTAGGACTCGTCGGCGTCACCGGGGCGGGAGAGCTCGGTCGGGGGCTTGGACGGAGCGGCGGGGCGCTGCGCCTTGGCGCCCTTCTTGGCCTTGGCGGCCTTGCCGTCCCTCTTGGACGCCTTGTCGAGAAACGCGGGGACGGCGGCGGGCTCCTTGGTCGCGCGCTCGAGCACGGTCGTGGCGGGCTGCTCGTCGTCGAGAAGGACGGCGCGCGCCTCGTCGCGACGGTTGTTCCCGCGCTTGAGGACGGTCGTCTTGCGGTTGCCGATGAAGCTGGTGGCGGCCTCCGGGGCCGCCCCGTCGTCAAAGAGGGACGCGGCGGGGGCCTCCTGGGGCGTGGCGGGGTCGGCGACGTCTGCGGCGGCGTCGATAATCTCGCGCTCACGGCGGGACCGGACGCGCTCCTCGTGGCTCTGCGCGGCGGCGGCGAGGCCCTCGCGGGCGCGCGTCACGGCGGCGGAGATGGAGAAGCCGCACACGACCACACCCGCGACCGCGATGCCGACGAGCACGATGTTGCCCACGACGACGCCGACGAGCTCGAGCAGCCCGTAGGCCACGGCGCCGCCCACGTAGCCGCCCGCCTGGCGCACCGCCTCGGGGGCGAAGATCGCCTGGGGGTCGGCGGCGGCGTCGGCCGTGTTGAGCGAGACCATCGCGAGGACGGCGAGGACGATGAGGGCAAGGCCCAGCGCCACGCGCGAGGGGACGCCCTCCTCCCCATCGATGAAGAAGGTCACGGCAAAGGCGAAGAGCGCCACCGGGACGAGCGGCGCGGCGACGCCGAAGGAGAGGGCCAGGAAGTCGCGCACGGCGCTCGTCACCACGGCCGTCGAGGGAACGAGGATCGTGGCGAGCAGCGCGACCGCGAGCACGACGAGGACGACGCCGATGATGTCGCCGCGGACGGTGCCGACGAGCGTCGCCGAGGCGGCCTGGGACCCGCGGCGCTGGCCGCGTCCCTTGCTGTTCTTCTTCTGTGCTGCGTTTGAGGTGCGTTTTGCGGGCATGAACTAGACCTCCATGACGACCGGGATGACCATCGGTCGCGTGTGCGTCTTGTTCCAGAGCAGGTTGGAGAGGGCGTTTCTCACGCCGCGACGAAGCGCGTCGATGCTCGCACCGTCCTTTGCGCCGAGGAGCTTGGCCATCTGCGCGCGCACGACCTCCTGGGCCTCGCCGCGCAGGAGCTCGTCGGCGGAGGAGGACAGGCCGCGGCCGGACACCTCGACGGCAGAGACGGAGCCGCGCTTGGACACGACCACGCTCGCGGTGATCACGCCGTCGGCGCCGAGCTTCTGGCGGTCGCGCAGGACCACCGGGTTGGCCTCGGTCACGGTGCCGCCGTCGACGTAGACGACGCCCGACTCCACGGCGCGGCCGCGACGGACCTTGTGGCGCACCATCTCGAGTGAGTCGCCGTTGTCGAGCACGAAGACGCGGCTCGCCGGCACGCCCATCTGGACGCCGAGCTCGGCGTGGGCGCGCAGGTGCTGGGCCTCGCCGTGGACGGGCATGAAGTGGCGCGGGCGCGCCATCGCGAGCATGAGCTTGAGCTCCTCCTGGCTGGCGTGGCCGGAGACGTGCACCGTGCCCTTGGACTTGTCGTAGATCTCACAGCCGATCTTGGAGAGGGCGTTGATGATCGACTGGACGCTCTTCTCGTTGCCGGGAATGGGCGTGGCCGAGATGATCACGGTGTCCGACTCGTGGATGGAGAGCGACTTGTGCTCGCCCGTGGCCATGCGCGCAAGCGCGGAGAGCGGCTCGCCCTGGCTGCCGGTGCACAGCACGACGACCTTCTCGTCGGGGATGCGGTCGACGTCGTAGGCGTCGATGATGTTCTCCTCGTCGATGTTGAGGTAGCCGAGCTCGCGCGCCACGCGGGTGTTGGTGAGCATGGAGCGGCCCGTCACGACGACCTTGCGGCCCACGGCCACGCTGGCGTCGCAGATCTGCTGCAGGCGGTGGATGTGACTCGAGAACGCGGCCACAAAGACGCGACCGCGCGCGTTCTTGATGACGTGGCGGATGTCGCGGCCCACGGCGGCCTCGGAGGGCGTGAAGCCGGGGCGCGTGGCGTTGGTGGAGTCGGACAGCAAAAGGTCGACGCCAGACGCGCCAAACTTGTTGATGGCCTGGAAGTTGGGGCGGCGCCCGTCGATCGGGGTCTGGTCGAACTTGAAGTCGCCCGTGTGCATGACCGTGCCGGCCGGCGTCTGGATGAAGACGCCAAAGGCGGCGGGGATCGAGTGCGTCATCGAGAAGAACGTGACGGTGAAGGCGCCGAGCGTGATCGTGGAGCCGTCGTTGACCTCGCGCGTCTTGGGGTTCTTGATGCCGTGCTCGTCGAACTTGCCCTGGATGATGCCGAGCGTGAGCTTGCTCGAGTAGACGGGCACCTTGCGCGTGAGGTCCTGCAGCAGGTACGGCAGGGCGCCGGTGTGGTCCTCGTGGCCGTGCGTGATGATGATGCCGCGGAGCTTGTCCTCGTTCTCCAGGACGTAGGTGTAGTCGGGCAGGATGAGGTCGATGCCGGGCTGGCCCTCGTCAGGGAACATGAGGCCGGCGTCGACGAGGATCATGTCGTCTCCGTACTCGAAGGCGGTCATGTTCTTTCCGATGCCGTCCAAGCCTCCCAGCGGGATGATCTTGAGCGCGATGTCTTTCTTGGGCATTCCTAGGTGGTTCCTTTCGGGCGGTTTCTTCAGGACTATGAGACGGCCGCGTGGCCGTGCCAATTCGCAGATAGGTCAATTGTAGTCGAGAAGACCGCGCCGCTGGCCGGTTCCACGAGGGCTTCACGCGCCGGGAGCGTTTGCGTATTCGCCGGCGGCGCCACCCTGGTTTTGGGACCGTTGTTGATGCAAAATCGTCCGGTCGCATCAAAGGTTGTCCCAAAATCGAGCGCCGCGTGGCGTGGGGCGAGAAAAACCGCCCTTTTGCGGCCTATCGGCGCGCGCCACGGGCGCGTGACATAACGAAGTTACCCAAAACCCCGACGTTCTTCTCGGCAGCGAGGGCCTCGAACACACGCGGCCCAAAACCCCGCCTTTGCTGGCGCGCGTCCTTCTCGCCCGCCACGCCGCACGCCGTTCCCCCGCTGAGTGTACGAGTTTTTCTGCGCACCGTCTCCGCCGTTAACCGCTTGCAATAACGGATACATCGCTCGACTTATCCGCCGTCCGCCGTGGCGAGGCAACTCGTACACTCGGCGCGTGAGGGGCGCGCGGGGGTGCCAAAACGGCAGTTTTGCGGCGACGAGCCTCGAACACACGCGGCCCAAAACCCCGCCTTTGCGGGCGCCGCGCCCTTCTCGCCAGCCCGCAAAACCCCGCTTCTGCCGCAACGGGCGACGCGCGTTGCCGGGAGGGCCCCACCCGCGACGCCCGCCCCGGTTCCGGGTAAAACTCTTATGCCGAGAAGAGCCTCGCGCAGGAAACCGGCCGAACCCCGCGCGAAAGGCCGCGCGCGCCGCCCTTCTGCGCGGCGGGCCCGGCGCCCTTCTCGCCCGAAGATAAAACATCTACCCACAACCGCGCGGCGGGCCGCAAGCCAGGCTCCCGCGTGCGCAACCGTCGCCGCGAAACCGCCACAACCCGCGCCGTTCGTCAACCGTGCCTTTATCACCGCGCCTGCAATCTGCTACTATGCTCTTTGATGGAGCCTCTGCGCCCGCCATCCGATGAGTCACGCGAAAGGAACCATAGATGCAGCCAGGTGAGGAAATCGAGAGCTTGGTGGACGAGCTCGAGCAGATCGTGAGCGAGGCCAAGTCACCGCTCATGGACAACGGCCAGAAGAAGATCGTCGACGCCCAGGACGTCTATGAGATCCTGGACGAGATTCGCCGCATCTTCCCGCAGGAGTTCTCCGATGCGCGTCGCATCCTCAAGGAGGAGCAGGAGATGCTCGATCGCGCGCAGCAGCAGGCCAACTCCATCATCGCCGACGCCCAGCAGCAGGCGATGATCCTTGCGGGCGACCAGGAGGTCGTGCGCCTCGCGCAGCAGCAGGCCGACGGCATCCGCGACCAGGCCGCCCAGTACGAGCGCGACACCCGCTACAACGCGGAGGAGTACGCCGACACCGTGCTCGCGCACCTCGAGGAGAACCTCAAGAGCCTCACGAGCTCCGTCACGCGCGTGCGCCAGACGCTTGACGAGAACTCCGGCCCGCGCAACACCACCAACAACGTGCCCTGGTAGCCGCCGTCATGCAGCCTCTGCCCTTTGTCATCGACGAGCGACTCTCCGGCGCGGGTGACGCCTACCCGCTCGCCGGCCACCTCGACGTCCCCGGCTACGAGCTCGGCGACCACGAGTTCTCGCT
>DXBZ01000123.1 GCA_019116265.1 Candidatus Olsenella stercoravium | reverse complement strand
GCTTTGTCAAGCGGGGCGAGAATGGCCTCGAGGTCGTCTTTGGCCCCGGCAAGGCCGAGGCGGTCCACGAGGCGCTCTCCGCGCTCACGGGAATCGAGGGGAGCAAGGAGCCCTTCGTCGGCAGCACCCCGGTCAGCGCCCCCCTTCACGTCCACATCTCGCAGAACCCGCTGAGGGACGCCTCGCTCGTGCAGATGGCAAAGGACCGCGCCGCAGAGGGGTCGCAGGACTCGAGCGTCGACGACCTCGTCAGCCTCCTCGACTCGATCGGGGGCGCCTCGCAGGCGGCCGAGAGGGCCGACGCGGCGGACCCGGACGACGAGGCCCCGGCGCAGCACGACACCGCCCGCGTGCTCGTGATCAACGGCCCCAACATCAACATGCTCGGCATACGGGAGCCCGACATCTACGGTCACGACACCTACCGCGCGATGCTGCAGCTCTGCCACGACGCCGCCCAGGAGGCGGGCTTCACCGAGTGCACCTGCTTCCAGTCAAACCACGAGGGCGACCTCATCGACGCCATACAGGACGCCTACGGGAGCTACTCGGGAATCGTGATCAACCCCGGGGCCTACACGCACACCTCGATCGCCATTCTCGACGCCGCCAAGGCGGTGGGACTCCCCATGGTCGAGGTGCACATCTCCAACGTGGATGAGCGCGAGGAGTTCCGGCGCGTCTCCTACATACGCGCGGCCTGCTTCGAGACGATCTCGGGCCTGGGAATCGAGGGCTATCGCAAGGCGATCCTCGACCTTGCGGCGCACATCGGGCTGTGAGCCTGCCGGCAGGGCTCAGTAGTCGCGACAGCTCCAGACGGAGCCCTCGGTCGCGATGAAGTCGACGGCGACGTCGTGGCCGTCCGTGGGCAGCGGGTTCGACGAGATCATCGTGGTTCTCGCCAGGCCGATCTTGTCACCCGGATAGAAGGCCAGGAAGCGATCGTAGTAGCCGCCGCCGTAGCCAACGCGGTGCCCGGCCCCATCGAAGACGAGCCCCGGCACGAGGCAGACCGAGCCCACGAGCTGGGAGGGCAGCGCCAGCTCCGGCGCGTCGGCCGCAGGCTCGAGGATGCCCATCGTGCGCGGCGAGAGCTCGTCGAGCGAGAAGATCTCGTGGAAGGCCATCGTGTGCGACCCGAGGTCGGTGCGCGGCACGGCGACGCGCCGACCCGAGGCGAGCAGGCGCTCGATCAGTGCGTGCGTGCCAACCTCGGCGGAGCGGGAGACATAGGTGAGCACGAGGGGTGCGTCACGAAAGAGCGGGAAGGCCATGAGGGAGCTCATGATGGAGGAGTCGCTCTCAAAGCGGGTCCTCTCGGGAATGGCGCGCCGAACGGAGAGGTAGTTGCTCCTGAGCGAGCTCTTGTCGGCATCCGTTCCATACGAGCTTGCCACAGCATCCCCTCCCATCAGTCCCGTGCCTCATCATTCTAACAGTGTTTGACGGTTGTCCATTCGCAACTCGGGCCTCTTTGCCGTACCATGTTCCCTTGGTTGAATCGTCCGCGCACGCGCGCGAGGAATGGAGGCACCATGCCCAACGAGGGAAGCTACGAGGCGGCCAAGCGCAAGAGCGACGAGGTGCACGCCGACCTTCTCGTCCATCCCGAGAACTACACCATGCTCACGGGCGACCGCCCGACGGGACGGCTGCACCTGGGGCACTACTTTGGCACGCTCGTCGACCGCGTGCGCCTCCAGGACATGGGGGTGCGCACCAACATCATCATCGCTGACTACCAGGTCATCACCGACCGCGACACCACCGAGCACATCCGCGACAACGTCTACAACATGGTGGTCGACTACCTGGCGTGCGGCATCGACCCGGCCAAGACGATGATTTTCACGCACTCCGCGGTGCCCGAGCTCAACCAGCTCATGCTCCCCTTCCTCTCCCTCGTGACCGAGGCCGAGATGGAGCGAAACCCCACCGTCAAGGCCGAGCAGGAGGCCTCCGGCCACGCCCTCACGGGGCTTCTTCTCACCTACCCCGTGCACCAGGCCTGCGACATCCTCTTCTGCAAGGGCAACATCGTGCCCGTGGGCCGCGACCAGCTGCCTCACATCGAGATCACCTCAAAGATCGCGCGGCGCTTCAACGAGCGCTACGGCCACGTCTTCCCTGACGTGACGGGCCTTCTCACCTCGACGCCGCTGCTTCCGGGTCTCGACGGGCGCAAGATGAGCAAGTCCTACGGCAACGCGATCTCAATCTCCATGACCGCCGAGGAGACGGCCAGGCTCATCAAGAAGTCCAAGAGCGACTCCGAGCGCAACATCACCTTTGACCCGGAGAACCGTCCCGAGATCTCCGGCCTGCTCACCACCGCCGGCATCTGCACCAGCCGCGACCCGGCAGAGATCGCCGAGGAGATCGGCATGGGCGGCGCCGGCCAGCTCAAGCGCTACGTCACCGAGGCCGTGAACGGCTACTTTGCCCCCATCCGCGAGCGCCGCGAGGAGATCGCCCAGGACATGAGCTACGTCGCGGATGTCCTCCACGAGGGCAACCGTCGCGCCCGCGAGGTGGCCGCCGCAACCCTCGACGAGGTCCGCGAGGCCATGGGCATGGTGTACTAGCACCCCTTCCAAAGCCCCCTCCGCAGGTTTGGGTTCACCCTCTTCGGACAGACGGCCCCACGTCTCAAGGAGCACCAGCTCAGGGACGTGGGGCTTGCCTTGTCGTATGACCCGCTCAGAAAAGTGAGCCCAAACCGAAAAACGGTTTGGGTTCACTCACGCCGCCAGAATGCGGGTTTGACCAAAGAAACCCCAGCTCGCAGGGTAACGTGATGGCGGTTTTGCCAAAAGCGTGAACCCAAACCGCTCAAGAGGCGAATCGGTTACCGCAGCGTCGCGAGCATCACGGCCTTGATGCTGTGGAGGCGGTTCTCGGCCTCGTCAAAGACGCGGCTGCGCGGGCCCTCAAAGACCTCGTCGGTTACCTCGAGCTCGGCCAGGCCGAACTTCTGGTAGACCTCCTCGCCGATCGTGGTCTTGCGGTCGTGGAAGCTCGGCAGGCAGTGCATGAAGATCGCGTCGGGCGCCGCCTTGGCCATGAGCTCGGCGTTGACCTGGTAGGGCGACAGCAGGCGGATGCGCTCGCCCCAGAGCTCGGCGCTCTCCCCCATCGAGACCCAGATGTCGGTGTAGATCACGCTCGCGCCGCGCGCGCCCTCGTCGACGTCGGCCGTGAGCGTGATCGTGGCGCCGGTCCCGGCCGCGACCGCGCGGCAGGTCTCCACGAGCTCGGCCGAGGGCATCTGCTCGGCAGGCCCGCACGCGCAGAAGTCGATGCCCAGCTTGGCGCACACGACCATGAGCGAGTTGCCCACGTTGTTGCCCGCGTCACCCATGAAGGTCACCTTGCGCCCGCGCATGCCGCCCCGGCCAAACTCCTCCTCCATCGTGAGGACGTCGGCGAGCATCTGCGTGGGATGGAACTCGGTGGTGAGGCCGTTCCACACCGGGACGCCCGCATACTTCGCAAGCTCCTCGACGCGCTCCTGGCCAAAGCCGCGGTACTCGATGCCGTCGAACATCCGCCCGAGGACGCGGGCGGTATCCGCGATCGACTCCTTCTTGCCGATCTGGCTCGCGCTCGGGTCCAGGTAGACGGCGTGCATGCCGAGGTCGGCGGCACCCACCTCGAAGGCGCAGCGCGTGCGCGTGGAGGTCTTCTCAAAGACGAGGGCGACGTTTCTCCCCTCGAGGTAGCGGTGCGGCTCGCCCGCGCGCTTCTTGGCCTTGAGCTCGGCGGAGAGGTCGAGCAGGGAGCGAATCTCCTCGGGTGTGAAGTCCAGGAGCTTGAGGAAGCTGCGGCCGGAGAGGCTGGGTGTCATGGCGTGTCTCCCTTCAGAGGAACCTGCGGTCTGCGGCGTGATCGCTTGCACAACGTTAACCGGTCGGGGCGCCGTGGCAACACCCCACCTGAGCTATGATGGTACACGGTCACATGCGGTCCCGAGGGGGACCCGGTCGAAGGGAAATACAATGGCAAAGGCGGCGGGAGACAAGAACGACAAGGCCGAGAAGAGCCCCAGGGACGAGAAGGACGACAAGCGCCCCAAGAGGGACTTCTCCTACACGCAGAACCGCGAGATCAGCTGGCTGCGCTTTGACGACCGCATCCTCGACGAGGCCTACGACGAGACGGTCCCCGTCTTCGAGCGCCTCAAGTTCTGCGAGATCGTGGAGTCCAACCTCGACGAGTGGTTCATGATCCGCGTGGGCGGCCTCTCCGACCTCGCCTCCCTCAAGAACCAGCCCAAGGACAACAAGTCCAACCTCACCCCCGACGAGCAGCTCGACGCGATCTTCGAGGCGCTGCCCGCGCTCGTGGAGCGCCATGAGCGCGGCCTCGCCGAGGTGGAGGCCGCGCTGGCCGACAAGGGCCTCGTGCGCGTTGCCCCGGCCGACTACACCGAGGCGGACCTCGCCACGGTCCAGCGCCACTTTGAGCGCCGTCTGGCACCCATCATCTCCCCCCTCATCGTCGACCCGCGCCACCCCTTCCCCAACCTGCGCAACGGGCGCCTCTTCGTGGCCTGTTCGCTCGACGGCGAGGAGGAGAGCGGCCTTCTCGGCATCATCGAGGTGCCGCGCACCGAGGCCCGCGTCGTCGCGCTGCCCGCCTCGTCCAAGGCGTATCGCTACACGCTGCTCGAGGACGTCCTCCAGACCTGCCTCGACCAGTGCTTTGGTGACTACTCCCCCAAGCGCTCGGCCGTTCTGCGCGTCACCCGCAACGCCGACATCGACCCGGACGGCGAGGGCGTCGAGGAGGAGGAGGACTACCGTCAGCACATGAAGAAGGTCCTCAAGCTCCGCCAGCGTCTCCAGCCCGTGCGCCTCGAGATCCGCGGGAAGCTGGGCAAGAAGCTCGAGGACCTCATCGCGGGCGAGCTCGCGCTCGAGTCCAGGCGCATCTTCCACCTCAACCGCCCCATCGACCTCGGCTACGTCTACGGCCTGGAGACCCACATCCCCGACTACGAGCACGCGAGCTGCGTCTACCGCAAGTTCGAGCCGCAGATCTCCCCGATGGTCGACCTCTCCCTCCCGATGCGCGGCCAGGTCGAGGACCACGACGTCCTGCTCACCTACCCGTACGAGTCCATGACGCCGCTGCTGCGCCTGGTGCGCGAGGCATCCGCCGACGACGCCTGCATCTCGATCAAGATCACGCTCTATCGCGTGGCCAAGAGCTCGCACCTCTGCGAGAGCCTGATCAGCGCGGCGGAGGCCGGCAAGGACGTGACCGTCCTCATGGAGCTGCGCGCGCGCTTTGACGAGGCCAACAACATCGCCTGGGCCGAGCGCCTCGAAGATGCCGGCTGCACCGTCATCTACGGCTCGGAGGGCTTCAAGTGCCACTCCAAGATCTGCCAGATCACCTATCACGACCACGACGGCATCAGCCGGATCACCTGCCTCGGCACGGGCAACTTCAACGAGAAGACCGCCACGCTCTACTCCGACTTCATGCTGCTCACCGCCGACGAGGGCATCGGCGCCGACGGCAACACCTTCTTCCGCAACCTCTCGCTCGGCAACCTCCGCGGCTCCTACAAGCACCTCGGCGTTGCCCCGGTGGGCCTCAAACCCCTCGTCATGCGCGGGCTCGACCGCGAGATAGCCCGCGCACGCGCCGGCGAGCCCGCCAAGGTCTTCCTCAAGATGAACTCGCTCACCGACCGCGACGTCATCGAC
>DXBZ01000122.1 GCA_019116265.1 Candidatus Olsenella stercoravium | reverse complement strand
GATGCCGCGCTCGCAGAGCATGACGTTGGCGTTGCCCTCGCTCATCACGTACTCGGCACCCATGAGCAGCTCGTCTATGGTCTCGGACATGCCGCGCTTGAGCAGGACGGGCACGCCCGTCTTGCCCACCTCCCGAAGCAGCGGGAAGTTCTGGGCGTTGCGCGCGCCGATCTGCAGGACGTTCACGCCCTTGTCGAGGAAGAGCTGGACGTCGCGCGGGTCCATGACCTCGCTCACGACGGGCATGCCAAGCTCGGCGCCTGCCTCCATGAGGAGGTCGAGGCCCTTCTCGCCCATGCCCTGCGAGGTGTAGGGGGAGGTGCGGGGCTTGAAGGCGCCGCCACGCAACAAGGTGGCGCCGGCAGCCTTGACGGCGCGGGCGATCTCGATGAGGTTTGCGCCCTCAACCGAGCACGGCCCCGCGATGACCTGGAAGTTTCCGCCACCGACGAGCACGCCGTAGCCGCAGTCGATGACCGTGTCCTCGGGATGGAACTTGCGGTTGGCGAGCTTGTAGGGCTCCGAGACGCGCTGCACGCGCTCGACGATGTCCATGCTCTCGAGGATGAACGGATCGATGCGCGTGGTGTCGCCGATGATGCCGATGATGGTCTCGTTGTCTCCCTGGGAGACGTTGGTCCTGAAACCGCGCCCCTCGATCCAGCTCACGAGATGGTCGAGTTGGTCGGTGGTGGCGGACTCTTTGACGACTGCGATCATGGGGGGCTCCCGTGGCGAGGCTGACAATTCCGCGCGATGATACCACGGGGATGTGACCGGTGGGTTACGAACGCCCCCTCAGACGGTGAGGTCGCGGACCGTGCCGGCCGGGTCGCGGCGCGCGGCCCTCCGGGCGGGGACGAGGCCGGCGAGCGCGGTGAGTGCGCCGCAGCCCACGGCTGCGGGAAGACACGCCCACCACTCGACGGAGACCAGCGAGCCCATGTTGGTGAACATGGTGACGTAGGAGTCCAGCAGCGGGGCGAGCGACCAGGCGAGAAGCCCGCCGAAGAGCCCGGCGAGCGCGCCGATGACGAGGTTCTCGTACAGGAAGAGCGCGGTGACCGACCCTCGCGTTGCCCCCAGGGCGCGCAGCACCGCGATCTCCCCGGTGCGCTCGAGCGCCGATATCGAGGTCGTGGAGGCCACCAGGAAGAGCGAGAGCGAGCCCAGGATCAGGGAGAGGGCCACGAGCACGAGATCGATCGTCGCCACGGTCGCGTTGGACTGGTCGATGAGCTGCTGCATGTCGCTCGCGCACGAGAGGTCGCCGCTGCCGAGCCCCTGCAGCCTCGCGTAATCCGAGACCGCGGCGCGAACGAGCTCGGACTGCTCGGCGCTGTCCGCGTAGATGCGAAGCTCGCAGGGCTCGTCAAGATCGACGCCGCCGAGCCAGGCCATGTTCTGCGCGTAGCTCGAGGAGAGGTCGGCGGCGGCGTAGCGCTCGACGAGCCGGGCAAACTCGTCGTCACTCAGCGAGGAGAGCTCCTCGAGGCGCGCGTCGTCCGGCTGCGCGCCCTCGAGATCGCCCGCGTAGCCCAGCCGCCCAGCGATCGCGCCCGCCTGCTCGTCGGTGAGCGAGGCCAGGGTCTCGACCTTGGCCTGCGAGAGGCCGAGCCCCTCGGCGAGCGCCACGAGGTCGTCCGCCCCCACGCCGTCCCCGGAGAGGCCGTCCTCGAAGCTGCGCCCGGAGAAGACGTCGCGCTCGGGATGCGCCGCCTGGTCACGGACGATCCCGCTCTCCCAGGCGTCCTGGACGAGCGCCGTGACCAGGCTCGCGTCAAAGCCGATCGCGCCGGTAAACGAGGCGTCGGCGTAGCGGTCCTGCGGCCGGACCACACCCACGACCGTGAGCTGCCGGCCGCCGTCAACGACCTCGGGCAGCCTGATCGAGCCCTCATCGGTGCGCGCGTCCACCCAGCGCCCCCCGGGCGCGTCGCGATAGTAGTAGCTCGAGGTCGGGACGAGGCGGTAGGTGGTTCCGAGGATGTCGTCGTAGGGCAGCGCGACGGTGCCCGGGGCGTCGTCATCGAGGCCCTCCATGAGCTCGTCGGTGCTCATGAGGCCGAGCTCGGCGGCGACGAGGTCGAGCATCTCCGCACTCTGGCCGACGATGACCACGACCTCGTCTGCCGACTCGGGAAGACGGCCGGCGAGCACCTCGTAGGGGGTCTCGCCGGTAGCGTCGTTTCTCACCAGCTCCCGCATCAGGTCGGCGGAGGAGAGCCTGGACTCGATCTGTGAGCGCAGCTCCGGCTCGACGAGCCCCGCCCTCGACAGGCGCTCGCCGAGCACGGGCGAGCCGGCGCGCAAAAGCTGCTCGCCCTCGCTGTCGTAGAGGTTGAGCTCGAGGTCGTAGCCACGCTGGATGTCGAGGGTGCCCTCGGCGAGCTCGGGATGGGAGAGCGTGAGGTAGCGGTAGAGCCCCCCGAGCGACGCCCCGGAACCATCCGCGTCAGCGAGCGTCTCGAGTGCTCGGGCGCCGGCGTCGCTCACGACGAGAGCGCCGTCTGGCGCAGTGCCGCCATCGACGGAGAGGTCAAGCGAGGGGTCTGAGGTGACGACGAGGGGGTGGGAGAGCGAGAGGCCGAGCGCGAGGCGCTCAAGGAAGCCGTGGCCGCTCAGGCCGAGCGCGACCATGAGAACCGTCGACAGCGCCGCGAGCGCCACCGCCGCGCCCGTGACGAGCGAGCGCCCCTTGCGCCGTTGGACGTGCCGGAGCGCGAGGCGCGCGATCTCCCGGCGCGACGCCCCCGCGTCGGCGGACTTTGGGGCGCTCGCCCGCCCGCGCGCGGCCGCAGGCCCCTCACGAGCGATGCGGCCGTCCTCCAGGCGCAGGATCTCGGTGGCGTAAGCCCGTGCGAGGCGCTCGTTGTGGGTGACCATGATGACGAGACGCTCCCGTGCGAGCCCTGTGAGAAGCTCCATCACGGCGCGGCCGCTCCCTTCGTCCAGGGATCCCGTGGGCTCGTCCGCGAGCAGGATCGCCGGGTCCTTGGCGAGCGCCCGCGCCACGCTCGCGCGCTGCGCCTGGCCCCCGGAGAGGGTGGCGGGCCGCTTGTCGGCGAGCTCCTTGATTCCGCACCGCTCGAGCGCCCGCTCCCGCAGGTCCCGTGCGGCGGCGGCCGGCACGCCCGCGAGGCTCTGCGCGAGTCGCACGTTCTCGGCGACGCTCAGGTGACCGATGAGGTTGGGGGACTGAAAGACCAGCCCGACCTCGCGCGCCCTGAAGCGATCCCAGTCTCCCTCCGAGAAGGAGCCGGTGTCCCTCCCGTCGACGAGGAGCGACCCCTCGAAGTCTCGGTCGAGTCCGCCCAGGATGTTGAGCAGCGTCGTCTTTCCGCATCCGCTCTCGCCGAGGACGGCGACGAGCGCGGGGGAGGAAAGCTCGAGCGTCAGGTCGTCGAGGACCACCTGACGCTCGGGGCCGTCACCAAAGGAGCGGCTGACATGCGATGCGACGAGGGTCGCCACGTGAGGCTCTTATCGCTACTTGGGCAGGACGGTGAGGGTGAGCGTGTGGCCGTCCTCCATCATGATGGTGTAGGTTCCATCGGTGCCCGTAAGCGTGTAGTTCCAGACCATGTAGTTGGGGACGCTCGCCTCAAGGGATGTCATCGACGCATCCGCGGTTGCGCGCAAGGCAACGTCGATGGCCTTCGGGTGGTTCGAGTAACCGCCGGTCATGTTGAGGCGCGCGTCAAAGGACCAGTCCCCGTCAACCCTGCCACGCGAGGTGGAGTTTGGGATGATGATCTGCGCGGAGGCGTCAAGGTCTCCAATCGACTCCCTGGCGTCGCTTATGCTTTCCGCATAATCGCCGGTGCCGGTGATGCTGTTCCAGGTGACGTTCTCGAACGAGAAGAGCGTGCCGCCGTCGACCGCCTGACGGGAGGTGATCGGGGCGGAGACCGTCACCGAGCCATACTCCCCCGAGCCGGTGATAGTCATGGTGTCATCGTTGACGGAGAGCGAGTAGTTGACGAGCCCGTGCCCCCCGTTGACGACGAGGCCGAGGTCGCCCTGGAAGGCGCGCTCGGCAAAGAAGACGTTGTAGATAACGGCGGCCGCCACGGCGACGATCGCGACCGCGCCCACGATGACGCCCACGACGCGCCCGCGTCCGCTCTTGGGGCGCACGGGCGCGGCCGGCGCCGCGGCTCCGGTGCTCGCCGGCGCCGCGCCGAGCGTGGCGCCGCAGCCGGCACAGAACTTGGCGCCGTCGGGGTTGGTGGCGCCGCACTTGGGACAGAACATGAGAGCTCCTCTCGCCGAGGGTGTTTCCCGGATTCTATCTCTTTGGGCGTGTCACGGTGTTTCCGATTGGTTATACTGTCATGCGCACGCGCCCATAGCTCAGTGGATGAGAGCGTCTGCCTCCGGAGCAGAAGGTCGTGGGTTCGAATCCCCCTGGGCGCACCACGCATCGCACGGGTCCGTCTGCCTCGCGCCGACGGACCCGTTTTGCTCTTTCGTGCTCGTGGAGGCATTCTCTCTTTTTCGTAAGGTTCGCGCTCTCCCCGCGACCTCGTGTCACAATGGTCGCTTGTCGAGAGGGGAGAGATGACGCCAGACGAGAAGAACGCCGAGCCGCGCGGCCTCACGGACGCCGAGGTCGCCGAGCGCGTCGCCGACGGGCGCACCAACGCCAACACCGACGTCAAGACCAAGTCGGTCCGCCAGATCCTCGCCGAGCACGCGCTCACGCTCTTCAACGGCGTCAACGTGGCGCTCGCCGTCCTGGTGCTCCTTACCGGCCAGTACCGCAACATGCTCTTCATGTGCGTGGTCGGCGCCAACCTCCTCATAGGCGTGACGCAGGAGATCCGCGCCAAGCGCATGGTCGACAGGCTGACGATCCTCACCCAGAAGGAGGTTGCGGTCATCCGCGCGTCCGGGGAGCGCTCGCTGCCCCCCTCCGAGCTCGTGGCCGACGACCTCATGCGCCTCGCCCACGGCGACCAGGTCCCCGCCGACGCCGTGATCGTCGAGGGCTTTGTCTCCATGAACGAGAGCCTGCTCACCGGCGAGGCCAAGCCCGTCTCCAAGGGTCCCGGCGACGAGCTGCTCTCGGGCAGCTTCGTGGACGCTGGCAGCCTCGTGGCGCGCGTGACGCGCGTGGGCGCGGAGGGCTATGCCGCCCGCATCAACGCCGAGGCCAAGTACGTCAAGGCCGTGCGCTCGGAGATCCAGGCCACGCTCAGGGCGATCATTCGCCTGGGCACCGTCGTCTTGGTCCCGCTTGGCCTCGGTCTCTTTGCCCGCTCCTACCTCATGGACGGCGGGAGTCTGGACGACGCGATCCTCACCTCGGTCGCTGCGGTCATCGGCATGATCCCGCAGGGCCTCGTGCTGCTCACCTCGTCGGTGCTTGCCATCGCGACCTTCCGCCTGGGTCGGCGCATGGTCCTCGTGCAGCAGGCCTACTGCGTCGAGACGCTCGCGCGCGTGGACACCCTCTGCCTCGACAAGACCGGCACCATCACCACCGGCGAGATGGAGGTCGCGAGCGTCGTGGGCGCACCGGGTGTCCATGCCTGCGAGGTCGCCTCCGCGCTCGCTGCGATCGTGGCCGCCAACGAGGCCGATGCCAACGAGACCGCGCGCGCCATCCTGCGCTACGCCGCCGAGAAGAACCTCGCGCCGGCCCGCTGCGCGCGCGCCGTGCCCTTCTCGTCCGCCCGCAAGTACTCCGGCTGCGTCAGCGCGGACGGCCGCGCGCTCGTGATGGGTGCGGCGGCCTTCGTGCTCGGGGCCGATCGCGCGCGCGAGGCCGACGCCCTCGCCACGGCCTTCGACGCGACCGAGCGCGTGCTCGTGGTCGGCGAGTGCGCGTCCTTCTCGACCGATGACGCCATAGAGGGCGACGTGCGTCTCATCGGCTGCGTGGCCATCCGCGACGAGATCAGGCCGACGGCGGGCGAGACCATGAGGTTCTTCCTCGAGCAGGGCGTGGATCTGCGCGTGATATCCGGCGACGACCCCCGTACGGTGTCGGCCATCGCCGAGCGCGCTGGGGTGCCCGAGGCCCGGCGCTACGTCGACGCGACGACGCTCGACACGCCCGAGAAGCTCGACGCGGCCGTCGACGAGGCCCGCGTCTTCGGCCGCGTGACCCCCCAGCAGAAGCGCGAGCTCGTGCAGGCGCTGCACCGTCGCGGCCGCACCGTGGCGATGACCGGCGACGGCGTGAACGACGTGCTGGCCCTGCGCGAGGCGGACTGCTCGGTCGCCATGGCGTCTGGGTCGGCCGCGGCGCGCAACGTATCGGAGATCGTGCTCGCCGACAACGACTTTGCCCACATGCCCGAGGTCGTTGCCGAGGGAAGGCGCTCGATCAACAACCTCCAGCGCTCCGCGTCGCTGTTCCTCGTGAAGACCGTGTTCACGGCCGCGCTCGCGCTCGTCTGCATCGTGATGCCGCCGTACCCGTTCATCCCGATCCAGATGTCGCTGCTCTCGACGGCCGTGATCGGCATACCGTCGTTTGTGCTCGCGCTTGAGCCCAACCACGAGCTCGTGCGCGGCAACTTCCTCGCCAACGTCCTGGCGCGCTCGCTGCCGGCCTCGGTCGCCATCGTGTGCGCCCTCTTTGCCGAGCTCGTGGTCGGCCGCGCGCTCGGCCACTCCTTCGACGAGATCTCGTCGGTGTGCACCGTGCTCGTCGCCTGCGTGGGCGTCGCGCTGATCTGGCGCATCTCCCAGCCGATGACCCCGCTGCGCGCCGCCCTGCTCGCCGTCATCGTCTCCATTGTTGCGCTTGGGTGTACGGTTGCGGCGCCGTTCTTCGAGATCGTCTCGTTTACGGGTAGCATGGGGGTCGTGATCGTCGCGGCGGGCCTTGTCGCCGTGGCCTTCTTCAACTGGATGTATAGCCGCTCGCTCGCCGGGTTCGAGACCAACGAGCGCTTCCTTGAGATCGTGAGAAAGGTGGAGGGCAGACATGACGAAGACCTGTGACCTCGAAGCGGCGGTCCGCGAGGCTCGCACGCCCGTCGTCCTCGAGGCGGGCGGCGTCGCGCGCCTCGCGCACGTCGTCTCCGGCATCCCCGGCGCCGACAGGCTCCCGCGCGCGCTGGTCGTGCTGCTCGAGAACGTCGTGCGCCGCGCCTCGACCGACGAGGACGCCGTCCGCATGGCGCGCGCGGTGGTGGACGCCGGCCTCTCCGGGTCCGCGGGCGACGAGATCGAGTTCATGCCCGCCCGCGTCCTCTTCCAGGACTTCACGGGCGTCCCCGTCTTCGTGGACTTTGCCGCCATGCGCGACGCCATGGTCGCGCGCGGCGGGGACCCCATGCGCGTGAACCCCCAGATCCCCTGCACCCTCGTCGTCGACCACTCCGTGATCGCGGACGAGGCCGAGACGCCCTGCGCCGCCGCGAAGAACGAGGAGCTCGAGGCCGCGCGCAACCGCGAGCGCTTCTCGTTCCTCAAGTGGGCGAGCCGCTCGTTTGACAACGTCAGGATCGTGCCCCCCGGCGGCGGCATCTGCCACCAGCTCAACATCGAGCGCTTCTGCGACGTGGTCACGACCGACGCGCTCGCGGGCGAGAAGGACGTCGCGTGCTTCGACACGCTCGTCGGCACCGACTCCCACACCACCACGGCCAACGGCGTCGGCGTGCTCGGCTGGGGCGTCGGCGGCATCGAGGCGGAGGCGGCGGCCCTCGGCCAGCCCGTCTCCATGCTCGTGCCACCTGTCGTCGAGCTGCGGCTCACGGGCTCGCTGCGCGCGGGCGTCTCCGGCATGGACGTCGCCCTGACCGTCGCTCAGCTCCTGCGCGCCGAGGGCGTCGTCGGCGCGATCGTGGAGGTCACGGGCGAGGGCGTCGCCGCCCTCAGCGCCACGCAGCGCGCCTGCGTCTCCAACATGACGCCCGAGTACGGCGCCACGGCCACGCTCTTCCCGGTGGACGAGAAGACCCTCGAGTACCTCAGGCTCGCCGGGCGTGACGCCTCCGAGCTCGACTTCGCGCGCGGCTACCTCGAGGCCCAGGGGGTGTTTGGGGCCGGTCGCGAGCGCACCTACGCCCGCACCCTGACGCTCGACCTTGCCGACGTCGAGCCCTCGCTCGCCGGCCCCTCCCGCCCGCACGACCGCGTCACGGTCTCCGGCCTCAAGGAGCGCTTCGAGGCCGCCGCGCGTGCGAACGGCCGCGACCTCTCCGAGCGCGTGGACGTGGACGGTGCCGGCCCGCTCGGCCACGGAGCCATAGCGATCGCTGCGATCACGAGCTGCACCACGGCGACGGATCCCGCCATGATGGTCGCCGCCGGCCTGCTGGCGCGGCACGCCGTGGAGCGCGGGCTCGCCCCCCGGCCCTGGGTCAAGAAGGTCCTCGCCCCGGGCAGCCACGCCACCGAGCTTTTGCTCGAGCGCTGCGGCCTCTCCGAGCCCCTGCGCGAGCTGGGCTTCTACACCTGCGGGTTTGGCTGCATGAGCTGCATCGGCAACTCGGGCGACATCAAGGCCTGCCTCAAGGCGCACGCGGAGCGACTCGAGCTCACGAGCGTGCTCTCCGGCAACCGCAACTTCGAGGGGCGCATCTCGCCCGACGTGAGCCAGAACTACCTCTGCGCGCCCGCGCTCGTCGTCGCCTACTCGCTCGTGGGGACGATGGACGTTGACCTCGCGTCGGAGCCCGTGGGACACGCCCCCGACGGAAGCCCCGTCATGCTCGCCGACATCATGCCCACCGACGACGAGGTCTGCGCCGCGCTTGACGCGCACCTCGACGCCGACCTCTTCGCCGAGGGCTCGCGCGGCCTTCTCGAGGGCGGCGCCGCCTGGCGCGCGATCGAGTCGGGTGAGTCGGCCACCTTCCCGTGGGACGAGTCCTCCACCTACGTGCGGCGTGCGCCCTACTTTGACATCGCGCGCCCCCAGGACATCATCGAGGTGCGCGGCGCACGGGCGCTCGCCCTTCTCGGTGACTTCGTGACCACCGACCACATCTCGCCTGCGGGCTCCATCGCCCAGGACTCCCCGGCGGCGCGCTACCTCTCCGAGCGCGGGGTCCGGCCTGCCGACTTCAACACCTACGGCGCGCGCCGCGGCAACCACGAGGTCATGGCGCGCGGCACCTTCGCCAACGTGAAGCTCAGAAACGCGCTGGCCGACGGCCGTGTGGGAGGCTGGACCAGAAACCTCCTCACGGGCGAGGTCGAGCCCATCTTCGACGCCGCCGAGGCGTACCGCGCCGCCGGGGTGCCCCTCGTCGTCGTTGCCGGCAAGCTCTACGGCTCCGGCTCGAGCCGCGACTGGGCGGGCAAGGGTCCGCTGCTTTTGGGCGTGCGTGCCGTCATCGCGGAGAGCTTCGAGCGCATCCACCGCTCCAACCTGGTCCAGATGGGCGTCCTGCCCCTTCAGTTCGAGGAGGGTCAGACGGCCGAGTCGCTCGGTCTTACCGGTGACGAGGCCTTTGACGTCGACCCGGTCGACCTCTCGGGTGGCCTCCCGTCCCCGGCGCGCGTCGTCGTGCGCGCCACGCGCCCGGACGGCACCTCGGTCTCCTTCCGCTGCGTCGTGCGCGTCGACACGCCCATGGAGGGCGCGTTCCTCGCCCGGGGCGGCATCCTCCCGTACGTGCTCGACTCGATCTGCTGAGAGGGGAGGGCCTCTTGTCACAGGTCTGCCCACGATGCGGCGCGCTGGTGCCCGACGGCTCGGCGACCTGCCCTCGGTGCCACGCGTCGACCCAGGTGACGCAGAAGATATCTGTCGGCGACCTGGTCTGGTGCCCCGGGTGCGGGGCCCTCGTCCCGCCCTCGGCGGACGTCTGCCCCAAGTGCGGCAGGATCATCCGCGAGGAGGTGCCCGAGCGGCCCGTGAGAGACCTCGGCCTGCCCCAGATAGACGGGCCCGACGCCCCCTCCGAGGCCGAGAGCGCCCGCACCGGCGTCATGACGCGCATCGAGAGCGCCATCCCGCCCGCCAGCGACGAGTCGTCGCCTGCGGCGCGACGGGACCGCATGCCGCGGCCCCGGGCCTTCGCCTTTGCCGCCCTGTTCGCCGTGGCGGTCGTGGGCGGCGCCGCGCTTCTGATCACGCACCCGTGGGACCCCACCGCGTCCGTGACCCGCGCCTCCGAGCCGGCGGACACCTCCATGTCCGGCTACCCCGGCGCCGTCGAGTCCCTGAGCGGGCAGGACCGCGAGGGGGCCGACGCGGACGGCGCCGAGACGGACCCCTTCGCCCCGATCGAGGAGGCCTACGCGGCGCTCTCGGAGCTCGAGCGCGCGACGGGGGAGAGCGAGGACGCCCTTCTCGACGCCTGCGAGACCGGTGACGCGAGCGCGATTCCCGACGGCCTCTCGCAGGCCGAGGCCATCTCCATCGACGTCTCCAACCTCATCTCCGACGCGGCGCTGCTCGACGACTGCGACGGGCTCTATGCCGAGGACCTCGAGCACATCCAGACGCTCGGGAACTGGCTTCGCAACCGCTGCGACGCCCTGACCCGCGCCTGGCAGCAGGCGTCGGATGCGTCCGACCTCTCCGCCTCCGCCGACACCATCGCGTCCGTGCTCCGCTCAGGTTCCGACTACGAGCGCCTCTTTGCCGAGAACTACGACGCCTGGAAGCCGACCCGCGCGCAGTAGCGTGCCCTTGCGGCCGGCAACCCTCGACCGCCCCTTAAGGGTGCGTCTGCCGAATATGTGAAACCTGTTGCATACTGCTAAAATCATGGAGTTGAAGAAAACTGCCCCATGAAACTGGACGGAGGCGACATGGGATTCATCCAGGACCCGCTCCACACGCCGGACTATCCGGTGGTCGGCGACGAGGTCGCCGTGTTTGACACCTCCAAGGGCGTCATCCGCGTGGCCCTTGACGGCGACGGCGCGCCCGTGCACGTTGCCAACTTCTGCGAGCTCGCCATGAGCGGCTTCTACGACGATCTCAAGTTCCACCGCTACGTCCCCGGCTTTGTCATCCAGGGCGGTTGCCCCAACACAAGGGACATGACGCCCGAGCAGGTCGCTCGCGGCGAGAGCGGACCCCACGGGCACCCCGGCACGGGCGGCCCGGGCTATCGGATCCGTCAGGAGTTCACCACCAACCCGCGCAACTCGCACGACGACCGCGCCCTGGCGATGGCGCGCTCCGCCGACCCGGACTCCGCGGGGTCGCAGTTCTACTTCTGCCTCGGCCCCCAGCACGGGCTCGACTCTGGATACACTGTCTTTGGTCACACGATCGACGGCGCCGAGGTCATCGGCGAGCTCAGGGCAGGGGACGTCATCAACTCGGTTCGCATCGAGCGTCTCGACGCGTAGGCACCGCGAGCCATTCAGGAGGGAATCGTGAATCAGCAGGCTTTTGAATCCGGCAAGCTCGCGTACCAGGAGGGCGACTGGCTCCGCGCGGCAACGCTTCTCGACGGGGCCAAGCAGCCCGGCGAGGTCTCGGGCGAGGTCGATCACCTCTGCGGCAACGCCCACATGAAGCTCGGCCAGTTCGACGCTGCCGCGTCCTCGTACGAGGCGGCCCTTGCCGACGTCGCATACGGCAAGCGCGGCGCCCTCTCGTGCAACCGCGGCCGCGCCCTGCTCGCCGCCGGTCGCCCGCAGGAGGCCATCGTCGCCCTGACCGATGCGGTCGGCGACGCCACCTACCCCACCCCCTACAAGGCCTACATGGCCCTCGGCAGCGCGTACGAGCAGGTCGGTGACATCCGCAACGCGGGCATCGCGTACCGAAGCGCCGCGATCGACGAGTCCAATCCCGCCCCCGCGACCGCCCTCAGCGACCTCGGCAGCTGCTTCATGAGGCTCGGGCGCGCGGTTGACGCCGTCGAGGCGTACCGCACCGCACTCGACTTCACGACCCCGCTCGAGGACCAGAACAGGATCTGGTGCGACCTCGCGCTCGCCTACGTCGCCGCCAACCGCATGAACGAGGCCGTCGACGCCTTTGCTCACGCCACCGCCGACGGCACCTACACCCTCTCCCCGGAGGCCCAGGCCTCCTATGACGCCGCGCGCAAGGCCGTTGCCTCCATCGGCTCCCGCCAGCCCTCCGAGACCGACGCCTTCCTCGCCGCGGCCGGCTACGGCGCCTCCTCGTACGACCCGCTCGACCCGACGGGCGCGTCGGGAGAGCTCATCCCGTCCCCCGAGGACACCGGCTTCTTCTCGGTCAGCGAGGAGGACCTCGTCCAGCAGGACCGTCTCGACCGCAAGGTGAAGCGCAAGCACCGCCACACCGGTCTCAAGGTGTTTCTCGTCATCTTCTTCCTGCTGCTCGTCGTTGCCGGCGGCGGCGTCTTTGCCTATATCAACGGCTACGGCTGGCCCACGCAGCAGGCTGTCGCCGAGCAGATCTTTGACGCCAAGACGCAGGGTTCCGACCTCGCCCAGTACGTGGTGAGCGACCTCTCGACCGCACAGATCCAGGAGATGTCCGACATCCTCCCGTCCGGCGCCGAGGTCGAGGTGACCGGCGTCGACCGCTCCATGATGGAGTCGACTGTCTACCTGACCGCCACGCTCGCGGGCAGCGGCCAGCAGGACTACACGATTGAGATGACGCGCGACGGAATCGGCTGGAAGGTCAGCGCGGTCACCCCCGTCTACCTCTCCCAGGATGACGAGCAGCCCGCTACCGATGACTCCGCCGACCTGAGCGAGCCCGCCGGCTCCGACGCCGACCCCGTGGGTGACCCCGACGCCTCCGACACGGCGACCACGACCGGCGACGCCGGCGAGGGCGCCGACACGACGACCACGACCGGCGACGCCGGCGAGGGCGCGGGCGCCGACACGACGACCGAGTAGGACGTGCCCATGTCGATCATTGACTCCCTGTTTGGCGAATACGGCGGCGACCTGGCCATCGACCTTGGAACCGCCAACACGCTCGTCGCCGTGCGCGGGCAGGGCATCGTCATCAACGAGCCCTCCGTCGTCGCGATCGACAAGAGCGAGAGCCGCGTGCTCGCCGTGGGCGCGGACGCCAAGCGAATGATCGGCCGCACCCCCGGCTCGATCATCGCCGAACGCCCGCTCAAGGACGGTGTCATCGCCGACTTTGATGTCACCGAGGTCATGCTGCGCTACTTCATCGAGAAGGCCCGCGAGCGTCGCTACCCGTGGTCGCCCCGGCCGCGCGTCGTCGTGTGCGTCCCCTCTGGTGTCACGTCTGTCGAGAAGCGCGCGGTCTTTGAGGCGACGATCCAGGCGGGCGCCCGCCAGGCGTACTTGATCGAGGAGCCGATGGCCGCAGCCATCGGCGCCGACCTCCCGATCGAGGACCCGACCGGCTCCATGGTCGTCGACATCGGCGGCGGCACGACCGAGGTCGCCGTCATCTCGATGGGCGGCATCGTCGTCTCGCAGTCCATCCGCACCGCAGGCGACGAGTTTGACCAGACGATCCTCCAGCACGTGCGCGACGCCTACAACCTCTCCATCGGCGAGCGCACCGCCGAGGACATCAAGATCAAGGTCGGCTCTGCCGCGCCGCTCGCCGAGGAGCTCGACGTCGAGGTCAACGGCCGTGACGTCATGAGCGGTCTGCCCAAGACCGTGCGCATCGAGAGCGAGGAGATCCGCCGCGCGCTCAACCGCCCCCTCGACGAGGTCACCAAGGCCGTCAAGGACGCGCTCGACGTCACCCCTCCCGACCTCGCCTCCGACCTGATGTACTACGGCATCCTCCTCACCGGTGGCGGCGGCCTGCTGCGCGGGCTCGACCAGCGCCTGCGCGAGGAGACCGGCGTCCCGGTCAACGTGAGCCCGACCGCCCTCGAGAACGTCGTCAACGGCTGCGCCAAGGTCCTCGAGGCCAATGCGCTGTCCGGTGGCTTCGTCCAGAGCACGGGGCAGTAGCGTGCCGCTGACCTCGAGCGGTCGGGGGGCGGCACCGACCCTGGGCACAAATCGACGCTCTGGCGGCGCGCGCGAGCTCGTCGTGTGCCTCGTCCTCTCCGTCGCCCTCTTCACGCTGAGCTGTCAGGGCGGGTCGGACGGCCCCCTCGAGGCGGTTCGCGGCGCGTTCCAGACCGTCACCTCGCCCGTGCGGATGCTCGGCGCCACCGTGACCGCACCCATCCGCGGCCTTGGCAACGTCTTCGCCAACCTCACGGCCGACCAGGCGACCCTCTCGGAGCTCCAGGCCGAGGTC
>DXBZ01000121.1 GCA_019116265.1 Candidatus Olsenella stercoravium | reverse complement strand
GCTATCAGGGATGGATGTGCGCCCGGCTGCTGGCTTTCTCCAACGGAGATTTGCAGGCGCTGTTTGACCGGAGCGACGGATTTTACCGCCGTCAGCTGGTGCTGACCACAAAAGAAAAACCGGCTGGCCGTGTGGATGATCCCGACCTGGCCGAGGGTCTGGTCATGAACCACGTCGGCGACTCCATCCTGCGCTTCCTGCCGCCGCTCGTGATCACGGCCGAGCAGATCGACGAGGCCTGCGACCGTCTCGAGGCACTCATCGGCCGCTTGGCGTAGAGTGGTTTCCACGACAGATGCGACGGCGGGCCCGGGGCAGTCCCCGGGCCCGCCGTCGCATTGTTCCGCCAGTTGCCCCTAAGACAGTTTTAGGCAGTTTGTTCCGCACTCACGAAGTATCCCGCGTTCGTCAGGTAAGAGAAGTGCAGGTAGGGAATTGCTACCTGCGCGGTGATACTTCTGCACTTGAGCGCAAACTGCCTAAAAGTGAAAATGCGGCGTGATCGACGCCCGCGCCTACGCCTCCGTGCGCTCGGGAACGCGCAGCATCGTGACAAATCCCACGACAAAGAGCACGGCGATCGAGAGCACGCCGAGGCTGGAGTTGCCGGTGAGCGCGGTGAACGTGCCCACGAGGAACGTGCCCAGGATGGCGGCGTACTTGCCAAAGATGTCAAAGAACCCAAAGTACTCGTTGGCGCGGTCCTTAGGCGCGAGCTTGCCAAACTCGGAGCGGCTGAGCGCCTGGATGCCACCCTGGAACATGCCCACCAGGATGGCCAGGAACCAGAACTCGGCGGCCGAGCGCAGGAAGAACGCGGCAAAGAGCGTGATGCCAAAGTAGGCCGCAATCGCGATCAGCAGCATGCGGCGCGTGCCGTACTTGGACGAGAGGCGACCATAGATGATGGCGCTCGGGAAGGCCACGAACTGCGTGACGAGCAGCGCGAGCACGAGCTGCGTGGAGTCGATCCCCAGCTCGGTGCCGTAGCTCGTGGAGAGCTTGATGATGGTGTGCACGCCGTCGATGTAGAAGAAGTACGCGATCATGTAATAGCGGATCGCCTGGTTGGCCCAGATCTCGCGCAGCGTACCGGTCAGGCCGCGCACGGCGCCCGCGACCGCGTGCGGGGCGCGCGGCTTGAAGTGGAGCTGCTGCACGTTCTTGAGCACAGGCACCGTGAAGGCCGCCCACCACACGCCGGTGATGATGAAGGCAATCTGCATGGCGGTCTGCATCGTGATGCCCAGCGCCTCGTAGCCCAAAACCACGCCCAGGCACGCGATGAACGGCACGCAGCTGCCGATGTAGCCCCAGGCGTAGCCCTGGCTGGAGATCTCGTCCATGCGGTCGTCGGTGGTGGTGTCCACGAGCAGCGCGTCGTAGAAGACCATCGAGGAGTTGAGCGCCACGGAGGAGATCACGTAGATGATCAGGAACGCGAGTGCCGTGGTCACAAAGCCGAGCGCCACCGTGGCCACCACGCCGGTGCCCACGCAGCCCACGATGAACTTCTTCTTCATGCCCTGCATGTCCGCGATTGAGCCCAGCACGGGCATCAGCAGCGCGATGATCAGCGACGCCACCGTCTCGGCGTAGCTCCAGGCCACCACGACCTCGCCGTCGGGGGAGAGGGAGGAGAAGTAGATGGGGATCACGCTCGTGGCAAGGAGGACGAGCGCGGAGTTGCCCACGTCGTAGACGATCCAGCTCTTCTCTGCCTTGGTCATCTTCTGGTGCGCCATGTGCTTCCTTTCCTGCGACGCCACAACGCCTCTATGTTAGGCGAGTTGGGGGCGCGCGACGCGTAAGAAGTGCGTAACGGCGGGCGAGGTGAACGGCGCCTCGCGGATTGGGGCATAATCGGGTCAGGACACGAAGAAAGGGCCCGCGATGCCTGCCATTCTCACGCACGACCTCTTTGGTCAGGGCGTCCTCGAGGACGTGACCAGCCTGCTGAACCTGCGCACGCCCGCCGAGCGCGACGCGTTCCTCCTGGGCAACCAGGGGCCGGACCCGCTCTTCTACCTCGTCATCGACCCGCTCATGCACAAGTGGTCGCCGCTGGGCAACGCCCTGCACGACGCCGCGCCCTCCGAGGTCCTTCTCGCCATGAGGGAGGCGGCGCTGCGCCTGGAGGGCCGCGAGCGGCAGGTCGCCCGCGCCTACGTGGCGGGCTTCGCGTGCCACTGGCTGCTCGACTCCACCGTCCACCCGTTCGTGTACTGGCGGCAGAACGGCCTTGTCGCAGCGGGCGTGGAGGGCCTCGACGAGACGTCCGCCTCGCGCGTCCACGCAGAGATCGAGCGCGACCTCGACGAGATGGTCCTCTACGCGACCACCGGCCGCACCGTCGAGCGCTGGCGGCCGCACGAGCGGACGCTCGCGGCCTCGCGCGCCGTGCTCGCCGCCGTTGACAAGCTCTACTTCTACGCGGCGCTCTGGGTCTTTGAGCGCGCCGTCGACCCGCGCACGTTCTCCACGGCCGTCCGCGAGTTCCGCCTGGTCCAGCGCGTCTTTGACTCGCCCTCGGGCAGGAAGCGCGCGCTGCTCGGCACCGCCGAGCGCCTGGCGAGAAGAACGCCCTTCTCGCTCATATGCTCGATGTCGCACCGCGCGCGGCCGGAGGACACCTCCGACTTTGACAACCGCGACCACCGGCCGTGGGAGAACCCCTTCACCCACGAGACGAGCACCGCGAGCTTCTGGGACCTCTACGACGGCGCCCACGCGCGCGTGCTGACCGTGCTCGACGCGCTGCTCGCGCCGGAGCTCGACCTCGCGGGCGCGCGCGAGCTCACCGCCGACCTCAACTTCGAGGGCTGCCCCACGCTGCCGGGGGAGAGGCTCGCGTGGTAGCTCGCGCCGGCGTCCCTGCGGCGTCGTCTGAGGCGACGCGCCACGTCATGCAGGCCAACCGGTCCAAGAACACGGGCCCTGAGCTGCGCGTTCGTGCCGCCCTGCGCGAGGCTGGCCTCACCGGCTACCGGCTCCACTGGAAGAAGGCGCCCGGCAGGCCCGACGTGTGCTTCCCCGGTCGCCGCGTGGCGATACAGATCAACGGCTGCTTCTGGCACCGGTGCCCGTTCTGCGGGCCGTCGAGGCCCAAGACCCACCCCGAGTTCTGGGAGCAGAAGTTCGCGCGCAACCGGGAGCGCGACGCGCGCAACGCCCGGCTGCTCCTGGAGGACGGCTGGACGCTGCTCGTGGTCTGGGAGTGCCAGCTCAAGCGCGAGCGGTTTGACGCCACGATGTCCCGGATCGTCGCCGAGGTGCGCGCTGCCGGGGAGCGCAGGCTCCCGGCGCACGCCGTCGACGTGGGCGTCGTGCCCGCCTGGCGCCTCCGGGCGGCCCGCGCGCGGCGACGGGGCAGGCGCTCCTAGCCCGCGCGCGACCACTTCCCGGACGCGGTCTGGGCGTGCGTCTCGTGAGGTGCTAGGCTGGGTAGGATTGCAGGATGCGGACAGGTCGAGGGAGGCCGAGCACATGTCCACCTACGTCTTCTCGGACGTGCACGGCCACCGGGCCACGCTCGAGCGCGTCCTCATGCGCGTCTCGCCGGCCGAGGGCGACCGCATCCTCTGCCTGGGCGACATGATCGACCGCGGCCCGGACCCGATCGGCGTGCTGCGCCTCGTGCACGCGCTGCCCGGTGCGGAGGCCCTGATCGGCAACCACGAGGACCTCATGCTCGACTACCTGCGCAGCCAGGGCGACCCGCTCGCGGCCATGAACTGGTCGATCAACGGCGGCGCCGTCACGCTGGACGGGCTCGAGACGCTCGACGAGGACGAGTACGAGGACCTGCTCAACTGGGTCCGCACGCGGCCGCGCAGCGCGCACGTGCGCGTGGGGGAGCGGCTCTACCTGCTCGCGCACGCGGGCGTGTGCCTGAGCGTGCCGGAGCCCGCCGCCTGGGACGACGCCGGGGCGGACGCCTACCTCGCCGCCCAGAGCGACGAGGACCTCACGTGGATCCGCGAGGAGTTCTGGGGCGCGGAGCGCGGCCTGTTGGGCGACGACG
>DXBZ01000120.1 GCA_019116265.1 Candidatus Olsenella stercoravium | reverse complement strand
CGGCTCGAAGTCACGGACCTCGGCCGGGACCTCCTCGGCGAGCACGCGCGTGGGAATGTAGGGCGGGTTGGACACGAGCACGGAGAACGTGCCCATGAGCTTGGGGTCCACGCAGGACGCGAGGTCGCACTCGAGGATCTCCACGGCGCCTTCCAGGCCGAGGGCCTCGCAGTTGCGCCGGGCGAGCTCGACCGCCCGCGGGGAGAGGTCCGTCGCCGTGACCAGCGTGCCCGGGCGCTCGGAGGCGATCGAGAGGGCAACGCAGCCGGTCCCGGTGCCAACCTCGAGCACGCGCGCGTTCTGCTCGCCCGCCGCGTCCACGCCCTCGAGCGCTGCGTCGACCAGGATCTCCGTCTCGGGGCGTGGGATGAGCACACCGCGCTCGCACCTCAGGACGATATGGCGAAACGGCATCTCGCCGGTCACGTACTGCAGCGGCTCGCCCGCGGCGCGCCGCTCGATGGCGGCGTGCATCTCGGAGAGCTCGTCCGCCTGCAGCGGGCGGTCAAAGTTGACGTAGAGCTCCACGCGCGAGAGCCCGGTGACAGCTGCGAGCAGCCACTCGGCCGAGAGGCGTGGGTGCTCGTCCCCCTTGCGCGCAAGATAGCCGCTCGTCCAGTCGAGGACGCGCTTGATGGTCCAGGTGTCGTGCGTCATGGTCGCCCCTCTTGCTCGATTGCGTCCCCGCATCATAGCGCAGCGCCCCCGGGCGAACGCGCACCCCATGCTGCAAAAACGTCATTCGTGACGGAAAACCGCCCGCTCGGATGCAGAAGTCTCTCTCGTGATGGAAGATTTTCGCCATCTTCTGCGCCCGGACTCGCGCGCGCCTACAAACCCGCAGGATTAGATATCAAATATTGATTCAAATGCCGTCAAGCGGCAAGAATCCTCCATCACGAGCGGACCTTTTGTAGACGCGCCCGCGTTTTTCCATCACGAGCGATCGTTTTGCAGGATCGTCCCGCAGCTACGCCACCTGGGAGAGCTTCTCGGCGCGCTCAGCGGCGGCCAGGGCCTCGATCACGCTCGGGAGGGTATCGCCCAAGAGCACGCCGTTATAGGTGCCGTTGAAGCCGATGCGGTGATCGGTCACGCGGTCCTGCGGCTGGTTGTAGGTACGGATCTTCTCAGAGCGGTTGCCGTGGCCGATCTGCGAGAGGCGCTCGGCGCCCTGCTCGGCCTGCTGCTTCTCGAGCTCCATCTCGTAGAGGCGAGCGCGCAGCATCTGCATGCAGACCTCGCGGTTCTGAATCTGCGAGCGCTGGTCCTGCGACTGCACCACGGTGTTGGTGGGCAGGTGCGTGATGCGCACCGCAGAGTAGGTGGTGTTGACGCACTGGCCGCCGGGGCCGGACGCGCAGTAGGTGTCGATGCGCAGGTCGCCGGGGTCGATCTGGATATCGATCTCGTCCGCCTCGGGCAGGACCGCCACGGTGGCCGTGGAGGTCTGGATGCGGCCCTGGCTCTCGGTCTTGGGCACGCGCTGGACGCGGTGGACGCCGGACTCGAACTTGAGCACGGAGTAGACCTTGTCGCCCGTGACCTTGAACTCGATGGTCTTGAAGCCGCCGGCCTCCGACGGGCTGGACGAGAGGACCTCGATCTTCCAGCCGCGACCGTCGCAGAAGTGCTGGTACATCTTGAAGAGGTCGCCCGCGAAGATAGCCGCCTCGTCGCCGCCCACGCCGGCGCGGATCTCGACGATCGTGTCCTTGTCATCGTTGGGGTCGGCCGGGATGAGCAGGAACTTGATGTCCTCCTCCAGGGCCGGGAGCTTGGCCTCGTTGGCGGCGATGTCCTCCTGGAGCATGGCCTTCTCGTCGGCGTCGGCCTCGTGGAGCATCTCCTTGGCCGCCTCGATGTCGTCGAGCGCGCCGAGGTACTCCCGTGCGCGCGTCACGAGCTCGGTCTGGCTGGCGTGCTCCTTGGCCAGGCGCGCGTACTCCTTGGGATCGGAGACCACGGCCGGGTCCATGAGGCGCTTCTCGAGCTCCTCGTATGCCTGGATGATCTTGAGCAGCTTGTCTCGCATGTTCACTCCCTGCGTTGTCTTCAGTCTTTCTATCATACCCGAGGTCGCGGTGTGAGACACTAGACGCACGCGAATCCAGGGAGGCACCATGTCAGATCGCGAGCAGGACGAGAAGGACGGGCGCGCCGAGGAGGCCACGGAGACGGCGGGGGCCACGCACGAGCTTGACGGCGACGCCCCGACCGAGCGGCGCCCGCCCGTCGAGGCCACGGCCCCGCGCCCGGCGGCGGACGGCGAGCCGGCGCCGGGCCCGCGCGACGTGGGCGGCACGATCGCGGGGTACCTGCGCGGGAGGGCGGCTCTTCTCGGCGACCTCGCGCGGCGCCATCGCGGCGCCACGGTCGCCCTCGCGCTCATCTTCTGCGCGGCCGTCGCGCTTCTCGGCGTCGCGCTCTTCCGGGCCTTTGCCGTGCCCGATGCGGCCACGGTCGCTGCCGACGCCCGCGCCGCCCTCGTTGCGCCCGAGCACTCCGGCGGCACCTACGGGACCGACGCCTCGCTCGTGACGCAGGGCGTCGACGTGCGCTCGGTCCGCCGCTCGCAGACCGCGCTCGAAGGCGGCGACGCCCAGTTCGGCGCCTCCGGCTACGCCACGGCGGAGGTCGTGGTCAGCTACGCCGGCCAGGGGGTGAGCGCCGATCAGGGGGCGACGCTCTCCTACGCGCTCGTCGACGGGACGTGGACCCTCGTGCCCGGCGTCGCGAACGAGGGCGTCACCTGGCGCGCGACGTCCGGCGTGGACCAGAACAAGGTCCTGAGCAACGTTCACCTGCTGCTCGCCCGCGCCGACGAGGCAGACGGAACCGAGCCCGCGCTCGCTGAGCTCTACGCAGATGCCACGGTGTCGGTCGACGGCGAGGCCTTTGACGAGGACGCCCAGACCGACACGCTCGAGATCACGTGCACCCGCGCCGAGGCGTTTGCGACCTACGAGTGCCACCTGACCGTGACCTTCTCGTTCAGCCAGACCAACGGGCAGTGGGGCGTGTCGCAAGTGGAGGTGTCCGACAACGCGCGCGAGCGCAACCTCGACGCGCTTCTCGGCACCTGGTCCGGCACGTTCCAGAGCCAGCGGACCGAGGGAGGCAAGTGCCTGGCCGGGCGCGCGAGCGGGCTCAGCGTGGAGGTGCTGGGCACGAGCGCGAGCGACAGCGCCGTCACGCTCTCCGGCAGCGTGAGCGGCACGGCGCACTACCACGCCAACCCCGGCGACGACGCGGCCTCGTGCGAGGGCGACCTGGCACTCGAGGACGTTCCGTTCACCGCGACCCTCGAGTCGGGCGACGAGGGTCTCGTGTTTGTCGCCACGCTGCCCGACGACGTGGGCGGCACCTCCATCCTCACGCTGCGCTTTGGCACGGAGGCGGACCCGTCGGCCGCAGTCGCGGAGCTGGCCTGCGAGTTCACCTATGACGACGCGATCCTGTTCATCCCGTACGAGCGCACGGCGAGCTACACCGACACGTTTGCGCTGTCGCGCGCGGGGGGCGACGCTCAGTAACGCGACCCGGCCGCGCGCGACGAAAAAGCGCCCCGCAGGCGACATGCCTGCGGGGCGCTCCCAGGTACGCTGGGCTTGCGCTACTCGGCGGCCTCGGTGGTCTCCTCGGCGGCAGCCTCGGCAGCGGGCTCCTCGGCGGGAGCGGCAGCAGCCTCGGCCTCGGCCTTCTTGGCGAGCTCGGCGGCACGCTTGGCCTTCTCGGCAGCCTTGGCCTCCTTGGCGGCCTTCTTGGCAGCGGCCTCCTCGGCAGCCTTGGCGGCGCGGGCGGCCTTGGCCTCCTCGGCCTTCTTCAGCTGGGCAGCGGCGGCGCCACCGAACTTGTCGGCGAAGCGCTGGACGCGGCCACCGGTGTCGACGAGCTTCTGCTGGCCGGTGTAGAACGGGTGGCACTTGTCGCAGAGGTCAACGCGCATCTCGCTCTTGGTGGAGCGGGTGGTCCAGGTGTTGCCGCAGGAGCAGCGAACGTTGCACTCCACGTACTCGGGGTGGATACCTTGCTTCATGGCAGGACTCCTCACGTTAGGCCCTGGTTTCCGACCAGGGCGGGGGTTCGTCTTGGTTCCGACCAAGACAGTAGCCGTATGACTATATCAGAAAGGTCGTGGCGCATCTGTGGAGATTTCCCGCCACGCGTCGCGCTAAGATGGGCGGGAAGAACCCCGGCCCGGAGGTGACTAATGTTCCTCGCCATAGACGTCGGCAACACGCAGTCCACGCTCGGCCTCTTTGACGAGGACGGCTCGCTCGTGCGCGGGTGGCGCATGTCCACCAACACCACGGACACCTCGGACATGCTGCACTCACGCCTCTGGGGCTACTTCGGCAAAGACGGACTCGACCTCGCCGCCGTCAGCGACGCCGGCGTGGCGAGCGTGGTGCCCGCGCTCGAGCGTGCGTGGCGTCGCTGCCTGGAGACGCACCTCGGACACGAGCCGCTCGTCGTGAGCGCCGGGCACTCCTGCGGCATGGAGGTCGCCATGCCCAACCCGCGTCAGGTGGGGGCCGACCGCATCGCCAACGCCATCGCCGCGCGCACGACCTACGGGGCGCCCGTGATTGTGGTGGACTTTGGCACGGCGACCAACATCGACGTGGTGGACGCCGGGGGCCGCTATCGCGGCGGCGCCATCTCGCCGGGCCTCATGCTCTCCGCGGGCGCGCTCTTCTCGCGCGCAGCCAAGCTCGCAAGCATTCCCGTGGAGGCGCCGCAGCACGCGCTCGGCGACAGCACCGAGGCGGCGCTGCAGTCGGGCCTCGTGATCGGGGCTGCGGCGCAGGCGGAGGGGCTCGTTGCGCGGATTAAGGCCGAGCTCGGCGAGCCAGGCGCCACTGTCGTGGGCACGGGCGGCCTCGCGCGCACCGTTGCGCGAGCGACCGACCTCTTCGACGCGATCGATCCCGACCTCACGCTGCGCGGCATCCGCGAAATCTGGCTCGAGGAGCGCGGTCGCGCATAGCCCCTCAGACGGTTTGGGTTCACCGTCATCCCACACGAGAAGTCTTCCGTTATAAAACCGCAGGTAATTGCGCTGCGCCCCCGTCGTCACAGAGCTCCGCGCCGAAAAAGTGAACCCAAACCGGAAAACGGTTTGGGTTCACTCATCGGGTGGCCAAATACCACCCTATTACAAACACGCAGGTAAACAGCAGTGTCGAAAAACGGATACCCACCGTCTGGCAAAACGGTGAACCCAAACCTCGAAAGGAGGGCGTTCAGACGTAGCGAAGACGCGCCTGCTCGGGGGCGATCTCGAGCTCCTGGGCGTCGCCTGCCAGGCGCACCGTCGCACGGCCCCACGCGTCAACGGCCACGAGCGTGCCCTCGCCAATCGCGCGGCCCCCACGCAGGACCTCGACCTTCTCGCCCATGCCGAGAAGGACGTCAAAGTAGTCGGAGAGCACCGGCGCGAGCGGGCCGGCTGCGGCGCGGCCCGCCGCGACGCCCTGCGCCCACGCGTCGACGGCCTCGCTGGCGGCGCGCTCGAGCGCGCCGGCGTCGAGGTTCTCCTTGGCGTCCCACGCGAGGTCGCAGCGGACGAAGACGCCCTCGCCGTCGTAGCCGGCGCGGGCGTCAACGCTCACGAGCGGCTCCCCGTCCGGAGAGACCACCTCGTGCGGCCAGCGCGCGCGGGCACCGAGCTCGCGGACCACGGCGAGCGCGACCACGTACGGTACGCCCGTCACGTGCCCCATCGGCACGGCCGGCCGCAGCGTGAGCGACGTCCCTACTCCCACGTGACCTCTCCCAGGTCGGCGGTGACCTGTCCCACGCGCTCCTCGCGCGGGGTCACGGCCACGCCGGCGTGCGCAAGGAAGCGCTCCGGGTCGTGCATGAGATCCTCCATCGGCACGATCACGTAGTCGCGCTCGCCGAGGCGCGGGTGCGGCAGCGTGAGGCGCGCGCCGGCGTGGGCCTCCCCCTCAACCCAGACGAGGTCGCAGTCGATGGTGCGCGGGCCGGTCCCCGGCTTCTTGGGGTCGCGCGTCGCCGCGTCGGAGCGGATGCGACCCATCTGGTCCTCGACCTCGAGCAGCTTGCCCATGAGCACGAGCGGGTGCAGCTCGGTGCGGATCTCGGCCACGGCGTTGGCCACCGGCGTGGCGATGCCGTAGGCGGGCTCGGTCTCGTAGGCGTGGCTCACGCTTACCACGCAGGTGAGCGGAATCTCGTCGATGAGCTGGGCGGCGCGGGCGAGGTTGGCCACGCGGTTGCCCACGTTGGAACCCAGGCTCACAAAGCCCTGGCGCGCGTCCTTGTGCGAGACGGCCCAGTAGGCGTTCACCGCCTGGGAGACGGCGGCGACGTCATGGACGCGCAGGATGCGGGCGCCGCCCTCGATCGCCGCGATGCAGACGCCCGCCGTGGCGGCGTCGCGCATCGGCGCCTCGGCCACGCCGGAGACCGCGCCCACGAAGCGCTTGCGCGAGACCGCGCAGGCGAGCGGGTAGCCCATCGAGGCCATGGAGCGCGTGGCGCGCTGGATGACCACGTTCTCGTCGGCGAACTTGTCGAAGCCCGCGCCCGCGCCCGGGTCTATGCAGATGCGGTCGTGCGAGACGCCCGCGCGCATGAGGGTGCGCGCCTGGTCGCCCAGAAAGCCCATGACCTGGCGCATGATCGGCGCCTCCTCGGGCAGGGTGAAGCGGCGCTGCGAGGCCGTCGGGCGCGCGGCGGAGCCGGTGGGGCGGCTCTCGTCGAGCAGCACCTGGCGGCGCGCCGCGCGCGTGCCCAGCCCGCCGCGGTTCCAGTGCATGATCACGCAGCCGCAGACGGTGTCCGCCGCCACCTTGACCATCTCGGGATCGGTGAAGCCGGTGACGTCGTTGACGATCGAGGCGCCCAGGCGAACGCACATGCGGGCCACATCGGCGTGGCGGGTGTCGATGGACACCACGGCGCCGGCGTCCACGAGCGCGCGCACCACCGGCACCACGCGGGCCGCCTCCTCCTCGGAGCTCACGGGGGTGTGCCCGGGGCGCGTGGACTCGCCGCCAACGTCGATGATGTCGGCGCCCTCGTCGAGCATCTGGAGGCCGCGCGCGATGGCCGCGTCCGCGTCGAGGTTCTCGCCGCCGTCGGAGAAGGAGTCGGGGGTCACGTTGAGGATGCCCATGATCCGCGGTCGCGCGAGCAAGATCTCGTTCGCGCCGCAGCGCCAGGTTGCGTAGTTCTCTCTGAGCATGGTTCCTCCTCGGGGGCGGGTCCTTCCTCCCATTGTACCCAGCGCGGCGGGGGGCGGGGCGCTTTGCGCAAACTCTGGCTTTTGCACGAGCGCACCGACCTTCTCGCCTGGCGAGAAGAACGGTGCGTCCTGTGTGGCTGCGCATATACGAGACGGAATCAATCCGAACGGCGCGATGGGCGGGCTCGCGGCGGCGGGGCGCGCCTATCGGCCCAGCGTGATGTAGCCGGTCCCCTCGTCGGGGTCCGCCGGCTGCGGGCCGGCCGTGGCGGAGCCGAAGAGGAACTCGCGCACCCGCGGCATCTCGCGCAGGTACTGGGCATGCCCGGCGTCATAGGCGGCCGCGAGCTTGCCGGGGTTCACCGTGGTGTTGGAGACCGGCATCTCGTCCGGGTAGAGGATGAGCGCGCGCCCCTCGGCGGCGAGCTCCTCCACGTGCTCGAGCGCGGCGTTGTAGCGCTCCCAGCGCGTGAGCAGCGCCTTGCGCAGGTAGGGGTGGTCCTTGGCAACGGCCTTGAACATCTGCGCGTCGCGTGCGCCGGGCTCCTGCTTGCGGTAGCCGCGCGGGCGCGTTGCCACAAAGACAAAGCGCTCAAAGCCGTCGTCCTCGGCCATGCCCACGGGGATGCCCGCCCCGGCGCCGAGGCCGCCGTCCAGCAGCACGCGACCGTTCACCTCAAGAGGCTTCATCATCCCTGGCAGCGTGGAGCTCGCGCGGATGAGGTCCATCATGTGCATGGCGTCGGGCATGTCATCCTTGCCAAAGCGCACGGTGCGCCCGGTGTCGCGCTCAAATGCCTGGATGCGCAGGCGCGCCGGGTTGGCGGAGAAGGTCTCCCAGTCAAAGACCAGCGTGCCGTCGCGCAGCGCGCCCTCGTAGAGCGCGTCCGCGTCGAAGTACCCCTTGCCGCGCAAGAGCGAGCGCAGGCCCACGTGGGAGCGGGCGGGGCCGCTCGTCATGAAGGCCTCGCGCACGCGGCGGCGATCGCGCGAGAGGTAGTTCACCGAGTTGCTCGCACCGGCGGAGAGGCCGCACACGTAGTCGAAGTAGATGCCCTGCTCCAGCAGGACGTTGGCAAAGGCGCAGGTATAGGCCGCGCGGTAGCCGCCTCCCTCAAAGACGAGGGCGCAGTCAAAAACGTTGCTCTCAAGAGTCTCCATGTGACGCCTCCTCCTTGCCCGGCATAAGCTACCTTTTGCCCAACTGAGCGCCGTTCGAACCATCTTCGCAGGATTACCATGAGGCGAGAAGAACCTGTAACGCACCGGCCACGGAAGGGGACGGCCATGGCACGCACGATCACGGACCCCGCGGAGGCGGCGGCCGAGCTCTCCGAGCGCTTCTCGCGGGCGAGAAGGGCGGTCTTCTTCGGCGGGGCGGGCGTCTCCACGGCGAGCGGCATCCCCGACTTCCGAAGCGCCGACGGCCTCTACCACCAGCACTTTTCCTACCCGCCCGAGACGATGCTCGGCCACGACTTCTTTGTCTCGCACACCGAGGAGTTCTACGACTTCTACCGCGAGCGCATGATCTGCCTCACCGCGCGCCCCAACCAGGCGCACGTCAAGCTCGCCGAGCTGGAGGCCGCCGGGCACCTCGCGGCCGTGGTCACGCAGAACATCGACGGCCTGCACCAGGCGGCCGGCTCGCGGGTGGTCCACGAGCTGCACGGGTCGGTCCACCGCAACGTCTGCACGCGCTGCGGGCAGACCTACTCGGCCGAGTGGGTGCTCGCGGGCACGGGCGTGCCGCGGTGCGAGACGTGCGGCGGGCTCGTCAAACCGGACGTGGTGCTCTACGGGGAGCAGCTGGACGAGCGCGTTCTTCTCGCCAGCGTGAGGGCGATTTCCGAGGCTGACCTGCTGGTCATTGGCGGGACGTCGCTCGTGGTGTACCCGGCGGCGGGGCTTGTGGAGTACTTTGGCGGAGACGAGCTTGTGATCGTGAACCGCGAGCCCACGCCGCGCGACGGCATGGCGGACCTGGTGTGCGCCTGCGACATCGCGGCGGCGTTCGACTTCTAGCGCGGGGCGAACGGCTACACTGGAGCGAGCCCATCCCGTCGAGAGGAGCCCCATGTCCGCCACCCGCGAGCTGCGCCTCGTCTCCTGGAACGTCAACGGCCTGCGCGCCGTCATGAAGAAGGACCCCAGCTTCGTCGACGTGGTGGAGGCCACGGGAGCTGACGTCTTTGCCGTCCAGGAGACCAAGCTGCAGGAAGGCCAGATTGAGCTTGACCTGCCCGGCTACCACCAGACCTGGAGCTACGCCGAGCGCAAGGGCTACTCCGGCACGGCCGTGTTCAGCCGCGAGGAGCCGCTGCGGGTCATCAACCACATCGGCGCCCCGGAGGCGGACGACGAGGGCCGCGTCTGCGCGCTGGAGTTCCCGAGCTACTGGTTTGTGGACGTCTACACGCCCAACGCGCAGAACGAGCTGGCCCGCATCGGCACGCGCCTGGCGTGGGACGCGGCCTACCGCGACTTCCTGTGCGGCCTGGCTGCGGAGAAGCCCGTGGTGACCTGCGGTGACTTCAACGTTGCCCACAACGAAATCGACCTCAAGAACCCCGGCCCCAACCGCGGCAACGCCGGTTTCTCAGACGAGGAGCGCGAGAGCTTCACGCGCCTGCTCGACGCCGGCTTCACGGACACCTTCCGCGCGCGCCACCCTGACGTCACCGACGCCTACAGCTGGTGGAGCTACCGCTTCAACGCACGCAAGAACAACGCGGGATGGCGCATCGACTACTTCCTCGTGAGCAACGACATCGCCGACCGCGTGACCGGCGCCTCGATCCTCTCCGAGGTCTACGGGAGCGACCACTGCCCCGTTGAGCTCACGATCGAGCTGTAGGCGCTCGGGTGCCGGCCGTGGCGCCGGGACTCGCCGGGCACCGCCGGACGCCGGACGCCGTCTCCGCCCCCTTGCCCAAACTCCGACTTTTGCACGAGCGGCCCGGTGCTCGTATTAGTTTCGTTTCGTGTATGTGCAGGTAACTGGCTCGCCTCGTCCTTCTCGCTTGGCGAGAAGGACCGCTCGCTCGTGCAAAAGTCGGAGCTTAACGTAGCGTGAGCGGCCGACGGCGAGAAGGGCTCCAGCTAGAGCGTCGGAACGCGCAGGCCCGCGGCTTCCATCGCCGCCAGGAACGCCTCCGCGGAGCGCGTAGCGATAAGCTCCTGCGGGAAGCCGATCCCCTCGAGCATCTCGAGCGCCGCCGAGACGCCGCCGACCTCCGCGCAGATGTGCGCGTCGCTGTTCACGGCAACCTGGCAGCCCAGCTCGGCGCAGGTCTCGGCGATCTTGCGGCAGCTCTGCCACGTGCGCCCCTCGCGGCGCCGAGCGGCCAGGCTGTGCGCGTTGATCTCTATCAGCTTGTGCTGGCGCGCGGCCTCGCCCACCACCTCGCGCACGTCGAACGGCACGCCCGCTCGCCCGGCATGGCCGAGCACGAGCACCTTGGGCTGA
>DXBZ01000011.1 GCA_019116265.1 Candidatus Olsenella stercoravium | reverse complement strand
CTGCCGAGGAGATTCCGGAGTCCTTCAAGGGCAACAAGTACGTCCGTACCAAGCGTGACGAGATCGTCTCGCTCATAAGCTATGCCGTGGGGTGCATGCTCGGACGCTACTCGCTCGACGTCGACGGGCTCGTACTCGCAAACCAGGGTGACACGGTTGAGGACTACCTTGCCAAGATACCTGATCCCGAGCACGTGACCTTCATGCCAGACGTGGACAACGTCATCCCAATCACTGATGATGAGTACTTTGAGGATGACGCTGTGGCGCGCTTCGTAGAGTTCGTGCGCGTGGTCTACGGTGACGAAACGCTCGAGGAGAACCTGCAGTTCGTGGCTGACGCTCTCGACCCGGCGGCCAAGGGAACCGCTCGCGACGTCATCCGCAGCTACTTCCTCAAGGAGTTCTTTGCCGACCACTGCAAGACGTACAAGAAGCGGCCCATCTACTGGCTCTTCGACTCGGGCAAGAAGAACGGCTTCAAGGCGATTGTCTACATGCATCGCTACCAGCCGGATCTTCTCGCCCGCATTCGCACGGACTACGTGCACCCGCAGCAGGACCGCTATCGCACGAGGCTCGCGCACCTTGACGACTCGATTGCCGCATCCGAGGGACGTCAGAAGGCGGCTCTTACCAAGGAGCGCAAGAAGGTTGCCGATCAGGCAACCGAGCTCGCGGCCTACGAGGAGCGAGTGCACCACCTTGCCGACCAGATGATCGCCATCGACCTCGATGACGGCGTGAAGGTCAACTACGCGAAGTTCCAGGACGTGCTGGCAAAGATCAAGTAGGACGCAGCAGAACGATGAAGCAGACAGACATCCAAGCAGAGCTCATGAGGCTCTTCGACGAGGCGGGGGACGCCGGGCGCGTGGTCGTGTGGCACGACCCGGACGGCGAGTTCGCTGAGAGCGTCGAGGGGCTCAACCTGCCGGGCGTTGAGCTGATGCCGGAGCGTGAGAACGAGCTCTTCTCGCTGAAGCGGGCGCTGAATGAGGACCTCGCGGGCCGGCGCATCCTGCTCTACCGACCGCGCGAGCGGCGCCTTGAGGGGGACTGGCTCGCGGACGTTGAGGTACGCTCCACGCCCTTCTCGGCTGACTATGCCTCTATCCAGCTGCGCGAGCTTGGGGCTGCGGACACCCCCGAGATGCGTTCCGAGCTCAAGGCGCGCAAGCGGTGGCTCTCCAAGAAGACCAACGTGCGCAAGCTTATGGCGCTGCGCGACTCCTTTGCGGTGCCGCAGGAGCTCGAGCTGGCGATCATGGCCGTCGAGCTGGGGGCGGATGCCGCGGAGCCCGTGCCGGTGCTTGTTCGCTACCTCGTTCACGCCTGCGAGCGGGGAGGGGTCGAGGCACTCGCCCCGCTCGAGACGGTGGGCGTCGCGGGCTCCTTCCGTGCGGCCGTGCGCGCGTGGACGGGATTCTCCGCTGAGGTGACCGATGTCACGGCACTCACGCAGCATGTGCTGCTCTCTGCGTTTTCTCGCACGGCGCCCGCGGGCGTGCTTGCCGGGCTCGAGCGCTGCTATTCGTCGGACCATGCCGATCTCTGTCATGAGGTGTTCCGGACGTGGCTCGCCTCTGAGGACCGCGCTTCGCTGCTCGACGTCTGCGTGGAGGTCGAGGGCGCGTGCAAGCTTGAGGACCGCCTTGCGGAAGCGGCCCTTCCCGAGCTCCTCACGATGGGCGTCTTCCCGTGCGTGGACGCCGTCATTCTCCGCAGGCTCTTCTCGGCCGTGTGCGACCCCTCCTCGAGCGAGGACGTGCTCGCGGCGGTCGGCGCGCGCCGCGGGCTTGCCTGGTACGAGGAGCTCTCCTGCTACTACGGGGGCGTGACGCAGGCGGCTCGCATGCGCCGCTTCTGGCGCGAGCACCCCGAGGGCCTTGCCGCCATGCCCGCCGAGCGCGTCTGGGAGGCCTACGAGCAGGAGTGGTACCAGATGGACACTTGGTACCGGGCATTCCACCAGGCCTTTGCCGACGCCATCAGGTCCGGCGAGTACGAGCTGGACGAGGACTTCCGTGTCGCGCGGGCGGCGATGGAGAACCTCTACAAGGGATGGTTCCTGCGCATGCTCTCCGAGCGCTGGGCGAAGGCGGCGGAGGCGGAGCTCGCAAGCCAGGGCTACGTTTCCGGCGTGCCGCGCCAGCAGGACTTCTTCATGTCCGAGGTGGAGGGTCTCGCGCAGGGCAAGCGTCGCGCGTGGGTGATCGTCTCTGACGCGCTGCGCTACGAGGTGGCGACAGAGCTCGCGGACGTGCTCGAGCGCGAGACCAAGGGCTCGGCTGAGCTGGCCTCTGCGCAGGCGACGCTGCCCTCGATCACCAAGTGCGGTATGCCGGCGCTGCTGCCGCATGGGTCCTTCTCGCTCGGGCGGGGACAGGCGGGCGGCAAGACCGTGCTCTCCGTGCTCGTGGACGGCGTGGAGGCCACGACTTGTGCCAAGCGTCAGGAGGTCATCCGCCGTACGCACCTCTCGGGCGTCGCCGTGACGTACGACGACTTTGTGAACGGCATGGGGCGCGCGGAGCGCAAGGAGCTGGTGGGGGAGGCGGACGTGGTCTACGTCTACCACAACGCCATCGACGCCACCGGTGACAAGGCGGCCACCGAGCGCAAGGTCTTTGACGCCTGCGCGGACGCCGTCGAGGAGATCTCCGGCCTCGTGAAGCTCATCGTCCGCGAGTTCCGCGCCACGGACGTGCTCGTGACGGCCGACCATGGCTTCCTCTACACCGACGAGCCGCTTGCCGCCTCCGATCACGTCTCGCTCAAGGACGTGTCCGGCGAGGTCGTGGAGGCGGGTCGGCGCTACGTGGTCACGGAGCCGAGCGCGAGCTCCGAGGTCCTTCTTCCCGTGGCGCTGCCCGGTGACCACCTCAGGGCCCTCATGCCCCGCGAGTGCGTGCGCATAGCCATGGCGGGCGGCGGCGAGAACTACGTGCACGGAGGCATCTCCCTGCAGGAGATGTGCGTGCCGGTCCTGCGCTTCCGCAACCGTCGCGCGGGGAGCAAGGGCTACGTGGAGTCCGCGCCGGTCTCGCTCTCGCTCGTCTCCACGCTGGACACGATCACCAACTCGCTCTTCTCGCTGGAGCTCCTGCAGGACGAGCCTGCGGGCGGCAAGGCACTGCCGGCCGAGTACGAGGTCTTCGTGGGCAACGCCGCGCACGAGCCGGTGACGGACGTGGCGCGCGTGGTGACCGACCGCGCCTCGGCGGACGCCTCGGAGCGCACCTTTGCCGTGCGGCTCTCGCTGCGCCCGGGCTTCTCGCCAGGCGAGGGCGAGCGGTACCCGCTTCTGGCACGCAACGTGGGAACGGGGGAGGTCAGCGTGCTGCGCGAACTTCGCATGCAGGTGGCCTTTGTCCCCTCGATCGACTTTGGATGGTAGCCATGGAAGAGACAAGCGGCATGACGGCGGTCCCCGCCTATCAGAAGGACGCGCTGGACGAGAAGGTCGTGGCGGCATTTCCGGGCAAGATCGTGCGCAAGGACCTCACCGCGCAGATGAAGCAGGGCTTTGGCGTGCCCACCTTTGTGCTGGAGTACCTTCTCGGCATGTACTGCGCCACGGACGATGAGGGTGCCGTGGCGGAGGGCCTGGAGCGGATTCGCAAGATCCTGACCGAGAACTTTGTTCGACCGGACGAGTCCGAGGCAGTGAAGTCGCGCATCCGCGAGCGCGGGCGCCACACGGTGATCGACAGGCTCTCCGCCGTGCTGGATGAGCGCGAGGACATATACGTGGGCACGCTCGCGAGCCTCAAGATCGACCCCTTTGTGGTGCCGGACAGGTACGTGCGCGAGTACACCAAGGTGCTCACGGGCGGCATCTGGTGCATTCTCGGTATTGAGTACGTGCACGGGCTCTCGGACGGCTCCCCGCGCAAGGGCGGCAAGCGCAGCCCGCAGGACTCGCCCTTCCAGATCGTGAGCGTCACGCCCATCCAGATGCCCAACCTTGACCTCGACGAGCTCATCTCGCACCGCGACGCGTTCACGGACGAGGAGTGGGAGGCACTCGTCCTGCGCTCGGCAGGCTATGAGCCCTCTGAGCTCACGCCGCGCGAGCGGATGCACTTCCTCGAGCGCATGGTGCCGCTCGTGGAGCGCAACTACAACCTCTGCGAACTGGGGCCGCGCGGCACGGGCAAGTCCCACCTCTACACAGAGGTCTCGCCGCACGCCTACCTGCTCTCCGGCGGCCAGACCACCACGGCAAAGCTCTTCGCGGACCTGCGCGGGGTTGGCGGCGCCGCCCTGGGGCTCGTGGGCTACTGGGACTGCATCGCCTTCGACGAGGTGGCGGGCATGCGCTTCAAGGCCACGGATGCCATCAACATCATGAAGGGCTACATGGCAAACGGCAGCTTTGGCCGCGGCACCAGCTCCTACACGGCCGAGGCGTCGATGGTCTTTGAGGGCAACATCAACGAGTCGCCTGCCGCGGTGCTCAAGACCACGCACCTCTTTGACCCGTTCCCGCCGGAGTTCAACAACGACAGCGCCTTCTTCGACCGCATCCACTGCTACCTGCCCGGCTGGGAGGTCCCCAAGATGCGGAGCGACCTTCTCACCGGCCGCTATGCGCTCATCACGGACTGCCTCTCCGAGTTCTGCCACGCCATGCGCCGGCGCGACTACACGCACCTCTTCGACGAGTGGTTCCGTCTCAACGGCGACTTCAACGTCCGAGACGAGATCGGCGTGCGCAAGACCTTCTCAGGCCTGGCCAAGCTCATGTACCCCACGGGCAAGCTGGGCAAGGAGCAGGCTCGCGCGCTGCTCGAGTACGCGATTGAGGGGCGCCGGCGCGTCAAGGAGCAGCTCAAGATCATGGCCGGTGTGGAGTTCAACGACGTTGACCTTGGCTACTTTGACGTGGACGAACCGCAGGTCCCGCACATCATGACGGTGCCCGAGCAGTCGAGCAGTCGCCTCGTGGGGGACGTTGCCATGCCCGCGGGGTTTGTGTACGGCATCGGCCGCGCGCTGAGCGGGGAGTGGTCGGTCTACCGCCTGGAGAACAAGGCGGTGGCAGGGTCCATGGCCTTTCAGATGGAGGGCGTGCCGCGCGGCGTGAGGGAGAGCTATCTCGCTGCGTTCTCCCAGTTCCAGGACAACGTGTCCTCCGTGGCGCCCGGCATGCGCGCCGGCGAGAAGGACTACCTGCTGTTCCTGAACGACCTCCAGGGCCACGGACCCTCGGACGAGGTCTCGCTCGCGGAGTTTGTGGGTCTGTGCTCGGCTGCGTGCGGGCGTCCGGTTGCGGCGGGGCTCGCCATTCCCGGCGTGCTGCGCCTATCCGGCACGATGGACGAGCTCACGGGGCTCACGGACCTCTTCCGCGTGGCCAAGAACGCCGGGGCGCGCCGCATCCTGCTGCCCATGGGCGCCATCCAGGACCTCATGTCCGTGCCCGGCGAGCTGGCGGAGGCCGTGAACCCGGAGTTCTACCCCAACGGGGACTTCGTTGCGGCAGCGAGAAAGGCGCTTGATTTGTAGAAAGCCGAAGAGAGGGTTTCTGTCCGGTGCCTTCCGTATGCTTGGTGCGGGAATCAACAAAGGAGGCGCTCCATGCCGCGTACGCTGCCGGACATAGCGGACCTTGCGCCATTTGACGGCGTGCCGCTGCGCTTTGCGTGGGAGGCTTCCGTCGTGGGGGCGCGCTACCACGGGGCGGAGGGGGCGTGCCTGCGGCTGCGACCGGGCGACGAGGTCGATCTGGTGCGCGAGCCCGAGAACGCCCACGACGCCGACGCCATCCGCGTGGAGCATGGCGGTGAGCTGCTTGGATATCTGCCGGCAGAGTTCGCCCGCGCCTGGGCCGGCGCGCTCGACGCAGGCGTGCGCACGCGTTGCGAGGTGCTCAGGCCCACGCAGAAGAACACCGTGCGCGAGGACGTGGCCGTGCCGCTCGTCTGGGTGCGCTTCTACGCCCGGGAGCAGCGCTACGAGCTCTGTGACATGCGCTATCGACCACCCTCGAGAAACCCCTTTGACGGAGGGCGGTCCGATCCCCCGGAGCATTGCTTCTATCTCGCGGACGACGATCCGGCGGGTCGTCATCGCCTGGGCGACGTGATCGTCTCGGCGGACGAGAAGACCGTGGTGGGGCTGCCGGGAGACGTCGAGCCGCCGGCGGTTCTCGCCATACCCGAGGGCGTCCGAGAGATCGCGCCGTGGGCCTGCGCACAGTCCGGCGCCGGGGGCGTCGTCCTGCCGGACACGCTCGAGCAGATCCACCAGTTCGCCTTTGCCGAGGCGTCGGGCTGGCTCGTTCGCGTCCCCGCGGGCGTCCGTCACGTTGCGTCGGGTGCCTTTGCCGCGCGTGCCACCTACGGCGAGGGGTGGCGTCCCTGCTACTTTGAGGTCGACGGCGCGAACGAGTTCCTCTGCGCGCGCGAGGGCTCGCTGCTCGGACGCGGCGCCGACGGGCTCGAGCTGCTCTCGCTCTACGCTGACCTGCCGAGCCACGAGCACGACGATCCGGAGCTTCCGTCTGCGGGCGTTGACTACCGCGTGCCGGAGGGCACGACGCGCGTGGGCCCCGCAGCGATCTCCGTGAGCTCCATGACCTTCTCGCCCACGCGCCTTCTGGCGCCCGAGCCCCTGGGCGTGCTCGACGCCGGCTCGTTCTCGTGGGGCGTGCCGGACGAGGGCGTCGTCGTGGACTGGGGAGGGTGGTCATGAGGCCCGAAGACGCTATGACCCGTCTCGTGCTCGCCGCGCTCGCGGATGACGCGGAGACGTGCGCCGAGCTGCTCTCCTCCGGCGAGCCGGCGGAGATGCCCGCCGTCGCGCTCTCGCGCGCCATTGCGGCCGGCAGCTCGCGCGCGGCGCTTGCGCTCGCCGGGTGGGGCGTCACGCTCGCGCCGTACCCGGAGGCGGTCATCGTCCCCGGGGACACGCTCGCGCGACGAGAGGGGAGAGCGAGGGGCTACCTCCGCGATCTTCTCGCCTTGGGAAGCGGGCGGCTCGAGTTCTGCGGTCGACATCGCCCGCGGCGCCCCGCACCGGGCCACGAGTTCTCGGGCTGTCTCTACCTGCATGCGATCTCGCGCGCGAGCGGCCCGGCACTGAGTGTCCTTCTCGACGCGAACCTGCTCTCCGCGCGCGACCGCGCTGGTCTCATGCTGGTCGCGGCCAACTACTGGGTGAGCTGGCAGGACGAGGGCTTCCTCGAGACGGCGGTCCTTCTCGCCCGCTCGCTTGGGGAGCGTCCTCCGTACCCGACGATCGACTTCAAGAGCTGCGGGTTGGGGAACTATATCGTCTCCGACCTCTTTGACCTGGCGGCCTGTCGCCCGGCCACGTGGCTGGGGAGCTATCTGCTCCGTGCGGCGCGCGTGGCACGGGAGGGCGGGGTGCTGCTCTCGTATGCGCACCTGGCCTCGCGCCTGACCGGGACCACGCGTCGTCCGAGATACGAGGCGGAGCTGCGCCGTGTGGTGGGCGAGGTCGGCCTCGATCTCTTTGGTGCCACCGGCCCCTTGCCGAGGCGTCCGCGCCTCTGACGGATGGGGCCGCGCGCGCGGGCGCGGTGGGCGCTACAATGCCCCCAACAGGCCGAGGACAGGAGGTGTCCCATGGCAGATTCGCTGAAGCCCCAGTACGACGAGCTCGTCGCCAGGTGGTCCGCGCTCGCGCCCGAGCGCCGTGAGGAGCTGCTCGCGGAGTTTGTGCCCGACTACGTCTACAACTCCGAGAAGATCGAGAACGCCGAGCTTACCTACGCCACGGTGAAGCAGATCGTGGAGACGGGCTCCGTCACGGACTACACCGGTGACGTCCAGCTGCTCATAGAGACCTACAACCTCAAGCTCTCCTGGGACCTCGCGCGCGTCAAGCTCGCCGAGAACCCATGCCTCTCCGAGGAGCTCATCCAGGAGGCGCAGGGCCTCGTCACGATGGGCACCTACGACGAGAAGCGCCTGCTCGCCGGCGAGCGCCCGGGAACCTTCAAGCTCGAGAACTACGTGGGCGGCCCGGCGAGCGTGGGCATCCCCGCGGCCGAGGTCCCGCGCGCGGTGGGGCTGCTCGCTGACGACGTGAACACCTATCTGGAGGAGGGCGAGCGCCGTCTCACCATCGCGGCCTACCTCCATGCCAAGCTCTTTGACATCCACCCCTTCGCCGACGGCAACGGACGCACGGCGCGCCTGCTCATGAACGGCGTGCTGCTCGCGATGGGCATGCCGCCGATCGTGATCCACGCGCAGAACCACGCCGCCTACCACGCCGCGCTCGACGTCTTCCACCTGGAGGGCGACCTCGGCCCGCTCAGGCGCTTCCTGCGCTCCGAGACGATGCTCACCTGGGAGGGCCTGCTCGACGACTGACGGGAGGCGCGCATGGACAGCCCGATTCGCACGGTCCTGGGTCCCGACGGCATGCACATGGAGCAGGAGTTTGGCACCATGCGCTGGGACGTCATGACGGGGGAGATGTCGACGGTCTTCGGCGCGCCGGGGGACGGCCTTCGCATGGTGACACGTCCCAACGGCGAGACCGTCACCGAGCAGCAGGTCGGCAACGTGCGCTTCTCGCCCGACCGCGGCACCGAGACGATCTTCTAGTCCGTGGGCAACCCGTTCGACTTCAATCGCGACGGCCGCTGGTCCACCCCGGAACGCGCGTTCACGCACTACGGCGTTCGCGGCATGATGGGCGGGGGAGACGACCGGCCGGCGGGTTGTGGCTGTCTCGGCGTTCTTCTCGCCCTGGTGGTCCTCATTGTTCTTGTCCTCGTGATGTGAAGACGCCCTGCCCGCAAAAAAGTCCTTGCATCGTCCCGCCGGGTTTTGCATAATAGTCGAGCTGCTTCTAGAGGTGGCAAGATGGTGGGCGTAGCTCAGTTGGAAGAGCGACGGGTTGTGGTCCCGTAGGTCGAGGGTTCGAGCCCCTTCGCCCACCCCATAACCGCATATTTGGATCGTTAGCTCAGCTGGTAGAGCAGGGGACTCTTAATCCCAAGGTCCAGGGTTCGAACCCCTGACGATCCACCACGATGAGGCAGGGGTCGTCGCAAGGCGACCCCTTTTCTGTAAACCGGGAGGCTCCGTGGCCCGCATCAGGTTCACCACGTCGAGAAGAATGCCGCTGCGCGGCCCGCTCGCGCTTGTCGCCGCGCTGCTCGTTGCGATTGCGACCGCCTTTGGGTCGGGCGCCATATCGCTGCCCACCGGCCAGCCCGTGCGCCTCGAGCGTCTCTCGGAGCGCCAGTCCACCTATACCGCCTGGGATCAGGACGAGTACCCGGAGTACTATCGCGTCGTCGGAACCGCAGTCGCCGACGTCGAGCTCGAGCCCGGCGAGATCCGCTACGAGGGCCTCGACGAGCTCGGCCGCACCGGGCGCGTGGCGGCCTGCGTGACGTTTGAGATGGCGCGCGAGGGCAGCGAGCGTGAGCGGGAGGACATGTCGTGGATCCACCCGTCCGGCTGGGGGCACAACCGCGAGGTCGACATCGTCATGCCCGACGGCGACACCTATCACGGCGCGCTCTTCAACCGAAGCCACCTGCTCGCCAAGTCGCTCGGTGGCGAGGAGGTCCCCGAGAACATGGTGACGGGCACGCGTACGCAGAACGTGGGTGACAATCGCGGCCAGGACGGCGGCATGGCATATGCGGAGGGCGTCGCGCGCGACTGGCTGTGGGACCATCGCGACGGCACGCTCTACTACTCCGCCACGCCCGTCTACGAGGGCGACGAGCTCGTCTGCCGCAGCGTCATCGTTGACGTGCGCTCCTCCGACGGGAGCATCGACCAGGAGATCGAGGTGTTCAACGCCGTGGGCGGCTTTGAGATCGACTATGCGACCGGCGAGTTCTGGGAGGTCTGAGATGTCTGAGGGGCTTGAGGCGATACGTCGCGCGCTCGAGTGCGACCCCGTGCTCTATGAGAGCGTCGTGCGAACCGACCGCGCGTGGGAGGGGAGGATCTTCTCGGTCGAGCTCCTCGAGGTGGAGCTCTCCGACGGCTCCCGTGACGCTCGCGAGGTGGTGCGCCACCATGGCGGCGCGGGCGTGGTGGCCGTGATGGGCGGAAGGGTCTGCCTGGTCAAGCAGTATCGCGTCGCGCTCGGGCGCATGACGCTCGAGATCCCCGCCGGTAAGGTGGACCCGAGCGAGCCACGCGACGTCTGCGCGGCGCGCGAGCTCACCGAGGAGACGGGGCTCGTCGCCGAGCGCCTCGAGCTGCTCACGGAGTCCTATGGGGCGCCGGGCTTCACGAACGAGCACACGTCGGTCTACTTTGCCCACGGTCTCACGCAGGGTGAGGCCGCACTCGACGAGGGGGAGTTCCTGAACGTGGTGTGGGTCCCCCTCACCGACGCTCTCGAGGCCATACGCGCCGGCCTCATCGACGATGCAAAGACCGTCTCGGGCATTCTCGCGGCGAAGGCCTACGGGATGCTCTAGAATGTGGTGCGCGAGCGCGCCCTTAGCTCAGTTGGATAGAGCCGCGGACTTCTAATCCGAAGGTCGGGGGTTCGAATCCCTCAGGGCGCACCTGAGCGAGCTGGGCCGGGCCCACGTTTGTGGCGCCCGGCCTTTTGCCGCCTCCTGCGGCGGCGAGTGGCTCGTTCGCAAAATTCCTGTCAGATACGTGGCGAGATACGTCATACTTAGCAGGTGCGAGTTGCCCGACGGAAGGAGCACGCGTTGATATACACGATGACGTTGAACCCTGCCCTCGACTACGTCATGCATCCCCTGACGCTGGACATGGGTTTCACCAACCGTTCCTCTTCCGAGGAGCTGCACTGCGGCGGCAACGGGATCAACATCTCGACGCTGCTCAACGAGCTCGACGTGCCCAGCATCGCCATGGGAATCGCCGCGGGCTTCACCGGCGACTACCTCATCCGCCGACTCCAGGAGAAGGGCGTCGCGCTCAACTTCGTTCTTCTCGACCGTGGCTATACCCGCATCAACATCAAGCTCAACGGCATCGTCATGACGATGGTCAACGGCATGGGCCCCAAGATCCCCGAGAAGAAGGTCGACGAGCTGCTCTCCCGCATGGACGTGGTGGGCGCCGGCGACACGCTGGTCCTCACGGGCTCGATCCCCAACACTCTGCCCGAGGACATGTACATGCAGATCATGCGCCGGCTCGGCGGCCGCGGCATTCAGTTCGTGGTTGACGCGCCGGGCCAGCTCCTGATGGAGTCCCTCGAGGCGCACCCCTTCCTCATCAAGCCCAACAACCACGAGGTCGGTCGCATCTTTGGCGTCGACATCGAGGAGCCGGAGGCGTGCATGCCCTACGCCCACAAGCTCCAGGAGGCGGGTGCGCGCAACGTCATCATCTCCTGCGGCGGCCACGGCTCGCTGCTGCTGGACGAGAACGGCGCGGAGCACGTGGTGCCGACGGCAAAGATCAAGCTGGTCAACGCCACCGGCGCCGGCGACTCGATGGTCGGCGGCTTCCTTGCGCAGGTGACGCGCGGCGCCGACTACGAGACGGCGCTCATCTTTGCCTCCGCCTGCGGCACCGCCACGGCGGCGAGCAAGGGCATCGCAAAGCGCTCGACCATCGATCGCGTCGTCGCCGCCCTCTACAAGAAGATGGGCCGCGCCATCCCCGGCACCATCGCGCGCGACATGGAGAACAACCGCGCCCGCGAGGCCGTCGGCGAGGCATCCCCGGAGAAGTAGGGCGCGTCGCTCAATGGTCATCTCGCCCGGGAGGGCGTGGACGTAACAGGGTATTGGTCGCCCAGGCGACCCGGAAGACATTGGGGGAGTCGAAATGTACGAGGGAGTCAACGCATCTGACGGCATCGGCATCGGCGTGGCGCGCGTCGCCGTCGAGCCCGACCTCAACTTCACGCCGCATGCTCCGGAGGACGCGGGCGACGAGAAGCAGCGTTATTCCGCCGCTGTCGCCAAGTTCGTCGAGCAGACGAACGCCCAGATCGCCCGCATGATCGAGACGGTCGGCGAGGAGGCCGCCGCCATCATGGGCGCTCACATCGAGTTTGCCGAGGACGAGGGCATCCAGGAGATGGTCAACGGCTCCATCGAGTCCGGCATGTGTGCCGAGCAGGCCGTCTCCGAGGCCTATGACATGTACTACAACATGTTCTCCAACATGGAGGACGAGCTCTTCCGCGAGCGCGCGGCAGACGTCGCCGACGTCAAGACCGGTCTTCTCGCCGACCTGCTGGGCAAGGAGGTCGTTGACCTCTCCACGCTGCCCGAGAACTCCGTCGTCGTGGTGCACGAGCTCACGCCGTCCATGACCGCCGACATCGACAAGGACAACGTCGCCGCCATCGTGACCGAGACCGGCGGCCGCACCTCCCACTCCGCCATCATCGCCCGTGCGCTGGAGATCCCGGCCGTCCTCTCCGTTGCCGACATCACCAAGGTCATCAAGAGCGGCGACATGGTCATCGTTGACGGCTCGCGCGGCCGCGTGCTCGTGAACCCCGCTGATAGCGACCTCACGCACTATCGTGCCAAGGCCAAGCAGTTCGCTGAGGAGAAGCTTGCGCTCGAGGCCTATCGCGGCAAGGAGACCGTGACCGGCGACGGCGAGAAGGTCCTTCTCGTCGCCAACATCGGCAACCCGGACGACGCCAACGTCGCCGCCGAGCACGACTGCGAGGGCGTGGGCCTGTTCCGCTCCGAGTTCCTGTTCATGGATGGCAAGGAGCTCCCGAGCGAGGACGAGCAGTTTGCCGCATACCAGAAGGTGGCGCTGCGCATGAAGAGCCAGCCGGTCATCATCCGAACGCTCGACGTGGGCGGCGACAAGGAGATTCCGTACATGGGCCTCCAGAAGGAGGAGAACCCCTTCATGGGCTACCGTGCGGTCCGTTACTGCCTCGCCAACCCGGAGCAGTACAAGGTCCAGCTCACGGCCCTGCTGCGCGCGAGCGCCTTTGGCGACATCAAGATCATGGTGCCGCTCGTGACCAACATTGACGAGATTCGCCAGGTCAAGGCGCTCGTCGAGGAGTGCAAGGCCGATCTTGACGCCCGTGGCGTGGCCTACAACAAGGACATCGAGGTCGGCACCATGATCGAGACGCCCGCCGCGTCGCTGATCGCCGACGACCTTGCCGCCGAGTGCGACTTCTTCTCCATCGGCACCAACGACCTGATTGGCTACACGATGTGCGCTGACCGCGGCAACGACCGCGTGGGCTACCTCTATGACGTGTATCAGCCCGCTGTCCTGCGCTCGCTCAAGCGCATCATCGAGGAGGGCAACAAGGCCGGCATCATGGTCGGCATGTGCGGCGAGGCTGCGGCCGATCCGCTGCTGATTCCGGTGCTGATCTCCTTCGGCCTGGGTGAGTTCTCCGTGAGCGCGCCGTCGATCCTGCGCACGCGTCGCATCATCTCCGAGTGGACCAAGGCCGACGCCGACGCCCTCACCGAGAAGGTCATGAAGCTCAAGACCGCTGCCGAGGTCAAGGCCATGCTCCAGGCCGCCGCCCGCTAAAACGGGACGCGTTTATCGCTGCAGCTTTTTTGGGACGGGCCTCGCGCCCGTCCCTTTTTTACGCCGCAAAATAAAAGAGCGTTAATTGAATAAACCAAAATTAGAATAATCTATTACAATTACGCGAAGTAACATGTTGAATATCCCTATCTGAGCGAGAGGGGAGAGCATGCCACGCGTTGCGAGAGAGGTGTCGCCAACCGGGTATTACCACGTGATGATGAGAGGCAGCGGACGCATGCTCATCTTCGAGGATGACGCCGATCGCCTGCACTTTCTTGACCTCCTGCGCGATGTGCGCACGGAGCACTCCGTGGTTCTTGTCGCCTGGTGCCTCATGGCCAACCACGTCCATCTTGTCCTACGTGACGATGCGGGCAAGCTGAGCGCCGCCATGCACTCTGTCGCAACCGCCTACGCCTCGTACTTCAACCTGAGGACCGGCCATGTGGGGCCCGTGTTTGCCGGTAGGTTCAAGAGCGTGCCCGTCACCTCGGAAGCCCAGTTGCTCGCGGCCGTGCGCTATGTGCACGATAACCCTGCAAAGGCTGGTGTCTGCTCGCGGAATGAATACCGTTGGAGCAGCTATCATGAGTATATTGGACAATCGAGCGTTGCCGATACAAGCGTAATTCTTGATATGCTTGACGGAGTTGAGGGCTTTCTGGCGCTGAGCGAGTCGTCCGTTCCCACCGGGTATTGCTTTAGATGTGGCGCCCGCATTTCCGACGATGACGCCCTTGACGTCGCTCGTGCGGCAGTGTATCCGGTTGAGCTCGATCGGATCAAAGCCCTGGATTCCGCGACGCGAGGGTCCCTACTTGCTGCCCTGCGCGCTACCGGCCTCACGGTGAAGCAGGTCGAAAGGCTCACTGGCGTGGGGCGCTACACGATTGACCGTGCAACGTTCTCCTCCGAGGCGGCACGTGATGACCTGTCCCAATAAAGCGGCTCTGATAAACACGTCCCGAATTAGCGGATGACGGTGAGGGCGGAGGGGAGGAGGTCTATCGAGAAGGACGTGCCCTCGAGGGGCTCGCCGTCGACCTGGCAGGGAGGGGCCGCGTCGAACTCGAGCTCCGCGTGGCGCACCCGGAGCGTCTCGATGATGCTCGAGCGTACGTGCCGGCCCGTCCGCGCCAGCCCGAACAGCGCCATCAGGCGCGGCAGGGAGGGCTTGCGCGTGTTGAGGCAGACGTCGAGCATCCCGTCGGCCGGGTCGGCATCCGGGCAGATGAGAAAGCCGCCGCCGTAGCTCGGGCCGATCTGGAACGCGAACACGTGCGGCGCAAGCTCGCGAGGCTCTCCGCCATCAAAGCGCGCGACGCACGAAAAGCCCTGCTTTGCCTGAGAGAGAATCTTGAGCCCTGAGGTCACGAACAGCGCCTCGCCTTCCTGCGAGGTGTCGGCGGCGCGCCGCGTCGTGGTGTCGAGCGCAATCGCCGCGTCGAGTCCGAAGGAGAGGGTCTCGGCAAAGTAGGTCCCGTTCACGCGTCCCACGTCAACGGGTCCGGCGGTCCCGCGCACGAGCTGCGCGAGCGCGCCCTCGACGTCGTTTCTCACCATGCCGAGCGTTCGAGCGTAGTCGTTGCCGGAACCGAGGGGGATGACGCCAAGCTGCGGCCGCCCGCTCGCGGCGCACGCCATGAGCCCGCAGACCGTCTCGTGGATCACGCCGTCGCCGCCCAGAACGAGCACCGTGTCAAAGCCCTCGGCGCCCTCGGCGATCGAGGTGGCCTCGCCGGGTCCGGTCGTGAGCCTGACTTCGTAGCCGTTTGTGACGGAGGTGTAGCTTCCCAAGAAGCGACGGGCAAACTCCGCGCCGGCGGCGCCCTTGCCACTGTGTGCGGCCGGGTTGGCGATGAGGAGGGTATGTCCGAGCGGGGAGTCTGCCATGTGGCACC
>DXBZ01000119.1 GCA_019116265.1 Candidatus Olsenella stercoravium | reverse complement strand
AGCCCGATGTTCATCAGGCCGGCGCCGGCCAGGAACAGGAACCACAGTGTCATGACCGGGCCAAAGAGCTTGCCGATCGTGGAGGTGCCCGCCTTCTGCAGGAAGAAGAGCACGCAGAGGATGCAGATCACGATCGCAACGACGATGCCCTGGTTGTCGCCGATGACGGAGTAGATGAAGTCGACGGTGCGCAGGCCCTCGATCGCGGTGGTGACGGTCACGGCCGGGGTGAGGATGCCGTCGGCCAGAAGCGCGGCGCCGCCGATCATGGCGGGGATGATGAGCCAGCGGCCGCAGCGCTTGACCAGGCTGTAGAGGGCGAAGATGCCGCCCTCGTTGTGGTTGTCGGCCTTCATGGCCACGAGCACGTACTTGACCGTGGTGATGAGGGTGAGCGTCCAGATGATGAGCGAGAGCGCGCCCAGCACCACGTCCTGGGTCATCGTGGGCAGGCCGCCGTTGCCGGCGATGATCGCCTTGAGCGTGTACATCGGGCTCGTGCCGATGTCGCCGTAGACGACGCCCAGGGTGACGAGAATCATTCCGGCGGAGAGGGGGATGCCCGTGTAGCGGGCCTTGCGCGCGGCAGGCGCGAGATTCGTGGCCATGGAACTCCAAACTCGGGGTTGCTAGAGACGCGTCAAGTGTAGCGTTTCTCGCCAAGCTCCGCCATTCTTCTCGCCGAGCAGCGGCCCTTCTCGCCCGGCGTCAGTCGTTTGCTGCGGCACCCCGCGCTGAGTGTACGAGTTAGTCATTCTTGCGGCGCAGCGAGCTAACTTTTATCTGGGGAAACGTTGGGTTTGCGGCCCAAAATAACGGGTGTCGTAACGCTAACTCGTACACTCAGCGAAGCGGGACGTTAAGTGGGGCGTTCGCGCGCTGCGGAACGGGCGCGGACGAGAAGAGCGTCGGCCCGCCGTTCGTGCGAGAATGGCGGGGTAGGCTACGACGGGCGAAGGGTGACCCGATGGAGTTTGTGGCAACGTGTCCCAAGGGGTTTGAGCGGCTGCTGGCAGACGAGCTGCTTGCGATGGGGACGCCGCAGGTACGGCCGCTCGCCGGCCAGGTGAGCTTTGGCGGCGCGCTCGAAGATGCCTACCGGGCGTGCCTGTGGTCGCGGATGGCGTCGCGCGTGCTGCTCGTGCTCGCGCGCGTGGACGCTCGCGACGCGGACGCGCTCTACGAGGGGGCCTCCGGAATCGCCTGGGAGGAGCACCTCGCACCCGGCGCCACCTTTGCGGTGGACGCCCACGGCACCAACGCCCAGCTTCGCAACACCCAGTTTGTGGCCCTGCGCACCAAGGACGCCATCGTGGACCGCATGCTGGCCGCGCGCGGCGTGCGCCCGGTCGTGGACACGGCGCGCCCGGACCTGACGGTCTCCGTGCGACTCTCCGGCCAGCGCGCCGCGCTCTCGGTCGACCTCGCCGGCGATCCGCTCTTCCGGCGCGGCTACGCATCGCGCGGCGGCGACCGCCTGCCGTCGCTGCGCCCCGACTACGCGGCGGCGCTGCTCGCGGCTGGCGGGTGGGGTAACGTCGCGCGCTCCGGCGTGCCCACGCTCGCGGCGCTGTGGCCCGGGCAGGGCAGCGTGCTCGTGGAGGCGGCCGGCGTCGCCCTGGACCGTGCGCCGGGGCTGCTGCGCTCGCGCTGGGGATTCACGGGCTGGGCCGGGCACGACGCCGATGCCTGGCAGGGGCTTCTCGACGAGGCGGACGAGCGCGCGGCGGCGGGCGAGAAGAACGCCTGCTCGCTGCTCGTGCGCGATGGGCGGCCCGGCGCGCTCTCCGCCTGCCGCCAGGCCCTGCGCTCCGCCGGCCTTCCCCTTGTCCCAGAAGGATACAAAGGGACAGTCCCTTCGTATCATCTTGCGGTGGCGGACCTGTCGTGGGTGGGCGAGACCGCGCTCGCGGCGGAGGCTGCCGCGCTCTCCGAGCTCGCGTCGCATGCGGGCGGAAGGCTCGTCGCGCTCTCCCGGGACGAGGCGCCGGACGCGGCCCTGCGCTGCGAGCCTGCGTCCGTGACGGAGGTAATCGTCGGGCGCGAGGCGGCGACCATGCGCGCGTACGCGCCGAGCGACTCCGTTGTGCCCGCGCCGTCGGTGGAGCTGCCCGGCGGCGAGCGCGCGAGCGTGCTCGTGGCGGCGTCGGACCAGTTTGCGCGACGGCTCGCCAAGGTGGCGCGCCTCTGCGCCAAGTGGGCACGCCGCGAGGACGTGAGCTGCTATCGCGTCTATGATGCCGACCTGCCCGACTACGCGGTGGCGATCGAGCTCTACGAGGGGTCCGAGACGCCGGGCCGCTGGCTCCAGGTCTCCGAGTACGCCGCGCCGCGCGGCGTGGACCCCGAGCTCGCGCGCAGGCGCCTGCTCGACGTCCTGACGATCGCGCCGCGCGTGCTGGGCGTGGCGCCGGACGACGTGAGCGTGCGCGTGAGAACGCGCTCTCGTGGCGGCTCGCAGTACGCCGACGAGGCGCGCGCACCCAAGCGCGGGTCCCGGGCGCAGCGTTCTTCTCGCCAAAAGGGGCGCGTGGAGCTGCCGGTGGGCTCGCATCTGGTGGACGAGGGCGGCCTCACGTTTGAGGTCAACTTTGACGCGCGCCACGACTGTGGCATCTTCCTGGACCACCGAGAGACGCGCTCGCGCATCCGCGAGATGATGAAGCGGACCAAGGGGTCCAAGCGCTTCCTCAACCTCTTTGCGTACACCGGAACGGCCACGGTCTACGCGGCGGACGGAGGCGCGCGCCACACCACGACCGTGGACCTCTCGCGGCCGAGCCTGGAGTGGGCGCGGCGCAACATGGCCCGCAACGGCTTCGAGGGCCCGGAGCACGAGTTCGTGCAGGCGGACGTGCTCGCTTGGGTCTCCGAGCAGCGCCACACGCGCAACCGCTGGGACCTGATCTTCTGCGACGTGCCCACGTTCTCCAACTCGGCGCGCATGCGCAAGAGCTCCTTTGACGTGCAGCGCGACCACGCGGAGCTGATCATCGGCGTGTCGCGCCTGCTCGTGCGCGGCGGGTGCGCGATCTTCTCGTGCAACCTGCGCGGCTTCAAGCCGGACGTGGAGAAGCTCGAGCGCGCCGGCGTGCGCCTCACCGACATCACGGACGAGACCATTCCCGAGGACTTCTCGCGCAACCGGAAGATTCACCACGCCTACCTCGTCGAGCGCGGCTAGGCACGTCCCTCCGTCCGCCGACGCAGGGCATCCACCTGACAACGCGAGCGAAGCGGCGCACCGGGCCGCGACTACTATTGCTACATACGTGTGGATTCGGCGCGGTCTCGGCCGCGCCCCGAGAAAATGGGGGAACACGACATGGACGCTAGCATCGAGGCCAAGGTCCGCGCCTGGCAGGACAACGTCACGGAGTCCGATCTCGTGGTCGAGCTCGACGACCTCTGCCGCGAGGGCAGCGAGGACAAGCTCTTTGACGCCTTCTACCGCGACCTCGCCTTTGGTACGGCTGGCCTTCGCGGCACGCTCGGCGTGGGTACCAACCGCATGAACGTCTACGTGGTCGCTCAGGCCACGCAGGGTGTGGCCGACTATCTGAACGCGCACTACGACAACCCCACGCTCGCGCTCGCGCGCGACTCGCGCAACAAGGGCGAGGACTTCCAGCGCGTGGCGGCGGGCGTCCTTGCCGCCAACGGCATCCACGTCTACGTCTACCCGCGCATCGAGCCGGTCCCCACGCTCTCCTTTGCGGTGCGCCACCTCGGTACCTCTGCGGGCATCGTGCTCACGGCCTCGCACAACCCGGCGCCGTACAACGGCTACAAGGTCTACAACGACAACGGCGGTCAGATCACCGACGAGGCCGCGGCGGAGATTTCCGCGAACATCGCCAAGGTCGACCCGTTTGCCGTCGACGTCATGGACTTCGAGGAGGGAATCGAGAAGGGCCTGATCGAGTGGACGCCCGAGGAGGTTCTCGACAGCTTCATTGAGAACATTAAGAAGGTCTCCGTCCCCGGCTTCAAGGCGTCCGACGACTATTCTGTGGTCTACACGCCGCTCAACGGCACGGGTATGGAGCTCGTGACGCGCATCCTCGCCGAGATTGGCGTCGAGAAGGTCTCCGTGGTGCCCGAGCAGGCCGAGCCGGACGGCAACTTCCCCACGTGCACCTACCCCAACCCCGAGTTCCGCGAGGCGCTCGACTTGGCGCTCAAGCTCGCCGAGGAGGTTAAGCCCAACCTCGTCGTGGCCACCGACCCCGACGCCGACCGCATGGGCACCGCGATCCCGCACGACGGCGACTACGTGCTGCTCTCCGGCAACGAGATGGGCGTTCTGCTCATGGACTGGCTCGCCACGATGGCGCGCGACCGCGGCGAGGACGTTGCGCGCAAGGTGGCCGTGTCCACGATCGTCTCGTCCTCGATGCCGGACGCGCTGGCGCGCGACTGGGGCTTTGAGATGAGGCGCGTGCTCACCGGCTTCAAGTACATCGGCGATCAGATCGACCAGCTCAAGGATGAGGGCGAGGAGGACCGCTTCCTCATGGGCTTTGAGGAGTCCTACGGCTACCTCGTGGGCACGCACGCCCGCGACAAGGATGCCATCGTCGCCACGATGCTCTGCGTCGAGATGGCCAGCTACTACGCCGAGCGCGGCATGGACCTCTACGAGGCGATGGACGCCCTCTACCAGAAGTACGGCTACTACCTCAACGGCACCGTCAACGCGTCCTTCCCGGGTGCCGCGGGTGCCGACAAGATGGCCTCCATCATGGATGGTCTGCGCACGAACCCGCCTGCCGAGATCGCCGGCTACGAGGTCGTCGGCATGACCGACTACGCCACCGGCCCCGAGATGCCGCGCGTCTCCGGCCTGCAGAAGGAGGCGGCGCAGGTGCTGCCGCCGGCCAACGTCATCGAGTTCCGCCTCGAGGACGACAACAAGGTGATCTTCCGCCCGTCCGGCACCGAGCCCAAGGTCAAGGCCTACCTCTTCTCCAAGGGTGCCACGCGCGAGGAGTCCGAGGCCGTGCGCGCCAAGCTCGAGGCGGCGTCCAAGGAGATCCTGTCGTAGTGAACTGACTCGACGGCGATGTTGGCCCCGCCGACTTCCACGCAGGACTGCGCTTCGCGGAAGATCCTGCTTAGGAAGTCGGCGGGGCCTCTTGCTGCGTCGGGCCCCGCCTCGAGGATGTGGCAGAATGAATCGGACTGGTTGGAAGGAGGGGCCTATGGCACGGGTGCTGGTCGTGGAGGATGACGCGGCGATCAACGACGTTGTGGCCACGCGCCTGTCGCGCGATGGTCACGAGGTCACGCAGGCCTTCTCTGGATCCGAGGCGCGCCTTCTGCTGGGCGGTGGTGCCGACGCGTTCGACGTGGTGGTCTGCGACCTCATGCTGCCCGGCGTCACGGGCGAGGAGCTCGTGGGGCTCATTCGCGCGCGCGACGCCGCAACCCCGATCATCGTGATCTCCGCTCGTGCGACGGCCGCCGATAAGATCGGCCTGCTTGGTCTGGGCGCCGATGACTACCTGGCCAAGCCCTTTGACCTTGATGAGCTGGCGGCTCGCGTTGAGGTGCAGCTGCGCCATCGCGGGGTGGCGTCTGAGCCGACGGGATTGCTGCGCTATCGCCTCTGGACGCTCGATGCCGAGGCCCGTACGCTCACCATCGACGCCGACACGGAGGTCCCGCTCACCAAGATCGAGTTCAACATCCTCGAGGCGCTCGCGCGGCGGCCCAACAAGGTGTTCTCCAAGTCCGAGCTCTTTGAGCTCGCTTGGGGCGAGCCCTTTGCGGGGGACGACTCCACGGTGGCCGTGCACGTCTCCAACATACGCGCCAAGCTGCGTGCCTCCGGAACCGACGACTACATCAAGACCGTCTGGGGCATGGGTTTCAAGCTGGCATGAGGCAAAAACTTCGTTCGTGATGGAAAAACCGATTTCCCGATGCAGATTCCTCGCTCGTGATGGAAGTTTTTGGCGACTGTGGGCGGTCTCTCTGACCCCCAGAAGGAAGAACCCCAGGTAAGAATATCTATATATCAATCAGTTGCGTTCAGAGGGGAACAAATCACTATCACGAGCCGCGTTCTTGCATCGCAAAACCGACTTTTCCATCACGAGTGACCATTTTGCACAAAGCTGCCGCTCTCGTCGCAGCCGTGTTGTCCGGGGCTCCTCAAGCTTTCTTTAGATTTGCCTCACGGTTTCTAAAGGTCTACCTGTCAGACTGGGAACCAGCCTCAAGAAAGGAGCGAGCGTGAACGTCATAGAGACGCATGGCCTCACCAAGCGCTACCGCCGCAAGCTGGCCGTGGACAACCTGAACATGACCGTTGCCGCCGGCGACATCTACGGCTTTGTGGGCAAGAACGGCTCGGGTAAGTCGACCACGATGAAGATGGTCTGCGGTCTGGCGCGCCCCACGGCGGGTGAGGTCGTCCTCTTCGGCGACCCCGAGAACGGTGACGCGACCCCGCAGGGCTTCTCCCGCATCGGCGCGCTCATCGAGAACCCAGGCGTGCTCGCCAGCCTGACCGCCCGCGACAACCTCGTTGCCAAGGCGCTCGCGCTCGGTATGACGCACGCGAGCCAGGTGGCGGACGACCTGCTCGGTCTCGTGGGACTTGACCCGACCGACCACCGCCGCGTGAAGGCCTACTCGCTCGGCATGAAGCAGCGCCTGGGCCTGGCGCTCGCGCTCGTGGGCAGCCCCGACCTGCTGCTTCTCGACGAGCCCTTCAACGGCCTCGACCCCGAGGCCACTCGTGCCATGCGCCTCGCGCTCGTTCGCCTCAACCACGAACACGGCGTCACGATCATGATCTCCAGCCACGTGCTCGATCAGCTCGACCGCGTTGCCACGCGCTTTGGCGTCATCGCGGACGGCCGTCTTACGGCCGAGTTCACCGACGAGGAGCTCCACGCGCGTTGCGGCAGTTCGGTGCGCGTGCGCCTGGCGGCACCGGAGCGCGGCCTGGCCCTGCTCGAGCAGGCGCTCCCACAGGCGGCCTTCCGCGTGGTGCCCGACGGCGCGCTCGTGATCACCGGTGTCGCGCTCGACGAGGTCAGCGCCGCGTGCTTTGCGGCCGGCATCGAGGTTCGCGAACTCGCCCAGCAGGAGCGCGACATCGAGGAGTACTTCGTCGAGCTCATGGGCGGCGCTGACGGCAAGGGGGACGGTGACGCCCGATGATCGCCCTGCTTCGCTCGGACGCCTACCGCGTCCTGCACTCACGCTGGATTTGGGTCCTTGCTGCCATCGTGGCGTTTCTCCTGTTCGCGCCAGCCCTCATGATGCGCTGGGCCAACATGGGGCCTATATACTACGACGACCTCACCAGCTCGGCGCTTACCATGGGCGGCATTCAGATGCTCGCCGCGGTCATGGCAGGTATCGTGTGCTGCGATCGGACTGACATCGGGTTTTCCCGCTCGATCCTCTCGTCCCTCAGCAGGCGCGCCCGCACGGTGTGGTTTGCCGAGAAGTGCGCCTTCTCGCTGCTGCTCGCCGCCATCTTGATTCTGTTCGTGTTTGTGGTGGGGCTTCTTGCCCTGCCGGTTTCCGGGGTGTCCGTGAGGGCTCCTGAGCCCGCGTGGCAGGTGGCGGCCTGGCTCGGCTGTATCTGGCTCTGCGCGGCGCCCTACGTCGTGCTCACGGTGCTCGTGGCCCATCTCACGCGAAGCGAGGGTGTGACCATAGTGTTTGCGGTGCTCGACGCCGGAGGTCTGCTCGAGGGCGGCCTGCTCATAGGAATCGACTTTCTGTACGCGCTGGCCGGCGGCGAGTT
>DXBZ01000118.1 GCA_019116265.1 Candidatus Olsenella stercoravium | reverse complement strand
ACATCCCCAGGACAAGCGAGGTGTCGGCCACGCCTGGCACGCCAACATACTCGTGGTAGCTGCTCCAGGGGTAGCTCCACGCCGGGCAGACGCCGGCCTTGGCCGGGTTATCGTGGATGTATCGGGTCGCCTGCAGCAGGTAGCCCTCGGTCTCGACGGGCTGACTCTTGAAGCGCTGCTGAAAGACGTGTCCGATATGGTCCCCACACCTGTTGAAGCGCTGCGCGTAGCCGGTGAGCACGGACCTCATCACCTCGCCAAGGCAGTCCTCGGGGTCCTCGAGCAGCAGGTGGACGTGGTTGGACATGAGGCAGTACGCGATGACGCGCGCGCCGCCCCTCTCGCATGCCCTGACGAGAAGCTCGAGGAACGCGCGATAGTCGCATGCGCCCTCGAACAGGTTTTGCCCTCCGCTCCCCTTGGCGATCACATGGTAGAACCCCGACTCAGACTTGACTCGCGCGCGCCTCGGCATAAGCAACCTCCCCACCCGTGACGTAGGTGAGGAGGCTTATACCCAAAATCATGACGTTAATAAATGATACAAAGGGACTGTCCCTTTGTATCATTGACCTACCCCTCGAGGTAGCGGGAGAGGAACTCGCGGGTGCGCGGGTGCTCGGGGGACGAGAAGAGCTTCTCGGGCGCGCCCTTCTCGGCGATGACGCCCTTGTCCATGAAGACGACCTCGTCGGAGACGTTCTTCGCAAACGCCATCTCGTGCGTGACCACGACCATCGTCATGCCCTCGGCAGCGAGGCGCCGCATGACCTCGAGGACCTCGCCCACGATCTCGGGATCGAGCGCGGAGGTGGGCTCGTCGAAGAGCATGAGGTCGGGCTGCATGCACAGGGCGCGCGCGATGGCGACGCGCTGCTTCTGGCCGCCGGAGAGGTTGTTGACGTCCGCGCGCGCAAAGTCCGCGAGGCCCACCGACTCGAGGTGGCGCATCGCGACCTCCTCGGCATCGGCCTTCTTCATCTTCTTGAGCGTCACGGGCGCGAGCGTGCAGTTGTCGAGCACGTTCATGTTGTTGAACAGGTTGAAGCCCTGGAACACCATACCGATCTTCTCGCGCAGGCGGTTCACGTCCACGTGCTCGGCGGCGAGGTCCGCCCCGTGGAACCACACGTGGCCGGCGTCGGGCGTCTCGAGCAGGTTGATGCAGCGCAGAAGCGTCGACTTGCCCGATCCGGAGGCGCCGATGATCGTGACCACCTGGCCGGGCATGACGTCGAGGTTGATGTCGCGCAGGACCTCGAGGTCGCCAAAGGACTTGCGCAGGCCCTCGATGCGGACCATGGGCTCGGCGGTGAGGCCGACGGTGCCGGCGGAGGTCGCAACGTTCACGTTCTTCTCGCTCATGGCTTACTCCTCCACCTTCACGGGCGTGTCAGACGTGCTGCCCACGGCCTCGGTCTTGACGTTGAAGCGGTGCGCAAAGCGACCGAGCAGCCACGTTGCCACCATCGTGAGCACGAGGTAGATGGCTGCGGCAATCAGGAACGCCGGGAAGTAGTCGTAGTAGTTGCCGCCGATGGTGCGCGCCGCGAAGGTCAGGTCAAAGACGCTGATGATCGAGAGGACCGACGAGTCCTTGATGTTGATGACCAGCTCGTTGGAGAGGCCGGGGATGGAGTTCTTGATGCCCTGGGGGAAGACCACCTTGAGCATGGCCTGCCACTGAGAGAGGCCGAGCGAGCGCGCGGCCTCCATCTGACCCTTGTCAACGGCCGCGATGCCGCCGCGCAGCACCTCCATCATGTAGGCGGTGGAGTTGAGCGAGACCGTCACCAGGCCCGCGTTGAACGCCGACCAGATCTGGTTGAGCTCCGCGCCGCTGAAGTCGCCCGTCGCACGGATGATTCCCAGGATGCCGTAGTAGACAATCATCGCCTGGACCATCATCGGCGTGCCGCGCACCACGGTGCTGTAGACCTTGGCAAAGCCGGTGCCCACGACCTTCCAGAAGCGGACGAAGTCGTTGTCAGGGCGGTCGACGGCCTGGATGCGGCAGAAGACGAGCAGCAGCGCCAGGAAGAACGCGATCACGGTGCCAAAAACGGCAAGCGCGATCGTGGTGCCGATGCCGGTGACGTAGGTGCTGCGGCTCACCCAGAACATCCAGAGGATGTTCTGGAGGAAGTCGTCCGCCGGACGATCGGTGGCGGAGACGGCGGCCGTCCACGCGGAGGCAAGCCCCATGACCAGGCGGTCCACAGCCAGAACGAGCGTGATCGCCCAGATGACGTACGACGCAAGACGCAGCGCGCGGCGCACGGCCGGGCGCACGAAGGGTGAGGTCTCCGCATAGTTCTTCCAGTGCGTGAGCTTGAACGCGAGCGCAAGGGCGCTCACGACCAGCCACGCCGCCAGCACGTAGTACATGACCAGCTCGACCGTGAACGCCTGCGCGAGAAAGCTCATCGCCGGCCGCGGCGAGCTCGACAGCAGCATGCCGACAAGCGCCACGGCGCTCGTGCCGAGCAGGACGTAGCGGTGGTCGCGCGTTACGAAGTCACGCAGTTTTGACATTCAGACACCTCGTGTTTCTCGCCCCGAAGCGGGACGAGGGCCAAGCCGCCCCCGCCCCGCTCGGCGGTCGCTCATTGTCTGGGGCCTCTTCCTACGCCGGCTGGCGATCCATGCAGGCGTTCCACATCTCCTGGCGCTCGTCCTCGGGGATGCCGGTGATGATCTCGTTGATCTTCTCGAGCGCGGCGTCCTGGCCCTTGGCGATGGCGGCGTTGTCGGGCATGAGGGAGCCCTCGAACTTCTCGTCCATCTCGAGCTCCACGAACTCGGGGTGGGTCTCCAGCAGCTTGGGCACGGAGAGCATCGAGTAGGTGATGATGTCGGCCGCGCCGCTGCTCAGGTTCTCGACGACCATGGGGACCGTCTCGGCGGGCGTGAGGTGCGTGACGCTGGGCTCGGCCTCGACGATCTGCTCGATGACGTCGTCGTACATCGTGGCGGCCTGGCCCATGATCGCGGCGTCCGCGAGGTCGGCGAAGGTCTTGGCGCCGGCCCACGGGGAGTCGGACTTGGTGATCATGACGATGTCGTCGTCGATGTAGGAGTCGGAGAAGTCCGCGGAGGCCTCGCGGTCGGGCGTGACGGACATGCCGGCGCAGACGATGTCGATCTGGCCGTTGTTGAGGGCGTCGATCAGGCCGTCAAAGGAGAGCTTCACCGCGACGGCGTCCATGCCCAGGCCCTCGGCGATGATCTTGGCGGCCTGGACGTCATAGCCGTCCGCGAAGGCGCCGTCGACGTTGTCGATGGGGATGGTGTACTCGGACTCCTCCTGGACCTGCCAGTTGTACGGAGGGTAGGCCGCCTCCATGCCAACGCGGAGGGTCGCGCCGTCGCCGAGGGTGACCTCGCCGTCGGCGGCCGCGGCGTCTGCGTCGGCGGCGTCATCGGTGGTGGCGTCCTGCGCGGCGGGGCCGCAGCCGGAAAGGACCATCACGCCTCCCATGCCCGCCACGAGGCTCGACAGCTTGAGGAAGTCGCGGCGAGAGACTCTGTCAGATACGTACACGTGCGGGGTGGCCTTCATGGTGGTTCCTTTCCCTTTTTGAGTAATCCCCTTCCGCGCGACGCAACCGGAGGGGACCCATTCCCCTCCCCCTTGCAAGCGGGCGCACCCGATGCGAGAAAGTTACGCGCACGTCGGCAGGATACAACGGGGCGAGAAGAACTGCGAGCTGATAGACTGCTGGGAAACATCGCCGTAACGGGTGATACAAAGGGACAGTCCCTTCGTATTACCAAAACGAAAATGAGACAAAGGGACTGTCCCTTCGTATCATCTGGAGGTCGCATGGACCAGGAAACCTACGACGCCTACATCGCCATCCTCGAGGAAGAGCTCGTCTGCGCCATGGGCTGCACCGAGCCCATAGCCGTGGCATACTGCGCCGCGCTCGCGCGCCAGACGCTCGGCGCGCTGCCTGAGCGCGTGGAGGTGGCCGCGTCGGCCAACATCATCAAAAACGTGAAGAGCGTCGTCGTGCCCAACACGGGTGGCGCGCGCGGCATCGAGGCCGCTGCCGCTGCCGGCGTGATCGCCGGCGATGCAGACGCCAAGCTCGAGGTCCTGGCGGGCGTGACCGGCGAAGAGATCACCCAGATGCGCGACTACCTCGCATCCCACGAGGTCAGCGTTTCGCCAAGCGAGCAACCGTGGATCTTCGACATCCAGGTGCGCGCCTCGGGCAACGGCCACGAGGCGCTCTGCGAGATCGCCGGATCGCACACCAACGTCATCCGCGTGGAGCGTGACGGCGAGGTCCTTCTCAGCGAGCCCTTTGAGGAGGCTGCGGGCGAGAAGGACCTCGGAACGGACCGCGGCTGCCTCTCCATCGAGAAGATCGTCGAGTTTGCCGGCTCTGTGGAGCTGGATGACGTCAAACAGGTGCTTGGCCGGCAGATCGCCTGCAACATGGCGATCGCGCGCGAGGGGTTGGACGGAAGCTGGGGCGCCAACATCGGCAGCGTGCTGCTCTCTGCGTACGGCGACGGCGTGGCCAACCGCGCCAAGGCCTGGGCGGCCGCCGGCTCCGACGCGCGTATGGGCGGCTGCGAGCTGCCCGTGGTCATCAACTCCGGCAGCGGCAACCAGGGCCTCACGGCAAGTGTCCCCGTAATCGTCTACGCCCAGGAGCTGGGCGTCTCCCACGAGGAGCTGCTGCGCGCGCTCGTGGTGTCCAACCTCGTGACCATTCACCTCAAGACCGGGATCGGGCGCCTCTCCGCCTACTGCGGCGCCACGAGCGCCGGCGCGGGCGCGGCGGCCGGCATCACCTACCTCTACGGCGGGCGCGCGGACGAGATCTCGCACACCGTGGTCAACGCGATCGCCATCGACTCCGGCATGGTCTGCGACGGCGCAAAGGCGAGCTGCGCGGCCAAGATCGCCAGCGCGGTCGAGGCGGGCCTTCTGGGCATGCAGATGCAGAGCCAGGGAAAGCAGTTCTACGGGGGCGACGGCATCGTGGTCAAGGGCGTGGAGAACACGATCCGCAACGTGGGCGTGCTCGCGGCGCAGGGCATGCGCGAGACGGACCGGACGATCATCGAGCTCATGTGCGGGTCCGGCGCCTGCTAACGTGCGATGGGTGCCGGTGAGGCGATAAGCCCCGGCGGATTGAGGACGCGGAAGCGGCGATTGCGCATCCCGGGAGCGCGTCGCAAGAATGCGGCAACGCGCTTTACCGGAAACGCGCGGTCACGCGTGGTGCACCCCGCCCAAGGCCCTACTCCCAGACGGGCGGCACCGGGGCGTCGGGAGTCGACCAGGAACCGAGCGACGCGTTGGGGTCCGCATCCAGCGTGAGGGGCGAGAAGGACCCCGCGTTGTAACTCCGCAGCGCCGCGATGCCAATCATGGCGGCGTTGTCGCCGCACGCGCGCATGGGCGGCACGGTCACGCGCACGCCACGCCTCTCGAGCGCCTTCTTGTACGCCGCGCGCAGGCCCGGGTTGGCCGCCACGCCGCCGCCGACGCAGAAGTCCGTCACACCGGTCTCCTCCACCGCCGTCACGGCCTTGGCCACCTGCACGTCGATGACCGCAGCCTCGAAGCTCGCAGCCAGGTCGGGCAGGTTGATCGCGCGGCCGGCGCGGTTCTCGCCCTCGATGTAGGTGATGACGGCGGTCTTGAGGCCGGAGAGGCTGAAGCTGTAGTCGCCGCTGTGCATCATCGCGCGCGGGAAGTGGATGGCCTTGGGGTTGCCCCGGGCCGAGAGCTTGGAGATCACCGGACCGCCGGGATAGCCCAGGCCGAGCGCCTTGGCCACCTTGTCGAAGGCCTCGCCCACCGCGTCGTCGATCGTGGCGCCGAGAAGGACGTAGTCGCCCCAGGCACGCACGTGGACGAGCATGGTGTTGCCGCCGGAGACGATGCTCGCCACGAAGGGGGGCTCGAGGTCCGGGGTCTCGAAGAGGTTGGCCATGAGGTGGCCCTCGAGGTGGTGCACGGCGATGAGCGGCAGGTCGGCAGCAGCACAGAGGCCCTTGGCAAAGGCAACGCCCACCACGAGCGCGCCCACCAGACCCGGCCCCGCCGTGACGCCGACGGCCGCGAGGTCGCTCGGCACGAGCGTGTCCACGCCGAAGTGCTCGCCGGCACGCGCGAGCGTCTCCTCGAAGACGCCAACGATGGCCTCGGTGTGCTTGCGGGAGGCGATCTCGGGTACCACGCCGCCAAAGCGCGCGTGGAAGTCGATCTGCGTGGCCACGACGCTCGCGCACACGACGCCGTGGGAGTCGGTCACGGCCATGGCGGTCTCGTCGCAGGAAGACTCGATCGTGAGGATGAGCGGGCCGGCAGCCGCCAGCGCAGCGGCGGGCTCGTCCGCGCGCTCGCCGGGCACGATGGGCCACGGGCGAATCGAGGGCGCCGGCTCGGGGCGACCGGTCGCGATCACGGCATCCGCCGCGAGCGGCAGCGACGCGCGCAGGATGAGCGCGTCGTGGCCGGCGCCGTAATAGCCGGGGCGACGCCCCTCCTCCATGAGGCCGAGCGCGCCATAGAGGGCGCGGGCGGGGTCGTTCTGGATGTCTACCTCAAGCGAAATCGTCTGCGCGCCAAGCATCTGCGCATCGTAGGCAACGCGGGCAACGAGTCGCGTGGCAATGCCCTCGCGGCGGCGCGCCGCGTCCACGACGACCTCCTCGACCTCGAAGTCGGCCCCCGCAAGCACGCCGCCCGCAAAGCCGATGACGGTCCCCTGGTCGTGTGCGACCCACCAGCTGCGACCCGGCTGGGAGAGCTCCTCGTAGAACATCTTCTCGGTCCACGGCGTGTGTGCCGCGTCCGCATAGGCCGCCGCCTCGAGCGCGGCCACGGCAGCGGTGTCGTTCACCGTCATGGGACGCAGCTGCAGGTGGATGCCCGCGAGCGCGTCATCGACGCCAGTGAGCTCCACGGACGCCGGCTTCTTGAGGCCGAGGCGCGTGCGCTCGGCCTCCTCGGCGTCCGAGAGGCGCGTGTAGATGGGCAGGACCAGTGCCGGGTCACCAGGCTGCTCGTCAAAGACGCCGGCTTCCACCGCCGCGCGGAGCAGCCCCTCTCCCGTGGGATACCACGCCTCCTCGGGCGAGAAGGACGCGAGGCCCGCGGCCTCAAAGCGCGCGCGGTACTTGGCCAGGCCGTTGCCGGTGAGCGTGAGCCCGGCCGCGTCGGCGCGTCCCGCCCATTCGGTCACGCAGGCGTCGGCCCTGAGGACGGTCTCGGCCGGGAAGGTGCGGTGCGCGCCCGCCTCGTCGAGCTCGTAGATGCCGGGGTAGACCTCGCCGCGCATTGCGTCGCCCGCCACCGCAAGCGTGCCACGCACGCCAGCATCCCACGCCGACCACGCCATGGCGTCGAGCGCGGAGGTCCCGTAGAGCGGCAGCCCCGCTCCGCACGCGAGGCCCTTGGCCGTGGCGATGCCGATGCGCACGCCCGTGAACGAGCCGGGTCCGCGCCCCACGAGCACGGCGTCGAGGTCGCCCGTCGCGAGGCCGGCGTCGGAGAGCGCCGCCTGCGCCGTGGTCACGAGCTCCACGTTTGCCTGGCGGCGGCACATATGGTCGCGCGCGGCGAGCACCGTGACGGTGCCGTCCGCGCCCACGCACCCGACGGCGCAGGCCAGCATGTCCGTGGACGTGTCCAGCGCGAGTACGATCTTCTCGGCGTTGTTGGCGTGGTTCTTCTCGCTCATGCACGGCCCTCTTCTGTCGCAGGCTTAACTGTCTCAGTTTAGCCGATGGGGAGGGCTCCTCCCCTCCGTCACGCGTTGGCGGCATGCTCCACGGCGACGGCCTGCATGAGGCGCACGAGCGGCCAGGTGCGGTTGACCTTGGTGAGCAGCGCCTTTGCGCCCACGACGCACCCCGCCTCGCGCGAGCGGGCAAGAAACTCGTCCACCTGCTTGTTCGTGAGACCGCACAGCAGAATGAACTCGTCGCACGCCGGGTCCGGCCCGTCGTAGGAGACGGGCGCCGGCCGCATTCCCGGCAGCCGCGCGAACGCACCAGCCGGGTCGCCCAGTCGCTCGTGTCCCGCCGTACGCGCCACCACGCCCATCTCGCGCAGCACCCCGCGCACCGCCGCGCCCTTCTCGCCAGACGGGTCAAGCCCCCAGAGCACCGCGCACGGCACGGGCCCCGAGGGCTTGACCTTCTTCGATCCGGCGGCCTTCTTCCTAGGCCGGCCAGCCATTAGCCGAAGTAGCGCTCGAGCAGGCCCTTGAGAGCCTTGCCGTGACGGGCCTCGTCGCGCGCCATCTCGTGGACGGTGTCGTGGATGGCGTCGAGGTTGTTCTTCTTGGCGCAGGTGGCGAGCTCCGTCTTGCCCTGCGTGGCACCGAACTCGCAGTCGACGCGCCAGGCGAGGTTGGCCTTGGTGCTGGCCTTCATGTTGGGCTCGAGCTCCTCGCCGAGCAGCTCGGCGAACTTGGAGGCGTGCTCGGCCTCCTCGTAGGCGGCCTTCTCCCAGTAGAGGCCGATCTCGGGGTAGCCCTCGCGGTGGGCGATGCGCGCCATGCAGAGGTACATGCCGACCTCGGAGCACTCGCCGTTGAAGTTGGCCTTGAGCTGCTCGAGGATGTAGGCCTTGTCCTCGTCGGAGATGTCGGGGTTGTCCTTGACGGTCTTGGCGTAGATGCCGTACTCGTGCTCGGCGGCGAGCTTGAGCTCACCCTCGACCTTCTCGAACTGGCTGGCCGGAGCCTTGCAGACCGGGCACTCCGCCGGCGGCTCGGCGCCCTCGTAGATGTAACCGCAGACCTTGCAGACCCACTTGTCCATCGTGAAACCTCCTTGGTTGTTGGTGGCGGGGCGTCGGCCCCGTCCCTCTCCTATGCACACGGCCTATGCCGTTGATGCCTCGTCGTTCTTCTCGGCCGCCTGGCACGCGGGGCAGATGCCGTCAAACTGCAGCGAGTGCCCGCTGATCCGGTAGCCCGACGCCGCTGCGGCAGCGTCGTCGATGCCTCTCAGCTCGGCAACCATGACGTCGTCCACCCGACCGCACCGCACGCAGCGCACGTGGTAGTGCGCGAACGTCTGGTGGTCAAAGCGATCGGCCCCGTTGTTGATGCGCACGCGGCCGATTGCGCCCTCGTCGGCGAGCCTCCCCAACGTACGGTAGACGGTCGCCCGCCCCACGCTGGGGTGCTCCGCGTGAACGGCCTCGTAGACCTCGTCGGCGGTGGGGTGATTGGCAAGCTGGCACAGCGCGTCGGCGATGATCTGGCGCTGCACGGTGTTTCTCGCTGGCATGTCCCACCTCCCGTTGGTCTGGGGACATCATAGCATATTGAGACTAAGTATCAACTGAGATTTATTCTCAATTTAGAGACTGGCGAGAAGGGCCTCGCCGCGGGCGTCGTGCGCGACCAGGCGGACCTCGCGCGGAGGCTCCTCACCGGGCGCGGCCTCGGAGTCCAGCCGCGTCACGAAGACGTCCAGGCGCGCGTCTCCGATCTGGTCGGCAAACTGCTCGCCCCACTCGATCACGCACACGCCATCGGCGCCGAGCACGTCAAAGATGCCCGTGTCCTCAAGCTGGTCGGGGTCGTCCAGGCGGTAGAGGTCAAAGTGGCAGAGCGGCATCTCGGCGCCCTCGTAGACCATCTCGATCGTGAACGTGGGGCTCGTGACGTCGTCCGTCACGCCCATGCCGGCGGCGATGCCCTTGGTGAGCTGGGTCTTGCCCGCCCCGAGGTCGCCCGTCAGCACGAGCACGTCCCCGGCGGCAAGCGCACGCCCCAGCCGCTCGCCCAGCGCGATCGTCTCCTCGCGCGAGTCCGTGCGAAAGCTCTTCTCGCCCATCTACGCCTCCGTCCCGGCCGGATGCCCCGCGAGCCACTCCCCCACCATGCGCAGGTCCGCCTCGAGCAGCGGCTGCCAGTCGGAGTGATAGATGCACGCCGCCGGGTGGAAGGTCGGGCACACGGTGAAGTGCCCCGTCTGGTACAGCTTGCCGCGCAGCGACGTCACGCCCGCGCTCGTGCGCAGCACGAACTGCGACGCAAAGTTGCCCAGGCACACGATCACGTCGGGCCAGATGGAGCGGATCTGCTCGCGCAGAAACGGCGCGCAGGCCTCGATCTCCTCCGGCTTGGGGTTGCGGTTTCCGGGCGGGCGGCACTTGACCACGTTGGCGATGTAGATCTCGTCGCGCGTGAGGCCGGCGCAGCTCAGGAGCGCGTCCAGCTTGTGACCGGCGGCACCCACGAACGGCTCGCCCTGCAGATCCTCGTTGCGGCCGGGGCCCTCGCCGATGAACATCACGCGCGCGTGGGGGTTGCCCACGCCAAAGACGAGGTTGGTGCGCGTGGCGCCCAGCGGGCAGAGCTGGCAGTTGCCCATGAGGTCGCGAATCTCCTGCAGCGAGACCTCGCGTGGACCCTGGTGCTCGTGGCCGGGTATGTGCATGACGGACATGAGGTCGAGCCCCCTTCTCTCGGCGGCGGTGCCACCTGCGGCCGTCCCCTTACGTGTAGATCTTCTCAAGTCTCATCCCAAAGTCGCAGACAACCTCGTAGTTGATGGTGTTGCGCAGGCCGGCCATCTCCTCGGCCGTGATGCGCTCATCGTCGTCGGCGCCCAGGATGGTGACCACGTCACCGTACTCCACGGGCCTCGTGGGGCGATAAGAACGGGCGCCGTTCACGTCCACGGCAAACATGAACTGGTCCATGCAGATGTTGCCCACCTGGCGGCAGCGCGTGCCGTTGACGACGACGTCCATCTGGTTGGAGAGCTCGCGCGCGAGGCCGTCGGCGTAGCCAATCGGCACGGTGGCGACCTGGATGTTCTGCTTGGGGACGCGCCAGGTGAGCCCGTAGCCCACGCCGTCGCCCACGTTGGGGTAGATGACGCGCGTGACGCGGCCGCGCACGCTCATGACCGGCTCCAGGTCCAGATAGGAGCGGGTGATCTCCGCCGGGTGCAGGCCGTAGAGGCCAATGCCCACGCGGCACATGTCGAAGTGGCACTCCGGGTGCATGATCGTGCCCGGCGTGTTGTCGCAGTGGACGAGGCCCGTCTCCAGGCCGGCGCCCCGCAGGGCCTCGACGGTCTCGCAGAAGCGGTTGAGCTGCAGCGCAAAGTCCCAGTCGTCCGGGACGTCGGCGGTGGCAAAGTGCGTGAAGGTGCCGGCGCATTCCAGCCCGCGATGGAAGTCGATGGTGCGACGCAGCTCCACGGCGTCGGCGCGACGCACGCCGATGCGCGTCATGCCGGTGTCGATCGCCAGGTGATAGCGGGCGACGCGGTCCGCAGCGGCGGCGGCCTCGCCAAGCGCCAGGGCAAAGTCGGCCGTGTAGACCGACGGCATCAGGTCGTACTCCACGAGCGTGCGCACGCAGTCGACGGGCGGCTCGGAGAGCACGAGGATCGGCCACTCGATGCCCGCCTCGCGCAGCGCCACGCCCTCGGAGACCGTGGCCACCGCAAACTGGCTCGCGCCGGCGGCGTGCATGACCTTCATGCACGGAACGGCGCCGTGCCCGTAGGCGTCCGCCTTGACGACGCACATGAGCTGGACGCCGCGCTCGAGCCGCCGCCTGAAGGCGGTGGTGTTTCTCCTCAGCGCCGCAAGGTTGACCTCGACCCATGACCAGCGACTCTCTGGACCTTGGAACCTCTCCACGCTGAATCCCCCTCCCGGCGGCTGCCGCGCTACTCCTCGGACGGGCCCTCAGGGTAGGCAACGTGCTCGTCAACGGCGTCGGAGGCGATGCCGATCACGTCTATGACGTCGCCCGCCATGACGGCGCGCGTGCCCATGCGCTCTGCGGCAAGCGAGCCGGCATAGGCGTGCACCTCGCAGACGTAGGCGGCGAGAAGGGCAAGGTCCACGTCCTCTCCGCGACGCTGCGCAAGGGCCGACGCCATCATACCAGCAAGCACGTCGCCGGAGCCCGCAGTGGCGAGCGCGGCCGGACCGGGCTTGGGCAGCACGGCCTTCTCGACGCTCACGCAGGCCGTCGCCGTGCCCTTGCTCACGACCACGAGCTCGGATCCCCCGTCCGACCACACGATCTCGCGCGCGACGGCGAGCTGCTCCACGAGCGAGGACGGCGCGGCACCGCCGAGGCGCCCCACGAGCCTACCGAGCTCGCCGCGGTGCGGGGTGAGCACGAGCGGCGCGCTCCGACGGATGAACTCGGGCAGATCGGGCAGGCCACCGTTGGTGAGGCGAGCCAGGCAGTTGAGGCCATCGGCGTCGACGACCAGGGGCACGTCGCACTCGAGCAGGGTCGAGACGACCGCAGACGAGCCGCCGCTCACGCGCATCCCCGGGCCAACGAGCACGGCGGCCGAGCGCTCCGCGAGCTTGCGGACCACGTCGCAGGCGTCCGCCGTGAGGGTGCCGTCCGCGTCCTCGGGAAGCGCGACGACCGGGATCTCCTGCAGCTGCATCTGGGCAGCCAGGGCAGCCGAGGCGGGCATCGCCAGCGTCACGTAGCCGGCACCCATCCGGGCGGCCGCACGGGCGGCCATGATCGCCGCGCCGGGATAGCGGCGCGACCCGCCGACCACGAGCACCGACCCGCGGCCGAACTTGTCCACCGCCACCGTCCGCGGGGCAAGGACGTCAAGGTAGTCGGTGAGGTCCGTGCGCCACGCAACCGGGTCCTCGTCGATGACGAGCCGCTCGGTCTGCTCGGCGAGCGGCGCCACCACAATCGCCCCGGTCACGTCGCGCCCGTCGTCGGCGAGCAGCCCCGGCTTGAGCGAGAGCATCGTGACGGTCATGTCGGCCACCACGCAGGCACCCTCGGCGCGGCCGGTCTCGGCGGAGAGGCCGCTCGGAACGTCAACGGACACCACGCGGGCGGGGCACGCGTTCACGCACTCGATCCAGATGTCAAAGGGCGGCCGCACCCCGCCGTGGAAGCCGGTGCCCAACATGCAGTCCAGGACCACGTCTGCGGTGGCGAGAAGAGCCTCCAGCTCGTCGCGAGACGGGCCCACCACAACGGACACCCCCGCGCGCTCCGCGCTCTGCGCGACCTGACGGGCGAGGTCTCCCGAGAGCGCGTCTGGCTCGATCGGGCTCACGACCGTCACGTTGATGCCGCGCCCATGGAGCGCCTCGGCGGCGACCCAGCCGTCCCCGCCGTTGTTGCCCAGCCCGACGAGCACGACGATGTTGTCCGCCACGCCAAGCTCGAGGGACTCACGAGCCGCCGCGAACCCCGCGCGGCGCATGAGCTCGGCCACGCTCACCCCCTCGCGAGTGAGCGCGACCTCCACGCGCTTGACGTCGTCGATGTTCAGCACTGGCTGCATGTCTACTCCTCCTGTGAGCCTTCCAGCTCGTCCAGCTCGGCCTCCTGCACCCGCTCGAGCTCATCGAGCACGGCGCGCGCCTCCTTGAACGAGCTCGCCAGGGCGCGCTCCGCCTCGCGGCGGGCATCCGGGGCGGGGCGAACGTCATCGGTCACCGCGATCGCGTTGGCTACGGCCACGTCGTGCGTGTGGGAGATCGAGAGTGCGATCTCGCGTATCCCCCGCTCGCGCGCGAGCTCCGCCGCGCGACCGCTCAGCAGCGCCCGGGGGCGGCCCGAGTCATCCCGACCCACCGAGACGTCGCGGAAGCTCACGCCGTCGGCAAATCCCGTGCCGAGCGCCTTGACCACCGCCTCACGCGCCGCAAAGCGCGCGGCGTAGTGCTCCGCGGGCCGCGCGGTCTTCTCGCAGTACGCGCGCTCCTCCTCGGTGAAGACGCGCCGCGCGAAGTTGGGCGTCCGCGCGAGCACGCGCTCCATGCGCGCAATCTCGAGCATGTCCACGCCGATCCCAGCCGTCGCCATCCCCGCTCCTACTCCACCGTGACGGACTTGGCCAGGTTCCGCGGCATGTCCACGTCACAGCCGCGGGAACGCGCCACGTAGCGCGCGAGCATCTGCAGGTGAACGACCGCGACGATGGGGACAAGAAGCTCGTCGACCACGGGCGGGATCCACAGGACGTGCTCCACGAGCGAGGCCACGGCCTCGTCGCCGTCGGTGGCCACGGCCACGCAGACGGCACCGCGTGCGATGACCTCCTGGATGTTGGAGACGGTCTTGTCGTGCACCCGGTCCTCGGGCACGATCGCCACCACCGGGAAGCCCGGCTCGAGAAGCGCGATCGGCCCGTGCTTCATCTCGCCCGCCGGGTACGCCTCGGCGTGCAGATAGCTGATCTCCTTGAGCTTGAGCGCACCCTCGTAGGCCGTCGTGGAGTTGACGCCGCGACCGAGGAAGAGCGCGGAGTGGGCACGCCGGAAGATCGAGGCGGCACGCTTGTCCTGCCACGAGCGCGAGATGACCTCGCGGATGAGGTCGGGGATCGCGCAGAGGTCGCGATAGTGGCGCTCCACCTCCGCGCGGTCCATCTCGCCGCGCGCCTCGGCGAGACGCAGGGCGAGAAGTGCGCTCGCCACCATCTGCGCCGTGTACGCCTTGGTGGACGCCACGCACACCTCGGGGCCCGCCTGCACGTAGAGCGCTCCGTCGGACTCGCGCGCAGCGGTGGAGCCGAGCACGTTGGTGATCGCAAAGACCTTGCAGCCCATCCCCTTCATGCGGCGCGCTGCGGTGAGCGTGTCGGCCGTCTCGCCAGACTGGGTGATAATCACGCAGAGCGTGTTGGGTGTCACGATGACGTCCTGCTCGTAGTTGAACTCCGAGGCGTAGTCGCAGATCACGGGCACCTTGGCCCACGTCTGGATCAACGTGCGCGCGATGAGGCTCACGTGATAGGACGTGCCGCAGGCGATGAGATAGACGAGGTCGATCGACGCGAGGTCCGCAGACGTCATGGAGAGCTCGTCGAGATGGACGCCCTTCTCGCCCAGACGCCCCGCAAGCAGGCGCTCGATGGCCTCTGGCTGCTCGGCAATCTCCTTGGCCATGAAGTCGGAGTAGCCGCCGAGCGTGGCGGCGGAGGCGTCCCAGTCGATGTCGAGCGTCGCGGGGTGCTCCACGGGCGCGCCGTCCCCGTCGAAGACGCTCACGCGCCCCGACGCCTCGAGGCGGGCGATCTGGCCGTTCTCGAGCTGGATCACGTGGGAGGTCACGCTCGCGAGCGGCGTCACGTCGGAGGCGGCGTAGGCGCCGTCGTCGGTCGCCGCCACGACGAGCGGGGAGCCGTTGCGCGCGCAGACGATCTGATCGGGCGCGTCGGCGCAGACCGCCGCGAGCGCCCACGACCCCTCGAGGCGGCGACAGGCGTTTCGCACGGCGGCGACGAGGTCGCCCTTGGCCGGTCCGGCCCACGCCTCCTCGATCAGGTGGGCGATGACCTCGGAGTCGGTCTCGCTCACCAGCTCGTGGCCGGCACGCTTGAGGTAGCCGCGCAGCTCACGGAAGTTCTCGATGATGCCGTTGTGGACGATCGCGATGCGGCCCGTGCAGTCGCGGTGCGGGTGCGAGTTGCGGTCGGTCGGAGCGCCGTGGGTGGCCCAGCGCGTGTGCGCGATGCCGGTCGTACCCACGAGGTTGGCCGTCTCGCAGCGGTCCGCGAGGGTGGCCACGCGGCCGGCGCACTTGACGCCGTGCAGTTCGCCGTCGGCACCGATGACCTCGACGCCGGCGGAGTCGTAACCGCGGTACTCGAGCGTCCGCAGACCCTCGAGCAGATAGCCCACTGCCTGGTCCCTACCGGTGTAGCCGACGATTCCGCACATGGCGCCTCCCTGGTTTGCGTTTGAGCTGCGCCACGATTGTACCAGTGCTGGTACGCCCGACATGCAACCAGACGAGAAGACCACGGGCGCGCGACGCTCTTCTCGCCCGCCTGCGCGCCTGAAATCACCGAGGCGGAGGATTCGCACAGAATCGCGC
>DXBZ01000117.1 GCA_019116265.1 Candidatus Olsenella stercoravium | reverse complement strand
CGGACACGACGACCTTCTTGGCCTTGGGCTTCACGGTGACGCCGCCACGCGCGGCCGCACGCTTGCCGCGCCCACGCCCGGTCACAAAGCCGACCACGCGCTTGCGGAAGCGGTTCCAGCGACGGTTCAGGCTCTCGCCGCTCTTGGAGCGCATGCCCATGCACGGCGCGGCGATAAGAACCGGCAGCAGGTACTCGACCGCACGCCAGATCACGAAGCCGGCCGTGGTGTGCACGCCGTACATGCCCTGGAACAGGATCGCAAAGCCCACCTCGGCGCCGCCCGCGCCGCCCGGCAGCGGGACCGCGTTGATCAGCAGCTCCAGCATGGAGCCCGAGGCCAGGCAGATCAGGAAGTCGGCCGGTTCGCCAAAGGAGCGCAGGACAAACCACGGCAGCGCGTACATGCAGCCCAGCTGCAGCAGCGTCACCGCCATCGTCAGCAGCATCTCGCGGACGTTCTTGGCGGAGCGCTTGAAGGCGGCCGAGAACTTGACCACCTGCGTGTTGACCATCTCGTAGGCGGTCTTGAACTTGTCGTCCTTGAGCCAGCCGCGTCGGTTGGCAAAGCGCAGCGCCCAGTTGCCGATCGCCACGACCGGCTTGGGAAACAGGCACAGGAAGAGCATCGCGCCCACCTGCACCACCTTGAAGCCAAAGAGGAAGAGGCCGATCAGCGTGACGTCGCCGAAGGTCTCGTAGAAGTAGCCGCCGCAGAAGACGAGCATGATCGCCGCAAAGACGCCCTCGCCGGCCTCATAGAGCACCGTGCGCGTGAAGTTGAGGGCGCTCGCCTCGCCCACCGAGAGACCGGCGCGCGTGAGGCGGTAGATCTGCGCGGGCGGCGCGCCGGCGCTGTTGGGCGTCAGGCGCATGAAGAAGACGCCGGACGCCTCCACGCTCATGAGGTCGCGGATGCCCACGGGGTTGTCCGGGTCGGCGATGATCGAGAGCGCATAGGCGAGCACGCCAAAGACGTAGTAGAACAGGAAGCAGATGACGCCCGCCACGATCCAGGCGAGGTCGACGCCCGCAAGTGACGTCACAAACTCGTCGACCTGGCCGGAGAAGACCAGGTAGGCGGCATAGGCAATGGCAACGAAGCCAAGGAAGACAACCGTCTTGCGAACCTGGCCGAGCGACTTCTTGTCGGCGGCGCTGTCCTCGGGCGAGACCGAGCGCACGGCGGAGACCTTCAGCGGGACCTTCTTGGCCGCCGCGGCCTTCTTGGGGCTCTTCTCGTCTGCTGCCACGTGCGCTCCCGTCGCGTGCGTCGTCGGTCCAGTTAGCTAAGTGTACCGCGTAGACATCGAGAACGCCTACTCGACACCCGCCAGCGGCAGCCTCTACGACAATTCTTCGTCTCTCCAGCCCTTGCCGACGTCCACCCAGTCGCGCGCGGCGTAGAAGCGCTCCAGCTCGTCCAGGGTAAGCTCGATAGCGGAGTTGGAGCTGCCGGCGGCGGGCCAGACCGTCTCGAAACGGCGCAGGGACTTGTCGAGAAACACGTCGACCCCCGGCTCGACGCCAAACGGGCAGACGCCGCCGACGGCGTGGCCGATCAGCTGCTCGGCCTGGTCGGCGGAGAGCATCTTGGGCTTGGTGTGGAACGTCGCCTTGAACGCCTGGTTGTTGACGCGCGCGTCGCCGGCGAAGAGGATCAGCGTGGGGGTGTCGCCGACCATGAAGCTCAGCGTCTTGGCGATGCGCGCGGGCTCCGTGCCCACGGCGGCTGCCGCGAGCTCTACCGTGGCGCTCGACTCCTCGAACTCCCGAATGCGCCCCTCGGCGCCGAACTGCGCCAGGTGCGCGCGAACCCGCTCTATCGACATAACCCTCTCCCTGTAAATTGGGGACAGTCCCCAATTAACACATATGTTTTATATAAAGGCTTTCTGTAAATTGGGGACTGTCCCCAATTTACAGACAATGCCGCCGCCGAGGCAGCGAACTCCATCGTAGACCACGGCCGACTGGCCGGGGGCCACGCGGCGCACGGGTTCTCCGAAGCGCAACATGTGTCCGTCGAGCTCCGCCTCGCGCAGCTCGCCCGTGTGGCGCGTGCGCACGAGATAGCGGCCCGGCTCCGGCGCCTCTCCGGAGATCCAGCGCACGTCGTCGAGCGTCACCTCGCGGCAGAAGAGCGCCGGGCTGTCGTGGTCGGCCGTCACGTAGACCACGTTCTTCTCGACGTCCGTGTCCACGACGTAGCGGGCGGGACCGCCGCCCAAATCCAGGCCGCGCCGCTGCCCCACCGTGAAGAGAAACGCCCCGTCGTGGCGGCCGAGCACGCGTCCGGTCTCCCACTCCACCACGTCACCGGCGCGCCGCTCCAGCGTGTCGAGAAGAAACGTGCGTATCCCCACCGGTCCCACAAAGCAGATGCCATCGGAATCCGGCTTGTTCTCCACGCCGAGACCGCGCTCGGCGCACATGCGGCGCACCTCGGCCTTGTCGCGGATCTCGCCCACCGGCAGGAGCGTGTGCGCGAGGGCCTCCTCGCCCACGCGCCACAGGAAGTACGTCTGGTCCTTGTGCTCGTCGAGGGCGCGCAGCAGGCGCGTGCGGCCGTCCTCGCCACGCTCCACGCGGCCGTAGTGGCCCGTGGCCACGTAGTCGGCACCCTCGGCCAACGCGCGGTCGAGGAACGTCCCAAACTTGACGGTCTGGTTGCACATGACGTCGGGGTTGGGCGTGTAGCCGTGCGCGTAGGCATCCACGAGGTAGTCCACCACGGTGGCCTTGTACTCGGCCTCGCAGTCCCAGACCTCCAGGTCTATCCCCAACGTCACCGCCACGCGCTCGGCGTCGGCGAGCTCCTGGGCCCACGGGCACCTGAATCCCGGCAGGTCGCGCGACCAGTTGCGCATGTAGACGGCCGTGACGTCGTAGCCGGCCTCCACCAAGAGCGCCGCCGCCAGGGCGGAGTCGACCCCGCCGGAGAGGCCGCAGTAGACGCGCGCCATCAGCGCCAGCCCCCCGCGAGCGCCCCCATGCCCGCATCGTCCAGTCCCACGCGCCCCATCTCCGCGCGCACGGCGTCCGCGATCGCGCTCGCGGCGTAGTCCACGTCCTCCTCGGTGGTGCCGTGACCCAGCGTGAGACGCAGGCTGCCCTCAGCCAGCCCGCGCGGCATGCCGATGGCCTCGAGCACGTGCGAGACGCGCATGCGGCTCGCGGCGCAGGCCGACCCCGTACCCACCGACACGCCCACGCGCTCGAGCGCGATCACCAGCCGGCGCGCCTCCACCCCGGGAAAGGAGACGTGCAGCAGACCCGGCAGCCGGCGCTTGGGGTTCGCGGGCCCCGAGACCACCATCGACGGCACCCAGGCGAGAAGACCCTCCCGCAGGCGCTCACGCAGCCCCGCGAGCCGTCGGCTCTCCTCGACGCGCCGCTCGCTCGCGAGCTCGAGCGCGCGAGCAAACCCCACGATGCCCGCCACGTTCTCCGTGCCCGAGCGCACGCCGCCCTCCTGGCCGCCACCGTAGACGAGCGGACGCAGCCGCACCTCCTCGGACGCCCAGAGCACACCCACCTGCTTGGGTCCGTAGATCTTGGCCGCAGAGAGCGTAAGCAGATCCACGCCCAGCGTGGACACGTTGACCGAGAGCACACCGGCTGCCTGCGAGGCGTCCGAGTGCAAGTAGATGGGGGTCGTCTCCCCCGCCTCGAGCCGACGCGCCCGCTCGGCCGCCACCACGCGCGCGACCTCGCGCACTGGCTGCACGCAGCCAATCTCGCCGTTGGCCAGCTCGACCGACACGAGCTCCGTGTCCGGGCGGATCGCGCGCGCCACCGCCGCCGGGTCAACGAGGCCGTCCGTCCCCACGCGCACGGTGCGCCGCGCGTGCGTGGCGGCGCAGGCAAGCACGCTCTCGTGCTCGATGGCGTCCACGACCACGTGGCCCTCCACCGCCGCGAAGGCGAGGTTGTTGGACTCTGTCGCACCGGCCGTGAACGTGAGGCAGTCGGGGCGCGCCCCGATGAGGCGCGCCACGGTGCCGCGGGCTCGCTCGAGGTCGTCGCGCACCTCGCGGGCGCGCGCATAGGGCGCCGAGGGGTTCCAGAAGCGCTCCGTGAGGTACGGCAGCATCGCGGCCGCCACCTCGGGGTCGACCGGCGTGGCCGCCGCATAGTCCAGATAGACCTCGCGCCCCGTCACTGCCGATCGCCGCCTCTGCTCAGCGCGTTGCCGTCCTCGTCCAGGACGATGTTGCCGTCCTCGTCCACCAGGTCGCGCCGGTCGCCGATCTTGAGGTTCTCAAAGCGGCTCGAGATGAAGTCGTCGTTGTAGTTGGTGTCGACCCACTGCTCAAAGGCATTGGCCGGCGGCACGCCCGCGTCGCGCTCCGTCTTGCGGTCAAAGCACACGAGCGTCATGGCCACGTCGGCCACGAGATAGAGGGCCACGAGCGTCACAAAGACGGCCTGACGGCGCGTGGTGGGCATGCCGATCTGGTAGAGCAGTCGGGGCATGACGGCGCGACACCACACCAGGCCCAGCACGCCCCACGCCACCAGGAAGCGCCACGCCACCCACTGCGTGATGTGGTCGGGAAGCGCGAGATAGGTCCACGACTCCGCGTCGAAGAGCGTGGACATGGACCAGCCGGCGATCTGCTCGAGCACGCCCCCCACGAGGGCAGAGACGAGAAACACCTGCCATCCGGCGGCGCCTCGGGAGCGCAGGTAGAAGCTCAGCCACGTGAGCAGCACGGCGCCCAGACCATAGAGCGGCGAGAAGGGCCCCCACACGAGTCCCACACGGCTCTCGGTGAGGCCGGCGCTCACGAGCATCCAGACCTCCTCGATCAGCAGCCCTGCCATCGAGCCGAGGAAGAAGATGATGACGGCCTGGTACCAGCCCAGGTGCAGGTGGTCGAGGTACTCGTCGATCGCCTCGTTCGTCGCGTGCCAGCGGGCGAACACCCGGCTCAGGCCGCGCGCGCCCGACGCCCGCGCCAGCTCGCGCTCAAGGACGTCCTCGGACTCCTCCAGCGCGCTCTCCGCGCGCTCCACGTGCTTCTCGCCAAGCTGGTCCCCGCGCGAGAGCCACTCCCAGAAGTAGACGACAACGCGCACGAACCCCTGGATCACGGCAAAGAGAAACGCCACGAAGATGAGGGAGAGAAACATGTGCGGGCG
>DXBZ01000116.1 GCA_019116265.1 Candidatus Olsenella stercoravium | reverse complement strand
CTCGGCGTCGACGGGGTCTCCACCGCAGATGTCGTCACGTGGATCACCGAGCGCAACGGCCTTGACACCGCCTTGCTCGTTTCCGGTCAGAGGCTCGTCGTTCCGGCATCGGCCTCCTAGCGGCTGCCCTTTCCAATTGGTTTCCTAAGTCGCAACCCGAGGCATTTTTGTGCGTTTTGTGATACCGTTTCCTCTGCTGACGGTAGAGGAGGTTTGATGCGCTGTCCCAGATGCGGTTGCGAGGAGTCCAAGGTCGTTGACTCTCGTCCCTCGGAGAACAACGACGCCATTCGTCGACGCAGGGAGTGCACCGGGTGTGGTTTCAGGTTCACGACGTACGAGCGCTGCGAGGAAATGCCGATCGTCGTGATCAAGCGTGACGGCCACAAGGAGCCCTTTGATCGCCAGAAGGTCATGAGGGGGCTTCTCACCGCCACCGTAAAGCGCGACATCCCGGTCTCCACGCTCACGGCGCTCATCGACGACATCGAGGCCAGCCTTCGTGACTCCGGGACGATGGAGGTCTCCTCGGCCGACCTCGGCAGCATGGTCCTCAAGCGCCTCATCTCCGTGGACAAGGTCGCCTACGTGCGCTTTGCCTCCGTCTACCGCGACTTCAAGGATGTGGATGAGTTCAGCGAGGAGCTGAGGAGTCTCAATGACTGATGACATCGTGTCCCTGCCCATCAAGCGTCTTGACCCGACCGTCGAGCTGCCGAGCTACGCCTATGCCGGCGACGCCGGGTTGGACCTGAGGGCCAACGAGGACGTCACCCTCGCCCCCCACGAGCGCCGTCTCGTCTCCACGGGCCTGGCCGTGGCCATCCCCGAGGGCTACGCCGGCTTCGTGCAGCCGCGAAGCGGCCTCGCCCTACGCGAGGGCCTCTCCATGGCCAACACGCCCGGCCTCGTTGACTCCCACTACCGCGGGGAGCTCAAGGTCTGTGCCGTCAACCTCGATGACGCCCAGCCCATCCACATCGAGCGCGGCGAGCGCATCGCCCAGCTCGTCATCCAGCGCGTTCCCGTCGTCTCCCTCGTCGAGGTCGACGAGCTCGACGAGACGGACCGCGGTGCCGGCGGCTTTGGGTCGAGCGGCGTCTAAGTGGTCTTTCCGCCCTCGGGCGTGACTGACATAGCTCGTTCTGTACGCAGCAAAAGAAAGGGATGTTCGTTAATGGAGAAGTTCTTCAAGATGCAGGAGAGGGGTTCGAATGCCGGCCAGGAGCTGCGCGCCGGCCTGACGACCTTCCTTGCGATGGCGTACATCATCATCGTCAACCCCTCGATTCTCAGCTCGGCCATGCCCGACGTTCCCACGAGCGCCATCGTCACCGGCACCTGCCTCGGTGCGGCCATCATGACCGTGTGCATGGGCGTCTTCGCCAACAGGCCGCTCGCCTGCGCCTCCGGCCTCGGCGTCAACTCGATGATCGCCGCCGCTGCCACCGGCGCGTGCGGCGGTGACTGGCACGCCGCCATGGGCATCATCTTCGTCGAGGGCATCGCCATCCTCCTGCTCGTCCTCTGCGGTCTGCGCGAGGCGATCATGGATGCCATTCCCGTGTCCCTGCGTCACGCGATCTCGGTCGGCCTCGGCCTCTTCATCGCGATGATCGGCCTCTCCAACGCCGGCATCATCGTCAACGACCAGGGCACGCTGCTCGCGCTCGGCTCCATCACCGAGCCGATGTTCATCGTGGGCATCATCTCCATCGTTGCCACCGTCATTCTCGAGGCCTTCAACGTCAAGGGCTCGATCCTGCTCGGCATCGTCATCGCCGTCATCTGCGGCATCCCCCTCGGCGTGACCACCGCGCCTGCGGGCATCGTCTCCACGCTCGACTTCGCTACCTTCGGCGCCCCGTTCCAGACCGACGCCGACGGCGTCATGGGCATCGCCAAGGTCGTCACCAACCCCACGCTGCTCATCCTCGCCTTCTCGCTCATGATGTCCGACTTCTTTGACACCATGGGCACCGCGATGGCAGTCGCCAAGCAGGGCGAGTTCCTTACCGAGGACGGCAACGTCGAGGACATCAAGCCGATCCTGATCGTCGACTCCGCCGCCGCTGCGGTCGGCGGCCTCGTCGGCGCCTCCTCCGTCACCACCTTCGTCGAGTCCGCCTCCGGCGCCGCTGACGGTGGCCGCACCGGTCTCACCTCCATCACGACCGGCGTCCTCTTCCTGCTCGCCGCGTTCCTCTCGCCGCTCATCGCCTGCGTCAACTCCGCAGCCACCTGCGGCGCCCTCGTCTACGTTGGTTACCTCATGATGAGCGAGGTCGCCGGCATCGACTGGGCCGACGTGCTCGACGGCTTCCCCGCCTTCATGATCGTCGCGGGCATCTGCATGACCTACTCCATCTCCGCCGGCATCGGCCTCGGCTTCATCGCCTACGTCCTGGTCGCCGTCGTCACCGGTCAGCTCAAGAAGGTCAAGCCGCTCATGTGGGTCGCGGCGCTCGCCTTCCTCGTGTACTTCCTCGCAGCCTAGCCTGCTCTGGCCCGGGCGCGTGCCCGGGCCTTTTTGTATGTCGACCAACCCTGAAGGGAGCGTGAGAGATGAGCGCACATGAGCGTGAGGTCATCGGTGTCGACGACCGCGTGTCCGTCGGTCGCGCCATACCGCTTGGCATCCAGCACATGATGAGCATGTTCGGCTCGACCGTGCTCGTTCCGGTGCTCACCGGCCTCAACCCCAACGTTGCCATCATGTGCTCGGGCATCGGCACGATCTGCTACCTGCTCGTCACCAGAAACAAGATCCCCAGCTACCTCGGCAGCTCGTTCGCCTTCATCAGCCCCATCCTCGCGGTGGGCGCCACGCAGGGGCTCGACGCCGCCATGTCCGGCGTGGTCGTTGCCGGCCTGGTCTTCCTGGCCGTCTCCGGCATCATTCGCCTCGTGGGCACCGGATGGCTCGATCGCCTGCTGCCCCCGGTCCTTGTTGCCTCCGTCATGGTCGTCATCGGTGTCGGCCTTGCCGCCACGGCGGCTGACATGGCCTTCATGACCACGGACAGCTCCGGTGCCAGCGTCTTCTTTGGGACCGGTGCGCTGGTCGCCTTCATCACCCTGGCCGCCGCCGTCGTGTTCTCCAGCATGGGCGGCATCGTCGGGACCGTCCCGGTCCTTCTCGCCATCATCGTCGGCTACCTGGTCTCCCTGGCGCTCGGACTGGTCGACTTCGCTCCGGTCGCAGAGGCCAGCTGGATCGGCCTGCCGCAGATCTCGATGCCGCGCTTTGACCCCGGCGCCATCGCGCTCGTCGCGCCCGTTGCCGTCGTCGTGGTCATCGAGCACATCGGTCACCTGCTCGCCGTCGGCGAGATCGTGGGCAAGGACTATCGCGAGATGCTGCCGCGCTCGCTCGCTGGCGACGGCATCTCCACCGTCATCTCCGGCTTCCTGGGCGGCCCCCCGACCACGACCTATGCCGAGAACATCGGCGTCATGAGCGTCACGCGCGTCTACTCGACCCAGATCTTCTGGTATGCCGCCGGCTTCGCGCTCGTGGTCGGCGGGTTCTGCCCCAAGCTCGCCGCGCTCATCCAGTCCATCCCGAGCCCGGTCATGGGCGGCGTGAGCCTGCTGCTCTTTGGTCTTATCGCCTCCAACGGCCTGCGTATGCTCGTCTCCAACCGCGTGGACTTTGACGTCAACCGCAACCTCATGATCGCCTCGGTCGTCATCATCCTCGGCGTGGGCATGGAGACCTCCGGCATCTCCATTCCTGTCGGCGACTACACGCTTCCGGGCATGGCCACCTCCACGCTCGTGGGCATCCTGATGAACCTGATCCTCCCGCGTCCGAAAGATGCCTAAAAGGGGTCAGAGCCCATTTTAGCAAGTTTGGGAGAGGCGGTGACCAAATGATGGTCATCGCCTCTCATTTTTATGGGTATGCTGATGACAGAAGATTACCGAGAGGGGAGCGAACCATGAGCGAGCACATCCATGACCTGGTCATCGTCGGCGGCGGCCCGGCCGGGCTCTCCGCCGCGATCTACGCCAGCCGCTCGATGCTCGATGCCGTGACGCTCGAGCGTGAGGCCGTGGGCGGCCAGATGGTCCTCACGAGCGAGATCGACAACTACCCGGGCGTTCCCCATGCCCAAGCGTTCGACCTCGTCGATTCGATGCGCACGCAGGCGGAGGACCTCGGGGCGCGGATCGAGATGAGCCCGGTCAGCTCGATCGACTGGTCCGAGTCGGACGGGCTGTTCCGCGTCCAGACCCCTGATGGCGTCTACGTCTCGAGAGCCCTGATCGCGGCCCCCGGCGCGCGGCCGCGCCCGGCGGGGTTTCTCGGCGAGCGCGAGTTCACCGGTAGGGGAGTCTCGTACTGCGCGACGTGCGATGGGATGTTCTACAGAAACAAACACGTGTTCGTAGTCGGGGGAGGAAACTCCGCAGCCGAGGAGGCGCTCTTCCTGGCACGGATCGCCGCACGGGTGACCATGGTCGTCCGCAAGGACCATCTGAGGGCCCTCAGGGCGCTCGTTGACGAGCTGACGGCAAACGAGCGCGTGGAGATTCGCTACGAGACCAGCATCGTCCGCGTGAGCGGAGACGGCCTGCCCGGAGCGATCACGTTCCGTGACAATCGGTCCGGCGACGAGCATACGGAGACCTTCGACGAGGGGTCCGTGGGAATCTTCGTCCTCGTGGGGCGCGAGCCCGAGACGGCGCTTCTCGACGGATTGGTTGAGCTCGACGATGCTGGCTACGTGGTGAGTGACGAACGCATGGTAACGAGGACGCCGGGTCTCTACGTTGCCGGGGACGCGCGCTCCAAACCTCTGCGACAGATCGTCACGGCGGCCGCTGACGGTGCCGTAGCCGCCACGAGCGCCGCTGCCTTTCTCGGCAGGCCCATCGATGGCTAGAGTCTTACATAGGAACACCCAAAACCGTGATAATATATCTTATGTAAAGTAGAGAGAATTGCAGAATGGCGAGAAGGACGTTCGCGCTCTGACGTGACTCCCCTCTGCGCAGAAAAGTGCTACGGATACGATTCGATGAATATCGCGCAGAGAAAAGCGCCCCGATTGCGATGTCCCTTGCGCGGTCCCTGTAAACGGGAGCAATTCTTGTGCGGTTGGCTGTGCCTAGGCGGAATTCCTACGCACTCGCCGTCCGGCGCGCCGTCCTTCTCGTATATTGAGCGAATTCTTAAGCGCAATTCAGCGTCGACCGTATCTGCCGAGAAAACCTGTGCGACTCAAAGTCAACCAGCACGGCCTAGGTCCGGACACGCGCCTCGCACATGAGGGACAGCTTGAGCCGCGCGTCCTCGAGCGCGCCCTCGCTCGCTATGAAGAGCAGCTCGTCGCCCGCCGTCAGGCGCGTCTCCCCCGTCGGCACGATCAGCGTCCCCGCGCGCTCGATCGTGAGGACCCGCACGCCGTCTGGCCACGGCACCTCGCGCACGAGCAGGCCCTCGAGTCGGCTTCCCGCCCCGATCCTGACCGACGCGAGGTCCTTTCTGGTTCCACCTAGGCCGCTCACGGCGGAGTCGTCCGTCGTGGTCCCGAGCAGGCTGGCGAGCAGATGCTCATAGAAGCCATCGGTACGCGTCAGGCTCGAGGTGACGTACGCGAGGACCGACACGATCGAGACGGAGAGCAGCGCATCCAGCGAGCCTGTGAGCTCGAAGACCAAGATCACGGCGGTGACGGGCGCGTGGATGACGCCAGCAAAGAGTCCGGCGACCCCGAGCGCTATGAAGTTGGGCAGGTATGTGGGCGACATCCCCAGCTGAACGCCTGCGGTCGCAAAGATCGCGCCCACGAGCGCCCCGAGGACGACGAGCGGAAAGAGCGTCCCTCCCGGGGCTCCGGAGCCAAAGCAGAGGGAGGTGAAGACGTATTTGCCCACCAGGAGCGCGACGAGGGCCGCGAGCGGCGGCAGCGTCGGCTGCTGGAGAAGCTCCACGATCGCGTCGCCCCCGCACATGAGCTCGGGCCACACAAACGCAACGGCGCCGGCGAGCGCAAAGGGGACCACCAGCTTGGCCCGGGACAGCGGCCCCGGAAGGCGCTCGTAGAGGCGCTGCGCGGCGAACATGCCTCGGTTGTGGAGCGCCCCGAGAACCCCGCAGGCGAGCCCGAGCGCCACCACGAGTGCGTAGTCCACATGCGGCAGGTCGCGCACAAAGAAGAGGCTCACGACCGGCTCGACGCCGATGACCTGCGACACGAGAAAGTCTGAGGTGACGGCCGCGCACATGACGGAGATGATGAGCGGGGCCGTGAACTCCTTGTGGATCTCCTCGAGCGCAAAGAGGACGCCGGTCAGCGGCGCGTGGAAGGCTGCGGACATGCCGGCTGCGGCGCCACAGGTGACGAGCAGGCGCTCCTCTCCCCTCCTGCGTCCCAGAACGCGCGAGACGGCCTTTCCGGACATGCCCCCGAGCTGCACCGACGGCCCCTCCCGACCCAGTGAGAGCCCCGCCAGCGCAAGCAGCGTGCCCTCCGCGAACTTAGCGGGTATGACACGTGCCCACGGCGCGTCGAGACGTCCCAGGACCTCGGCATCCACCTGCGGGATTCCGGAGCCGGAGGTGGCGGGCTCCCACCGTATGAGCGCGGAGACCACAAGAAGCATGAGGGCGAGAAGAACGAACCAGCCGAGCATCATGACGAGGTCGCCCGCAGCCCGCCCCGTCAGCGAGCGGAGCACGTCCTCTGCGACGGAGAGCGCGAGCCGGTAGAGCGTGACGACGCCGCCTCCCACGAGGCCGACCAAGGCGCCCTCCCAGACGAGGCTGATCTGAAAGCGTCGGGAGAGCCTCCTTCTGACGGGCGTCGATTCGACGTTGTTGTCGTCCGCCTGGAACACGCGGGTGCCTAGTCTACCTTGACGAGGGTGTAGACCTCCTGGCCGTAGTCGGCGGCGATGACGTCGCGCGGATTCAGGAAGCTCAGCTCGAGGATGAACGAGAACCCGGCGACCTTGGCGCCCGACTGCTCCACGAGGCGCGCGGTGGCCACGGCGGTGCCACCCGTGGCGACGAGATCGTCGACGATGAGCACGCGGTCGTCGCTCGTGAGGGCGTCACGGTGAATCTGGAGCTCGTCGGTCCCGTACTCGAGGGAGTAGCTCTCGGAGTACACCTCACGGGGGAGCTTGCCGGGCTTTCTGGCCGGGACGAACCCGCAGCCGAGCTTATAGGCGACGGGCACACCAACCAGGAAGCCGCGCGCCTCGGCCCCGACGACCTTGGTGATGCCGGCCCCGGCAAAGTGGTCGGCGATGGCGTCGATGACGGCGTGGAGCGCCTCCGCATCGTCAAAGAGCGGCGTGATGTCCTTGAACACCACACCGGGCTCGGGATAGTCGGGTATGTCGACGATCCGGCTCTCAAAGTCAAACTCAGACATGAATCCCCCTGGTCACGAGGAGGCCCTGCGGCCCCCGTCCTTGAACGGCTTGGTTATGCGGCGGGCGATGAGCTCGACGCGAACGGCGTTGGTGAGGCCGAG
>DXBZ01000115.1 GCA_019116265.1 Candidatus Olsenella stercoravium | reverse complement strand
TTCTCGCCCGCCCACGGGACCCCGCGCAGGAAACGCGCCGAATGAGGGGGGCGGCACGCCTCCCGACGTGCCGCCCCCGTGAATCGAGCGCCTTTCTCTGCGGCCCCGCGCGCTACTCGAGCTCGAACGCGCCCGTGTAGAGCTGGTAGTACGTCCCCCGCTTGGCGATCAGCTCGTCGTGGGTGCCGCGCTCGATGATGCGGCCGTGGTCCAGGACGATGATGACGTCGGAGTTGCGGACCGTGCTCAGACGGTGCGCGATGACGAACGTGGTGCGCCCGGTCATGAGCGCGTCCATGCCGCGCTGGACGATGGCCTCGGTGCGCGTGTCGATCGAGGACGTGGCCTCGTCGAGCACCATGACCGGCGGGTCGGCCACCGCGGCGCGCGCGATCGAGAGCAGCTGACGCTGGCCCTGCGAGAGGTTGGAGCCGTTGTCGGTCAGCATCGTGTCGTAGCCCTCGGGCAGGCGGCGCACAAAGTCGTCGGCGCCGGCCAGGCGCGCCGCAGCGATGCACTCGTCGTCGGTGGCGTCGAGGCGCCCGTAGCGGATGTTGTCCATGACGGTGCCCGTGAACAGGTTTACGTCCTGCAGGACCACGCCCAGGGACCGCCTCAGGTCGGGCTTCTTGATCTTGTTGATGTTGATGCCGTCGTAGCGGATCTTGCCGTCCTCGATGTCGTAGAAGCGGTTCAGCAGGTTGGTGATCGTGGTCTTGCCCGCACCCGTGGCGCCGACGAAGGCCACCTTCTGGCCGGGCTTGGCGTAGAGCGAGACGTTGTGGAGCACGGTGTGGCCCGGCTCGTAGGCAAAGTCCACGTCGAAGAGGCGCACGTCGCCGGCGAGCGGCGTGTAGGTCACGCTGCCGTCGGCCTGGTGCGGGTGGCGCCACGCCCACTGGCCCGCCCAGTCTTGGGCGCGACGGTCGCATTCGGTGACCTTGCCGTCGCGGTCGATCGTGCAAGCCACGAGCTCGACGTAGCCCTCGTCCTCCTCAACGGGCTCGTCGAGCAGCTCGAAGATGCGCTCGGCGCCCGCGAGGCCCATGACCACGGAGTTCACCTGGTTGGAGATCTGGCCTATCTGGTTGGCAAACTGCTTGGTCATGTTGAGGAACGGCACAGCCACGGCAATCGTGAGCGGCAGGCCGGAGATCGACGGGTTGGGGATGCCCGTGACCAGGAAGACGCCGCTCGCCACCGCCACGATCACGTAGAGCAGGTTGCCGGCGTTCATGAGGATCGGCATGAGCGTGTTTGCGTAGGAGTTGGCCGCGCGTGCCGCCGCCTCGAGCTCGTCGTTGAGCTCGTCGAAAGCCGCCTCGGTCTGGCGCTCGTGGCAGAACACCTTGACGACCTTCTCGCCGTTCATGACCTCCTCGACGTGACCCTCCACGGTTGCTACCGCGCGCTGCGTCCGCAGGAAGTTCTTGGCGGAGCGCCCAGCCAGCGTCTTGGCGAGAAACGCCATCACCGCGGCGCCTCCCACCACGACGAGCGTCAGCGGCAGGCTGTAGTAGATCATGATGGCGCTCACGGAGATCAGCATGAGCGTCGTGAGGAAGAGCTGCGGCAGCGACTGCGCGATCATCTGGCGCAGGGCGTCGACGTCGTTGGTGTAGTAGCTCATGACGTCGCCGTGCGGGTGCGTGTCAAAGTAGCGGATCGGCAGGTCCTGCATGTGGTCGAACATGAGGCAGCGGAACTTCTTGAGCGCGCCCTGGGTGAGGATCGCCATGAGCTGCTGCCACAGGGCGTTGCAGATCAGGCTCAGGAAGTACATGACGGCGAGAATCGCGGCGTTCTTGAAGACCTGCGGCTGCGCGGCCGCCCAGTCGCCGCTCTCCCAGAACTCGCCCACCACGGTGAGGCAGCGCTCCATGAAGATGTTGGGCGTGGCCTGGACGACGCACTGTATAAGGATGCAGACGGCTACGGTCGGCAGTATCACGGGGTAGAACTTCCGCAGCATCTTGAGGACGCGCAGCGCCGTGCGCCCGATCGACTTGGGCGCGCGCCCGCGCGCGGTTGCCGGCTTATCGGCCATTCTCGCTCACCTCCAGCTCGTCGAGGTTCTTCTCGTCATGGCTCTGCTTGTTCTGCGAGAGGTAGACCTCTCGGTAGATCGCGTTGCGGCGCAGCAGCTCCTCGTGGGTGCCCACGTCGTTGATGCGCCCCCCATCCATGACCACGATGCGGTCGGCGTCCTCAACGCTGGAGGTGCGCTGCGCGATGATGATCTTGGTGGTCTCGGGCAGGTAGGTCTTGAGGCCCTCGCGGATGAGCTTGTCGGTCTTGGTGTCGACGGCGCTCGTGGAGTCGTCCAGGATGAGGATCTTGGGGTGCTTGAGCAGGGCGCGCGCGATGCACAGGCGCTGCTTCTGGCCGCCGGAGACGTTGGTGCCGCCCTGCTCGATGTGGGTGTCGTACTTGTCGGGGAAGGTCTGGACAAACTCGTCGGCCTGCGCCAGGCGCGCCGCCTCGAGGATCTCGTCGTCCGTGGCGTCCTGCTTGCCCCAGCGAAGGTTGTCCTTGATCGTGCCCGAGAAGAGCACGTTCTTCTGGAGCACCATGGCCACGGCGTTGCGCAGCGTGTCGAGGTCGTAGTCTCGCACGTCCACGCCGCCCACGCGCACGGTGCCCTCGGTGACGTCGTAGAGGCGCGGGATGAGCTGGACGAGCGTGGACTTGGCTGAGCCCGTGGAGCCGATCACGCCGATGACCTCGCCGCTTCTGATGTGCAGGTCGACCTCGCGCAGGGCCTCGTGGTCCTTGTCGCCCTTGTAGGAGAAGCCCACGTGGTCAAAGTCGATCGAGCCGTCCGCCACCTCGTAGACGGGCTCCGCCGGCTGCTCGATCGTGGTGTGCGCGTCGAGCACCTCAAAGATGCGGCGCGCGTTCTCCTCGCTCATGACGACCATGGCAAAGATCATCGAGAGCATCATGAGGCTCATGAGCATCATGAAGCCATAGGTGATGAGCGACGAGAACTGGCCCACGTCCAGAAGTTCTCCGCGCGTAGAGACGATCGCGTAGGAGCCCACGTAGATCACGAACACCATGACGGTGTAGACGCAGAAGTTCATGATCGGGGCGTTGAGGGCGAGGATGCGCTCGGCGTACGTGAAGTCGCGCTGGACCTCGCTCGCGGCGGCGTCGTACTTCTGCTTCTCGTAATCCTCGCGGACGTAGCTCTTGACCACGCGGATGCCCGAGAGGTTCTCCTCGGCGCGCTCGTTCAGGGCGTCATACTTGCGGAAGATGCGGCGGAAGATGGGCATGACCTTGCGCACCACGGCGAGAAGCGCCACCGCCAGCACCGGAATCACCACGACGAAGACCACGGCCAGCCAGCCTGCCATCGTGTAGGCGGCGATGAAGGCGCCGACGAGCATGAACGGGGAGCGGATGGCGGTGCGGATGAGCATCATGTAGGCCATCTGCACGTTCATGACGTCGGTGGTGAGGCGCGTCACGAGCGACGAGCTGGAGAAGCGGTCGATCACCGCAAAGGAGAAGGTCTGGATGTTGTAGAACATGTCCTTGCGGAGGTTCTTGGCAAAGCCGACGGAGGCCTTCGCGCAGGTGAGGCCCGCCGCGGCGCCAAAGCCGAGCGAGACGAGCGCCATGAGGGCAAGCAGGCCACCCGTGGAGAGGATCTGGCTCAGGTCCGCCCCGGCCTTGATCGCGTCGATGAGGTCGGCGGTGAGCAGCGGAATCAGCACCTCAAAGACGACCTCGCCCAGGACCAGCAGGGGAGTGGCGATGGCGGCGCCCCTGTACTGGCGGATGCTCCCCATGAGCCGGCGCATGATCTGGGGGTAGGTCATGTGCGCGGCGGTCTTCTCAAACTGCTGCTCTGCGGCTAGCTCCTGCTGCATGCGGCCTCCTCTCGCTTGCTGGCCTCGATCTCCTCCCAGCGCTCGGCCACGCGGTCGAGCGTCTCGAGGAGCCGGTCCCGCTCGTCGGGCGTCAGGCAGTCAAAGGCGAGCTGCTCGAACTCCCGACGGCTCTCGATAAAGGTGCGGGCGCGGCGGGTGCCCTCGTCGGTGAGGGTGAGGGTGAGCTGGCGGCGGTCGGTCTCGGAGCGCTCGCGCAAGATCAGCCCCTCCGCCTCAAGCTTTGCCACGACCTCGGAGAGCGAGGCGGACGTGATGCACGACGCCTCCTGGAGGTCGCGTTGGGTCATGCGCCCGTCATGGGCAAGCAGCTCCACGAGGATGTGCTGCTTGCCGTTGCGGCCGCCCCAGTGCGTGTGAAGGTAGTAGCCAAAGTAGCCGAGCTTGCGAAGAATCTGCAGCTCAGTGCCTGGCTGTGTGTCCGGTTCGCACACGGCTCCTCCTTTCCCGATCGGCGGTACGCGCACCCACTCTGCGACGGGGCGCGGGAGATGTCAAGGTACCATGCGATATTTCCATGGTACCTAGTAAAGCTGGGCGAGAAGAACGCGTAAAAATGTCGCCCATCTACGGCGCGGCCGAAATTCTGCTCAGGAATTCGCTCGACATGCGGGCCGCGCTGCCGGGGGAGCGCCGGGCGCACGGGTTTCTCGCCCATCTACGGGGCTCTGCGCAGGAAATGCGCCGAATGCAAAGGGCGGCACGCCGCCCGACGTGCCGCCCCCGTAGATCGAGCGTTTTTCTCTGCAGGATTTCGCGCGCTCCGTATTCGGCCGCGTTTCCTGCGCGCCCGCCCCCTGTCCCGCAGGGAAGTTCCGCGGAGCGCACTTCCCGGAGGGACAGGGGGCGGGCGGCACCGCTACTCCAGCTCGAACGCGCCCGTGTAGAGCTGGTAGTACGTGCCCCTCTTGGCGATCAGCTCGTCGTGGGTGCCGCGCTCGATGATGCGGCCGTGGTCCAGGACGATGATCGCGTCGGAGTTGCGCACGGTGGAGAGTCGGTGCGCGATCACGAACGTGGTGCGCCCGGTCATGAGCGCGTCCATGCCGCGCTGGACGATCTCCTCGGTGTGGGTGTCGATCGAGGAGGTGGCCTCGTCGAGGATCATCACCGGCGGGTCCGCGACGGCGCAGCGCGTGATCGAGAGCAGCTGGCGCTGGCCCTGCGAGAGGTTGGAGCCGTTGTCGGTCAGCATGGTGTTGTAACCCTCGGGCAGGCGCTTGATGAAGCCGTCGGCGCCCACCAGGCGCGCCGCCGCCATGCACTCCTCGTCGCTCGCGTCGAGGCGGCCAAAGCGGATGTTGTCCATGACGGTGCCCGTGAACAGGTTCACGTCCTGGAGCACCACGCCGAGCGAGCGACGCAGGTCGGGCTTCTTGATCTTGTTGATGTTGATGCCGTCGTAGCGGATCTTGCCGTCGGCGATGTCGTAGAAGCGGTTGATGAGGTTGGTGATCGTGGTCTTGCCCGCGCCCGTGGCGCCGACGAAGGCCACCTTCTGGCCGGGCTTGGCCCAGACGCTCACGTCGTGCAGGACGGTGTGGCCCGGGCGGTAGGCAAAGTCCACGTCGAAGAGGCGCACGTCGCCGGCGAGCGGGGTATAGGTGAGCGAGCCGTTGCCGTGCGGGTGGCGCCACGCCCACTGGCCGGCCCAGTCGCCGGAGCGGCGGTCGCACTCGCGGACGTTGCCGTCGCGGTCGATCGTGCAGGCCACGAGCTCGACGTAGCCCTCGTCGTGCTCGACCGGCTCGTCCATGAGCTCGAAGATGCGCTCGGCGCCCGCGAGGCCCATGACCACGGAGTTGATCTGCTGGGAGATCTGACCGATCTGGCCGGCGAACTGCTTGGTCATGTTGAGGAACGGCACCGTGACGGCAATCGAGAAGGGCAGGCCCGAGATCGAGAGGTTGGGCACACCGCACTCGATGAACACGCCCCCCACCAGCGCCACGATGACGTAGAGCAGGTTGCCGAGGTTCATGAGGATCGGGCCGAGCGTGTTGGTGTACATGTTCGCGGCGCGGCTCGCCTCGAAGAGGCGACGGTTGCGCACGTCAAAGTCCTCTTGCGCGGCCTCCTCGTGGCAGAAGACCTTGACCACGCGCTGGCCGTTCATGACCTCCTCGACGTGGCCCTCGACGATGCCGATCTCCTTCTGCTGCGCCACGAAGTTGCGCGCGGAGCGGCCTCCGAGCTGCTTGGTCATGTAGGCCATGAAGAGGACGCCGACCACGATGACCAGGCACATCCACACGCTGTAGTAGACCATGACGGCGACGACCGAGCAGCAGGTGACAAACGTGAGCGTGATGTTGGGCAGCGACTGGCCGATCATCTGGCGCAGGGCGTCGATGTCGTTGGTGTAGTGGCTCATGATGTCGCCGCGCTGGTGCTGGTCAAAGTAGCTGATCGGCAGGTCCTGCATGTGGCCGAAGAGGCGCTCGCGGAACTTCTCGAGCGAGCCCTGCGTGATGATGGCCATCGCGCGGGTCCAGGTGAAGTTGAGGATGAGCGAGACCACGTAGATGCCTACGAGCGTGAGCACGAGCGAGCCCACCTGGCCGGAGACGGACTCCCAGTCTCCACTCTCCCAGTTGGCGGTTACGATCTCGAGCGTGCGCTGCATGAACGTGGCAGGAAGGGCCGAGAGCACGGCGGAGACCACGATGCAGAGGATCACGAGCGGCAGCATCTTGGGGTAGAACGAGAAGAGCGTCTTGATGAGGCGTCCGAGCGTCTTGCCCCGTCCGCCACGACGCTGCGGCTTCGCGACCTGGCGGCCTGCTACGTTCTGGCGCTCCGGCTCGCTCTCGGGCTCGGTCGGTTGGTTGGAGCCGGTGACGTTCTTGAGGATGCTCTCGGCGGAGTTGTTCCTAGCGGCCATCGGCCTCACCTCCCTTCACGGACGCGACGTCCGCGGGCGCGTCGTCCTTCTCGGCCTCCTGGCTCGTGCGGCTCTGCGCGAGGTAGGTGTCGCGGTAGAACGGGCAGCTCTCGAGAAGCTCCTCGTGGGTGCCGAGGCCGGCGATGTGGCCGTTGTCCAGCACGAGTATGCGGTCGGCGTCCTGCACCGAGCTCACGCGCTGGGCGATGATGATCTTGGTGGCCTCGGGGAGGTAGGTCTTGAGACCCTCGCGGATGAGGGCGTCGGTCTTGGTGTCCACGGCCGAGGTGGAGTCGTCCAGGATCAGGACCTTGGGGTGCTTGAGCAGGGCGCGCGCGATGCACAGGCGCTGCTTCTGGCCGCCCGAGACGTTGGTGCCGCCCTGCTCGATGTAGTAGTCGTACTGCTTGGGCAGGCCCTGGATGAACTCGTCGGCCTGCGCGAGCTTGCAGACCTCAACGAGCTCGTCGTAGGTGGCGGATGCGTTGCCCCAGCGCAGGTTCTCCTTGATGGTGCCCGAGAAGAGCACGTTCTTCTGCAGCACCACCGCGACGTTGTTGCGCAGGAACTCGAGGTCGTAGTCGCGCACGTCCACGCCGCCGACGCGCACGGAGCCCTCGGTGACGTCGTAGAGGCGGCTGATGAGGTTCACGAGCGAGGTCTTGGCAGATCCCGTGCCGCCCATGATGCCGATCGTCTCGCCGCTCTTGATGTGCAGGTCGATCTCGGCGAGGGCACGGTGCTCGGCCTTCTCGGAGTACTTGAACGTCACGTTGTCAAAGTCGATCGAGCCGTCGCGCATCTCGGTCTCGGGGTGCGCGGGGTTGTTGATCGTGGGCTCGGTCGTGAGGACCTCGCAGATGCGCTCGGCGCTCTCCTGGGCCATCGTGATCATGGCAAAGACCATCGAGACCATCATGAGCGCCATGAGGATCATGAAGCCGTAGGTGGTCAGTGCCGAGAGCTGACCCACGTTGAGCAGCGTTCCCTGGCTGGAGATGATGAGGTAGCTGCCAAACTGCAGGGTCACGGCAAAGACGGCGTAGACCGCGAAGTTCATCATCGGCGTGTTGAGTGCGAGGATCTTCTCGGCGCGCGTGAAGTCGGCGCAGACGTCCTGGGCGGCGCGACCGAACTTCTCCTTCTCGTAGTCCTGGCGCACGTAGCTCTTGACGTCGCGCATGCCGGTGACGTTCTCCTCGATGGACTCGTTGAGGGCGTCGTACTTGTGGAAGACCGAGCGGAAGATCGGGTGCACGGTGCGCACGACCTTGTAGAGGCCAAAGCCCAGAAGCGGCACGATGATCACAAAGACGAGCGCCAGCGGGCCGGCCATGATGAAGGCCATGACGATGCCCGCGAGCAGAAGGAACGGGCAGCGGATGGCGGTGCGGATGACCATCATGTAGGCGAGCTGCACGTTGGTGATGTCCGTGGTGAGGCGCGTCACGAGCGAACTCGACGAGAACTGGTCGATGTTGGCAAAGCTGAAGCGCTGCACCGCAGCAAAGACGTCGTGACGCAGGTTCATGGCAAGGCCGCAGCTCGCCTGGCTGCACGTGACGCCGGCGCCGATGCCAAAGGCGAGCGACGCGAGCGCCATGAGCACGAGCTGCAGCGCGTAGGGGAGCATGTCGGCGAGCGTGGCGCCGGCCTGGATCGCGTTGATCAGCTGGGCGGTGACAAAGGGGATCGACACCTCCATCACGACCTCGCCCGAGACGATGATCGGCGTGGCGATCGAGGCCCCCTTGAACTCGCGGATGCTCTTGCCGAGGGTGCGGACGACCTCGCGGCCTGTGAGTCCCTTCTCCTCTTCTCTCTTCTTCATGTGACTCCTTTCGACAAGGGGTCATTTTGAGACGGAGCGGGGGAGATTTCAAGGTACCTAGCGATATTCGCTCGGTACCTGACAAACCATCCACAATGGGGCCCGAGGGCAAGTGCGCTCGAGCGCCCTTCTCGGCCTCGCGGCCTGCCCATACGCGGGCGAGAAGAGCGTGTGTAAGGCCGCTTCTATAGTGGCTGACCTGCAACCTTACAATCTCCGAGGCAAATGTAAGGCGTTCTGTAAACCGATTGTAAGGCGCTGTCAGGCTCCCGTAATGCATCGGAAACGCGGGCCGAGAAGGGCCGGGCGCCTCCTAGGATTCTCGCTGAACCGGTTGGAGCCCTGCGGGGTCCCGGCCACATCCACGGGAAAGGATTGTTCATGTCCAAGCTTGATCTCACGCGTCGTCAGTTTGTTGGCATCGCCGGTGGCGTTGCCGCCGTCGCCGGCCTCGCTGCCTGTGGTGGCACCCAGGAGCCCGCTGCCGAGGGCGGCGAGGGCACCGAGGAGCCCGCCGCCGAGCTCGCCGGCTCCATCTCCTGCTCCGGCGCCACCTCCTTCCAGCCGCTCGTCGAGAAGGCCGCCGATGCCTTCATGGAGGCCAACGGCGACGTCTCCATCGCCATCTCCGCCGGCGGCTCCGGCCAGGGCCTCTCGCAGGTCGCCGAGGGCTCCGTCCAGATCGGCCGCTCCGACGTCTTCGCCGAGGAGAAGCTCGAGGCCGACCAGCTCGAGAACCTCGTCGACAACCAGGTCTGCATCGTCGGCATGGGCCCGATCGTGAACGCCAACGTCGACGTCGACGACATCACGACCGATCAGCTCAAGGGCATCTTCCTCGGCCAGATCACCGACTGGTCCGAGGTCGGCGGCACCGCGGGCGCCATCCAGGTCATCCAGCGCGAGGCCGGTTCCGGCACCCGTGCCACCTTCGAGAACGCCGTCCTCGCCGGCGAGACCGCCCCGGACAGCTTCCGCCCGGTCGCCGAGGTCGACTCCTCGGGCACCGTCGTCGAGCAGGTCGCCGCGACCGAGGGCTCCATCTCCTACGTCGCCTTCAACTACATGGAGAACGACGGCATCAAGGCCCTCTCCGTCGACGGCATCGACCCCACGCAGGAGAACGTCGAGAACGGCGACTTCCTGATCTGGGCCTACGAGCACATGTACACCCGCTCCGACGAGGACGAGGCCACCGCGCCCGTGACCAAGGCCTTCATCGAGTTCATGCTCTCCGAGGACTTTGCCGCCACCGTTGTGGAGGAGGGCTTCATCCCCATGGGCGACATGAAGGTCCAGAAGGACGCCGAGGGCAACGTCACCCCGGTCGCCTAACCCAGACCCCAGTTCCCTGTTGGCGGCGTCCCCCATGCGCGGGGGCGCCGCTGTCCCCTGACGAGAAAGGCTCTCCCACATGGCACAGCTCATGCCCAAGCGGAGGCTCGAGAACATAGGCCTGGGCATCACCGGCTTCTGCGTCGCGCTCGTCGCCCTTGTCGTCGTCACGCTGATCTTCATGGTGGCCCAGCAGGGCCTCTCCACGTTCTTTGTCGACGGCATGGACCCAATCGCGTTCTTCACCGGCCAGAACTGGATCCCCGAACAGGAGCGCTACGGCGCGCTGCCCATGATCGTGGGCTCCTTCGCCGTGACGCTGCTCTCGACCCTCTTTGCCCTGCCCATCGCCATCGGATCGGCGATCTTCGTCGTGGAGGTCGCGCCCGGCTTTGGCCGCCGCGTCTTCCAACCGGTGATCGAGCTTCTGGTGGGCATCCCCTCGGTCGTCTACGGCGTGCTCGGCCTCTACGTGATCAACTCGCTCGTGAAGGCCATCTTCGGCGACGCCGCGCCCACCGGCGCGGGCATCCTCTCCGGCGCGCTCGTGCTCGCCATCATGATCTTGCCGACGATCACCACGCTCTCGATGGACGCTCTGCGCGCGGTTCCCAACCAGTATCGTGAGGGCTCCTACGCCCTGGGCTGCACGCGCTGGCAGACCACCTGGAACGTGGTCCTCAAGAGCGCCACGCCCTCGCTCATGACGGCGGTCATCCTCGGCATGACGCGTGCCTTCGGCGAGACGCTCGCCGTCCAGATGGTCATCGGCGGCGTCGAGCGCTCCATGCCCATCGGTCTTCTCGACCCGGCCTCCACGCTCACGGCGGCGCTCACGGCCGGCCTCTCCAACGCGGTCTCGGGTTCCGAGTACTACCACGCCCTGTGGACCCTCGGCCTGCTTCTTCTCGTCATGTCGCTCGTCTTCATCATGATCATCCACCTCATCGGCCGAAAGGGGGCCAAGGCAAATGGCTAACCGCTCCCTCGACGCGCACGTCGCGCGCATCGACCGTCAGGACAAGATCGCCACGGGCATCCTCACCGTGATCGTGGGCCTGGTCATCCTGCTCGTCGTCTCGATCATCGCCTACATCATCGTCCGCGGCGCCGGCCGCGCGCTCACGCCCGGGTTCCTCGCCAACCCCTACAACGACGAGGTGCTCCCCGGCATCCTCTACCAGCTGTGGGACTCGTTCTACCTGCTTCTGGTGACGCTCGTCATCTCGGTGCCCATCTCGCTCGGCGCGGCGATCTTCCTCGTGGAGTACGCGCCCGACAACTGGGTCACCTCTGCGGCCAAGACGGCCATCGAGACGCTCTCGTCGCTGCCCTCGATCGTGGTCGGCATGTTCGGCTCGCTGTTCTTCGTGGTGACGCTCGGCTGGGGAATCTCGATCATCGCCGGCGCCTGCGCCCTCACGATGTTCAACATCCCCATCCTCGTCCGCACAATCCAGCAGGCGCTCGAGGACGTGCCGCGCAGCCAGCGCGACGCCGCCCTCGCGATGGGCCTCACGCGCTGGGAGACCACGCTCAACGTGCTGCTCCCCGCCGCCATGCCTGCGATCGTGACCGGAATCGTGCTCTCCGCGGGCCGCGTCTTCGGCGAGGCCGCCGCGCTGATCTTCACGGCCGGCTCCGCGCCCGCGCGCCTGAACTTTGCGTCCGTCAACTTCCTGAGCCCCACCAACCCCTTCAACATCTTCCGCCCGGCCTGCTCCCTCGCCGTCTACATCTGGCGCCTCACCTCCGAGCCCACGGCCGGCTCCACGGAGATCGTCTGGGGCACGGCCACGATCCTGCTCGTCTGCGTGCTCCTGTTCAACATCCTTGCCCGCCTGCTCGGCAAGTTCCTCTCGAGGAGGCTGACCGCCGAATGACAGACACCACCACCATCCAGGACCAGGCTGCGGGCGAGAAGAACCTCCCGCTGCTGCGCACCAAGGACGTGACGGTCACCTACGACCTCACGCACGAGGCCCTGCACGGCACCTCGCTCGACTTTGAGGGCAGCCAGGTCACGGCGCTCATCGGCCCGTCCGGCTGCGGCAAGTCCACGTTCCTGCGCTGCCTGAACCTCATGAACCGCGAGATTCCCAAGTGCTCCGTGGGCGGCCAGATCTTCTACCACGGCCGCGACATCAACACGCCCAAGGAGAACCTCTTCGAGCTGCGCAAGTCGATCGGCATGGTCTTCCAGCAGCCCACGCCCTTCCGCAAGTCGATCCGCGAGAACATCCTCTTTGCCCCCAAGAAGCACGGGCGCGTGCGGACCAAGGCGGAGGAGGACGAGCTCGTGGAGACGTCGCTCAGGCAGGCGGCGCTCTGGGACGAGGTCAAGGACAAGCTGCGCCAGTCGGCGCACGCCCTCTCAGGCGGTCAGCAGCAGCGCCTGTGTATCGCGCGCACGCTGGCGATGAAGCCGGACGTGGTGCTCTTCGACGAGCCGTGCTCGGCGCTCGATCCCATCTCCACGTTCGCGATCGAGGAGACGATCCGCGACATCGCCGCGAGCGGCATCTGCGAGATCATCGTCACCCACAACATGGAGCAGGCCACGCGCGTCTCGGACCGCACGGCGTTTTTCTACGTGGGCGACATGATCGAGACGGGCACCACGCAGCAGATCTTCTCGGACCCGCACGACCAGCGCCTCGTCGACTACCTGACGGGCCGCTTTGGCTAGGGGGAGGAACATGGACACAGAGCTTAACGAGAGCGTCTACCGCTCCCTGGACCAGGCCGAGACCGCCATCAGCGTCCGTGACTTCGGCCTGTGGTACGGCGACTTCCAGGCGCTCAAGAGCATCAACCTGGAGATTCCGCGCAACCGCGCAACGGCCTTCATCGGCCCCTCGGGCTGCGGCAAGTCCACGCTGCTGCGCACGTTCAACCGCATGTGCGACTTTGTGGAGTCGGTCCGCACCGAGGGCGCGATCGAGTTTGACGGGCAGGACATCTTCAAGATGGACGCCAACGCCCTGCGCGTCTACGTGGGCATGGTCTTCCAGCACCCCAACCCGTTCCCGATGAGCATCCGCGAGAACATCCTCTACGGCCCCCGGCGCATGGGGCGCCTCACCAAGGGCGAGGCCGACGAGATCGTCGAGCGCTGCCTCACGCGCGCCGCGCTCTGGGACGAGGTCAAGGACGACCTGGACAAGAGCGGCCTGGGCCTCTCGGGCGGCCAGCAGCAGCGCCTCTGCATCGCGCGCGCCCTCGCCACCGACCCCGAGGTCCTGCTCATGGACGAGCCCACCTCGGCGCTCGACCCCATCTCCACGAGCATGGTCGAGGAGCTCATGAGCGAGCTCTCCCAGGACCACACCGTGGTCGTCGTGACTCACAACATGCAGCAGGCCGCCCGCGTGGCCGACAAGACCGTCTTCTTCTACCTCGGTGAGCTCATCGAGGAGGCGCCCACCCGCGAGTTCTTTGCCAACCCGCGCGAGCAGCGCACGCAGGAATACCTATCAGGGAGGTTCAGCTAATGTCCGCAGCAGCAACCCGCTCCAAGTTCACCAAGCAGCTCGACGATATCGAGGAGTACCTGAGGCGCCTGACCGAGAAGTGCGCCTCCGACGTGCGCGCCGCCGGGCTCGCCGCCACGGGTGACAAGGGCGCCGCCGAGGGCGTCATGTCCGGGCGCAAGAACGAGGACCGCCTGCGCAACGCGATCGAGGAGAACTGCCTCGACGTGATGCTGCTCCAGCAGCCGCTCATCGGCGAGGACCTGCGCTTCGTCTCGGGCGCGTTCCGCATCGTCTCGGATCTCACGCACATCGACGGCATGACCCGCGACATTGCCTTCCTCGTTGAGGAGATCCCGGGCAAGGCGTCCAAGAAGCTCGTCGCCGAGTTCACCGAGATGTCCGAGTGCGCGGCCGCGATGGTCGAGCAGGCCGGCGCCGCCTTTGCCGCCGCCGACGTGGAGGGCGCGCAGCGCGTGGTCGAGGAGGACAACCGCGTCAACGAGCTCTATGATGAGGTGGAGGGCAAGCTCGTGGAGCTCATCCGCGCGGGCAAGTCCTCCGCGCAGTACCTGCCCGAGCTGCTGATGGTGGCCAAGTACTTCGAGCGCATCGGCGACCTCGCCAAGCGCGTGGCCGCCTGGGCGATCTTCCGCGTCACCGGCGAGCACGTGGTGGCCGAGAAGGCGAGCCAGCAGCGCTAGGGCACGCGGGACGGGAACGGAAGTGGGGAGAGAAGCGTTGGTCTACTACGTCGAGGACGACAAGAACATTCGCGAGCTCACGGTCTACGCGCTCGGTCAGGGCGGCATCGAGGCCCGGGGCTGCGCCGACGACGCCGAGTTCCGCCGCGCCTGTGCGGAGCGCACCCCCGACGCCGTTCTTCTCGACATCATGCTCCCCGACGCCGACGGGCTGGAGATCCTGGCCCGCCTGCGTCGGACGCCCGGCCTCAAGAACGTGCCCGTCATGATGCTCACGGCCAAGGACACCGAGCTCGACACCGTGCGCGCCCTCGACGGCGGGGCAGACGACTACCTCTCCAAGCCCTTTGGCATGATGGAGGTCGTGAGCCGCACGCGTGCCCTGCTGCGCCGCGCCGGGCGCGAGCACGCAGTGGCCGACAAGCCCGTCTCGCTGACGTGTGGCGACGTCACCCTGTGGCCCGAGCGCCGCGAGGTCAGCGTGGCCGGGCGCGAGGTGCAGCTCACGATGCGCGAGTTCGACCTGCTGGAGTTCCTCATGCGCTCGCCGGGCGTGGTCTTCTCGCGCGAGACGCTGCTGCAGCGTGTGTGGGGATGGGACTTCGACGGCGGGTCGCGTACCGTGGACGTGCACGTCCAGCAGATTCGCGCCAAGCTCGGAGACTCGTCGGATTTGATCGAGACTGTGCGCGGCGTGGGGTATCGCGTCCGCGGCTAGACGGGAGGCAGCGTGGTCAGACAGCCGGGCGCCAAGGGCTCGCTCTCGCACCGCATGTTCGTCGCGCTCGTCGTGGCGTGCACGAGCGTGGCCGTGGTCGTGACCATCGTTGCCTCCCTCATATACCAGAGCGCCTTTCTCGCCGACGAGCACGAGCAGCTCGCCGGCGAGTGCCGCACGATTGCGTCCCTGCTCAACCTCGCCGACGATGACCCGGCCGTGCTCTCCGAGCTCGAGCTCGGCGACATCCGCGCCACGCTGATCGACCCCGACGGCACCGTCACCTACGACAGCCTGGCGCCGGCCGACGAGCTGCCCAACCACGAGGACCGCCCCGAGGTGGCCGACGCGCTCGCCGAGGGTTCGGGCTCCTCCGAGCGCGCGAGCGACACGGCCGGCTACATGAGTCTCTACGAGGCGGAGCGCCTGGAGTCCGGCCAGGTCGTGCGCCTCTCGGTCGACCGCGCCGGGGTCGTGGCGTTCCTCTTCCAGGACCTCGTCCTCCTCGCCCTGTTTGCCGTGGTGCTGGTGGGGGCGAGCTGGCTCGTCTCGCGCAGGCTGTCGCGGCGCTTTGTCCAGCCGATCCTTGAGATCGACCCGTCC
>DXBZ01000114.1 GCA_019116265.1 Candidatus Olsenella stercoravium | reverse complement strand
CGAGGATGACGTCACGCCGCTCACGGACTGGTTTGACGCGGGCGTGGCCAAGGTCTGCGTCTACGTGGACTCGGAGGAGGAGCTGCTCGGCCTCGCCGCGCGCGGACGCGAGCTTGGCTTTGTCGTCGCGCTCGTCCGCGACGCCGGGCACACCGAGTTCCACGGCGAGCCCACCTATACCTGCCTCGCCTTTGAGCCCCTTCCGGCCGAGAAGATCGACCCGCTGACCGGCGACCTGCCCCTCTACTAGCTGCGTGCCCCCCCCACGAACCCAAACCATTTTGCGGTTTGGGTTCACTTTTTCCTCCAGCGCGCACTCGAGTTTTTCTCACAAGCGTTTTACCTGCGGAAATAGAAATGGTTCTCCCGGCGTCACCGAAAAGGCGAACCCAAACCTCAGGAGGGCGGGACGTCGGAGATGTTACCGATACGTAATTCCTACTTGTGAGGTGGGTTTATGCGTGGCACGCTGATGCCAGCCAGCGAAGGAGGCATCATGCGCATCGCACACAGCGTCGAGGACCTCATCGGATGCACGCCCCTCGTCGACCTGTCGTCGCTCGCCGGAGGCGCGGCGCGCGTCCTCGGCAAGCTCGAGGCGGCAAACCCCGGCGGCTCGGCCAAGGACCGCGTCGCCCGCGCCATGGTCGACGACGCCGAGCGCACTGGGCGGCTCGCGCCGGGCGGCACCATCATCGAACCCACCAGCGGCAACACCGGCGTCGGCCTCGCCATGGTCGCCGCCGCGCGCGGCTACCGCCTCATCCTCACGATGCCCGACACCATGAGCGTCGAGCGTCGCGCCCTCGCCGCCGCCTACGGCGCCCAGATCGAGCTCACGCCGGGCTCCGAGGGCATGGCGGGGGCTGTGGCGCGTGCCGAGGAGCTCGCCGCGTCCACCCCGGGGTCCATCATCGCCGGGCAGTTTGACAACCCCGCCAACCCGCGCGCCCACTACGAGACCACCGGCCCGGAGATCTGGGCCGACACCGAGGGCGCCGTCGACATGCTCGTCGCCGGCGTGGGCACCGGTGGAACGCTCTGCGGCTCTGCGCGCTACCTCAAGGAGCAGAACCCCGCCGTGCGAGCCGTCGCGGTAGAGCCCGCCGAGTCGCAGGTCCTCGCCGGAGGCACGGCCGGGCCCCACGCGATCCAGGGCATCGGCGCCAACTTCGTGCCCGGCAACTTCGACCGCTCCCTCGTGGACAGAATCATGCCCGTGAGCTCGGCCGACGCGCTCGTCACATGGCGGCGCCTCGAGCGCGAGCTGGGTCTTCTCGTGGGCATCTCCTCCGGTGCCGCCGCCTGCGCCGCGCTCGAGCTCGCCGCGCGACCGGAGTGCGCGGACAAGACGATCGTCGTCGTGCTCCCGGACACCGGAGAGCGCTACCTCTCCGTGGAGGCCTGATGCCAAGCGAGAAGGACACCTGGTCGGATCTCCGCTCTCTCATCCGCGAGGACGCCGAGGCCGCCCTCGCGCGCGACCCCTCGGCTGCGTCCGTCACGGACATCGTGCGCTTCTCCGTGGGCTTTAAGATCGTGCGCGCCTACCGCCGCCAACACTGGCTCTACGAGCGCGGCCACCGGACGCTCGCCCTGTGGCTCGCCATGCGCTCACGCATCAAATACGGTGCCGACATCCACCCCGCTGCCCGGATCGGCCGGCGCTTCACCGTCGACCACGGCATCGGCGTGGTCGTCGGCGGCACCGCGATCATCGGCGACGACTGCCTCATGTACCAGGGGGCCACGCTCGGCATGACCGGCAAGCACGGAGGCAAGCGCCACCCCACGCTCGGCAACGGCGTGCTCGTGGGCGCGGGCTCCATCCTGCTCGGCGCCATCACCGTGGGCGACGGCGCCTACGTAGGCGCCGGCTCGGTCGTCGTCGACAACGTGCCACCCAACACCACCGTAGTCGGCAACCCCGCCCGCGTGGTCCGCACGCACGTGTGCCCGCTCGTGAGCGACATGGTCCGCGTCACCGACGACTTTGGCAAGAGCTGGGTCATGGAGGCGTAGGCGCCCCGTCCCGTCGGCCTACAACACCTGCTCGAGGCAGGTCTTGAGCGGGGTCATGCCCATAGCGTCGTAGAACGCGCGCGCGCCGGGGTTGCACTCCCAGACGTTGAGCGTCACGTTGTGGCAGCCCAGCCCACGTGCGAAGGCAAGGACGTGCTGGTAGAGAGCCGTAGCGACGCCGCGCCCGCGATGGGCCTCGTCCACGCAGATGTCATCGATGTAGAGGCTCACGATGGGCTGCCAGCTGTTCGACTCCCGATAGTCCTGGACTTCGCAGAAGGCGTGTCCGAGCACGGCCCCGTCGTCGTCTGCGGCCACGAACACGGGGCGCGCGTCATCTGCAAAGAGGGCGAGAAGCTCCTCGTCGGTGTACTTGCGCGTGCCGGAGCGAAAGATGTCCGGCCTGCCCGCCGCATGCACCTCGAGCACCTGGCTCAGCAGGTTGTGCACGCCCTCGAGGTCCGTCTCGGCCGCCCTTCTAATCTGCATCCGCCACCTCACGCTCCCTCTCGTGGACGTACGCCACGAACTCGTCTGCCTCCGCGCGCGTCTCAAAGCGCGCCGTGTACTGGTAGTTGCCCATGTCATCGGAAAGGGCGTCCGGAACGCGCCCGTGCGCGACGACCGCGTCGCCGTAGCGCATGAGCACGTCGTCGTGGGCATGCGCGTAGCTGTGCGCGTCGCGGCGGCTCGCGTAGACGCAGAAGGCGTCCGTGCCCCGGGCCTCCGCGCGCCGCTCGTCAAAGCAGACCATGTCGGCCCAGATCTGATAGACGTTCACGGCGTGTGCGTAGTCCATCATCTCGGGCGTGGTCCCCCCGGGCGGGCGCACGTTGACCTCGAGGCCCACGTAGTCGCCCGCGGCACCGAGACCCGGGTGGTCACGATCCAGTCGGAAGAACTCCAGGTGGACAAAGCGGCTCGTGAGACCAAAGGCGCGCACCGCGGCGCGCCCCAGGCGCGAGAGCTCCGGGTCCACGCCCGGGCACGAGAGGTACGCCAGGTCGAGGCCCCCGTAGACGATATCGGCCATCGAGGGCGGGAACTCCTCCTGGTTCTCAAAGAGGGGCTCGCCCTGGCTGTCCAGGACGGCATCCCAGGAGCAGATGTCCCCGTGGACGAGCTGCTCTATGACGTAGGGGGTCTCACCATGGTCGGCGAGAAGGGCGCGCAGGTCGGCGTCGCAGGTCAGGACACGCGTCCCGCCCGCGCCGACGCCCACCTCGGGCTTGGCGAAGACGGGGTAGTGGCCCATCTCGCCGATGAACCAGCGGGTCTCGTCAAAGGTGGTGAGGCGGGTCTGGCGCGCGGTGGGCACACCCGCAGCGGCATAGAGCGGCTTCTGGGCGGCCTTGCTCTGCCAGCGGGCAACGTCGGCTGTGCGCGGGCCGTGCGCGACGTTGAAGTCCTCGCGCAGGCGGGCATCGAGTGCGAGCCAGTGCTCGTTGTTCGACTCGATCCAGTCGGGTTTGCCGTAGTGGAACGAGAAGTACGCGACGGCTCGGTAGACCTCCTCGTAGTTCTCGAGGTCATGGACCCAGTAGTACTCGTCGAGCGAGTCGCGCACCTCGGGCGCGAGGGCGTCGAACGGCGTGTCGCCGATACCGAGCACCCGCGCGCCGTCTCGCCGCAGCGCCGCACAGAACTGCCAGTAGACATGCGGGAACTGCGGCGAGACGAAGATGAAGTTCATTTACTTGGTGCTCTTGGCCTTGGTCGAGGCGGGCTTGGTCGCCGCAGGCTTCTTCGCGGCCGTCGTCTTGGCGGGGGCAGCGGCCTTGGTGGCCTTCGCGGGCGTCGCGGCCTTGGTGGCCTTGGCCGGAGCGGCAGCCTTGACCGCCTTGGCAGGCGTCGCGGCCTTCTCGGCCTTGGCCGGAGCGGCGGCCTTGGCCGGAGCGGCGGCCTTGGCCGGAGCGGCAGCCTTAGCCGCCGTCTCGGTCTTCTTCGCAGCCGGCTTGGCGGCGGCGGGCTTGGCCGCCTTGGAGACCGCAGGCTTCTTCTCGGCAGCGGCCTTGGTGGCAGCCGGCTTGGCGGCGGCAGCGGCCTTGGTGGCAGCGGTCTTGGTGGCAGCCGGCTTCTTGGCGGCAGCCTTGGGCTCGGCGGCCTTGACGGGCTCCGCGCTCTTCTCGGCAGCGGCCTTGGTCGTCGCGGCCTTCTTGGCGGCCGGCTTCTTGGCGGCGGTCGTCGTCGCGGCCTTCTTGCGCGTGGTGGCCGCGCGCTTCTTGGCCGGCGCGGGCTTCTCGGCCGCCGTGGTCTTCTCGACGTCGTCGAGGACGATCGGCAGGAAGTAGCGCAGCTGCTTCTTCCACCAGAACCAGGTGTGCGTCACGTCGGCACCCCAGTAGTCGCACCAGACGTCAACGCCGAGGCGGGCAAACTGCTCGCCCATCTCGTGCGTGGAACGCAGCGCGTCGGCCTCGGAAGCCTCCTGGCCGGTGCAGAACAGCAGCTGACGCTGGTTGTAGACAGCCACATAGGGGTGGTCGACGGGCATCTGCGACAGAAACGCGCACGGCGTGTTGTCGTAGAGCGTGGCGTCCATCCAGTCGCCGAAGTAGCGGCGGGCGTCATAGCAGCCGGAGAGGCAGACGCAGCCCTGGAACAGGTCCGGACGGCGCAGCGCGACGACGGAGGCCTGCGTGGCGCCGGCGTCAAAGCCGAGAGCCAGCGGACGGGCACCCGACTTGTTCATCTTGGCCACGAGCGGCACGAGCTCGTCGACCACGTAGTGGTAGTAGGTCTCCTGGCGCTGGGCGCGCTCGGCAGGGTCACCAGCGCCGCCCCAGGACTCGTTGTCAACGGTCTCGGTGCAGAAGAGCTGGATGGTGCCGGAGTCGAGGTAGTCGGCCAGCTCGTCGATGACGCCGACCTCCTCCAGGCTCTCGGGCGCCTGGCCCTGCGTCGGAAAGACCACGACGGGCAGGCCCTTCTTGCCGTAAGCGATGACGTGCATGTCCTCGCCCAGGATGCTGCTCGTGCACACGATGTTCTTCTTGTCCATGTTTCCCCCAAAAGTTGATTCGCACCCCGCGATGGTGCATCAGTCATGATACCGCTCACGTTTGGGACGCGCGTTTTGCCTGTGTAAGGGTGACACAAATCGGAAACTTCTGCTCGGGGGGCGCGTGTGGAGTGTCCAGTTTGTTGAGAAGAGAGGCCCCGCCCTCGTGCTACGCTGTCCTGCGGACACGCGAGACAGAGAGGAAGCCCCATGCGCATCGGCTTTGACAACGACAAGTACATCGCCCTCCAGGCGGAGAAGATCCGCAAGCGCATCGGACAGTTTGGCGGCAAGCTCTACCTCGAGTTTGGCGGCAAGCTCTTTGACGACTACCACGCGAGCCGGGTCCTCCCCGGCTTTGAGCCCGACTCCAAGATCCGCATGCTCGAGAGCCTCGCCGATGACGTCGAGGCCATCATCGTCATCAACGCCGACAACATCGAGAACGCCAAGCGCCGCTCCGACATCGGGATCACCTACGAGGAGGACGCGCTGCGCCTCATGGACTCGTTCCGCGCGCGCGGCTTGATGGTCGGCGGCATCTGCATCACGCACTTCACCGGCCAGCCGCACGCCGAGGCGTTCCAGCGCCGTCTGGAGTCCATGGGGGTCTCGGTCTGGCGCCACTACCTGATCGACGGCTATCCCTCCGACGTCAACCACATCGTCTCCGACGAGGGCTTTGGCAAGAACGACTACATCGAGACGAGCCGTCCGCTCGTGGTGGTCACGGCCCCCGGCCCCGGCTCGGGCAAGCTGGCAACCTGCCTCTCTCAGCTCTACCACGAGAACAAGCGCGGCGTGCAGGCCGGCTATGCCAAGTACGAGACCTTCCCCGTGTGGAACCTGCCGCTCAAGCACCCCGTGAACATCGCCTACGAGGCCGCCACGGCCGACCTCGACGACCGCAACATCATCGACCCGTGGCACCTTGAGGCCTACGGCGACGTCACGGTCAACTACAACCGCGACGTCGAGACCTTCCCCGTGCTCAAGGCCATGATGGAGAAGATCGCCGGCGAGAGCCCCTATCAGTCCCCCACCGACATGGGCGTCAACATGGTCGGCCTCTGCATCTCCGACGACGAGGCCTGCCGGGAGGCGGCCAAGAACGAGATCGTGCGCCGCTGGTTTGCCGCAGCCGAGGAGCTGCGCCGCACCGGCGAGGGCAAGGAGGCGCTCGACAAGATCGAGCTGCTCATGAGCCAGGCTGACGTGACCTGCGACTACTCGCCCGCCCACCAGGCGGCGCTCGCCAAGGAGGAGGCCACCGGCGGCCCCGCAGCCGCGATGGTGCTGCCCGACGGAGAGCTCGTGACCGGCAAGACGTCCGAGCTCATGGGCGCGGCGGCATCGCTTCTGCTCAACGCCGCCAAGCACATGGCGGGCATTCCCAAGAAGACCTACGTGGTGAGCGAGGAGGCGCTCGTGCCGATCTGCCACCTCAAGACCGAGCACCTGCGCAGCCACAACCCGCGCCTGCACTCTGACGAGATGCTCATTGCGCTCTCGCTCTCCTCCGCCACCAACGACCAGGCGGAGGCTGCGGTGGATGCGCTCGAGCAGCTCGCCGGCTGTGACGCGTACTTCTCGGTCATCCTCTCCGAGGCCGACAAGAGTACCTACCGCAACCTGGGCATCAACGTCTGCTGCGAGCCCAAGTACGAGCGCCGCGGCTACTACCACCGTTGATGGGGGCAGACATGGACTATCGGCTCATCGCCCTCGACATGGACGGCACCTTGCTGGACAGCGGCAAGCGCGTGCGCCCCGACGTCTCCGCGGCGGTGCGCGAGGCCGCCGCAGCGGGAAGGCACGTCGCCATCTGCTCCGGCCGCTGCCCTTCGATGGTCGAGCTCAGCCGCGACGACCTCGGCGACGTCCGCTACGCCATCTGCGGCAGCGGGACCGCCCTCTACGACCTCCTCGAGCATCGCATGCTCGAGGAGTTCAGGCTCCCCCACGAGTGCGTCCTGCGCGCGATCGACGCGTGCGCGGGGGCGGACAGCCTCTTCGAGGTCTTCCACGCCAACGGCTTCCTCTACGAGGAGGACGCCCTTGAGCGCATGCCCTCCTTCGGCCTCGGGGTCTACGTCCCAGAGTATCGCGCCGCCGGGACGTGCGGGCGCGACCTGCGCCGCCAAATCGCGGACCCCTCGTTTGCCGTCCAGAAGCTCAACGTCCACTTCCGTGACGCCGCAACGCGTGAGCGCGTTCGCACCGAGCTGCTTGGCCTGCCGCTCGGACTCACTGACTTCGAGGAGGCGAGCCTGGAGCTGTCCCCCGCCGGCATCGACAAGGGGACGGGGCTGCGGGCCCTCGCCGCGCTTCTCGGCGTTCCCGCGGAGCGCACGATCGCGGTTGGTGACGCCGACAACGATCTGCCGATGCTTCGCGCCGCGGGACTCGCCGTGGCAATGGGCAACGCCAACGACTCGGTCAGGGACGCCGCCGACGTCGTGGTGGCCGACAATGACCACGACGGCGTCGCCGAGGCAATCCGCCGCTATTTGCTGGGGTGAGCGGACGGCGCGCCACGCCCATTCACAAGGAGAAAGGACCCTCGTGAACTACCGGCTCATAGCCTTTGATATGGACGGCACGCTGCTCAGCAGCAAGAAGGAGGTCCTCGCCTCCTCACGCGCGGCCATCGCCGAGGCGCTCGACGCCGGCAAGGTCGTCGCCATCTGCACGGGCCGCTGTCCCAAGATGGTCGAGCTTGACCGCGAGAGCATCGGCGACGTACGCTACGCCATCTGCTGCAACGGGACCGTCCTCTACGACCTCGTGGAGCACCGGGTGCTTTCCGCCTCTCCGCTCGAGCGCGACGTCATCGCCCGGGCGCTCGACGCGCTCGGTGACGTCGACGCGATGGTTGACGCGTTCTCCGGGAGCGGGTTCTTCTGCCAGGGCTCGCACCTCGACTCGATGGACCAGTACAACATGGGCATCTATCGGGGACTCTATCGAGCCACCGCATCTCTGGTCCAAGACATTCGAGCACAGCTCCTCGACCCGTCCGTCACGTATCAGAAGTTCATCTTCCACTTCCGCGACCCGGAGGCCCGCGAGCACGTGATCGAACGGGTCGCTGACCTCCCCGTCGAGCTCGCCAAGGCGGAGATCTCGAGCCTGGAGTTCACGGCGCGGGGGGTCGACAAGGGCACCGGCCTTCTCGCCCTGGCCGAGCTTCTGGGAATTCCCCGCGAGCAGACCATCGCGGTGGGCGACTCCTACAACGACCTGCCCATGATCAACGCCGCCGGGCTTGGCGTGGCGATGGGCAACTCGCGCGAGGCCGTCCTCGCCGCCGCCGGGGCCACGGTCGCCGACAACGACAGCGATGGCTGCGCCGAGGCCATACGCCGCTTTCTGCTCGCCGAGTAGGCGCGCCATGAAGCGCATCCTCATCGTTGCCACCGGGGGCACGATCGCCTCCACGCAGGGGGCCGACGGCCTTGCCCCCACCCTCACCGGTCGCGAGCTCGCCGAGCGCGTTCCGCTGCTCGACACCCTTTGCGATCTGGACTTTGTTCAGCCCATGAACATCGACAGCACCAACATGCGGCCGCGCGACTGGCTGCGCATAGCCCAGGTGATCAAAAACTCCTACGACCGCTACGACGGCTTTGTGGTCCTGCACGGGACCGACACCATGGCCTACACCGCAGCAGCCCTCTCCTATCTGATCCAGGGCAGCGAGAAGCCCGTCGTGCTCACCGGCTCGCAGCAGCCCATGGCCAACCCCTTCACTGACGCCAAGCTCAACCTCTACCACAGCGTCCTCTACGCCTGCGAGGACGCGAGCCGCGACGTGAGCGTCGTCTTTGGCGGCGAGGTCATCTGCGGCACGCGCGCCCGCAAGCAGCGCACCATGAGCTTCAACGCGTTCTCGAGCATGAACTACCCGCCGCTCGCCTACGTTCGCGGGGAGCGCGTCGTGAGGGCGGAGGGCTCCGCGCCGGGCGAGAAGAACGTGCGGGCGCCGCGTTTCTTCGACACCCTCGATGACCGCGTGATCGTCCTCAAGCTCACGCCCGAGCTGCAGCCGAGCATCTTTGAGCTGCTCGCCCGTGACTACGACGCCGTGATCTTGGAGACCTTTGGGATCGGCGGAATCCCCTCCTACGAGGGGGCGTACCAGCGCGCGATATACGACTGGGTGGAGTCGGGGCACACGCTCGTCGTGACCACGCAGGTCCCCGAGGAGGGCCTTGACCTCGGCGTCTACGAGGTTGGCCATGCCTATGCCCAGAAGGACGGAATCCTGCGCGGCGACGACATGACCACCGAGGCGCTCGTGGCCAAGACCATGTGGGCGCTCGGCCAGACACGCGACCCCGCCGAGGTTGCCCGCCTCTTTTACGAGAGCGTCAACCACGACCGTACGCCGAGATAACCCGGCCGCCTGCAGCGCGACGGACCAGACGCCCGCCGCCTCGGATACGGAGAGCGCCACCGACGATGAGCTCGGCTACACCATCACCCTCAAGCAGGCCATCGTCGACATCCCCTTTGACGACGCCGACATCTGGGCCGACGGCTACCGCACGGGCGTTGCCGTCGAGGTGGAGCTGACAAACGACAGCGAGTATGTGGCAACGCTGCGCGACAGCGACCTCTGCCTGCTCGTTGACGGCGAGGAGGTCACGACCACCACGAGTCGCATCAGCACCTTCCAGACGTTCGCCGACGAGAACGGCCTCGCCTCGCTGCCGAGCACGGGCGCGGGCCAGGGCGAGACCATCTCGGGCTGGCTGTTCTTCTACTTTGACACCGGCTCCGGCGACAACGAGCTCGCCCTGCGCTACACGCGCGAGGAGACCGAGGTCAGCGTGATCGGCGGCTCCGAGGGCGGCTCCAGCTACACGATCCCCGCCGAGAACTTCGACATCGCCATCTAGCGTCCGCGCTCAGCTGACGGACGCACCTCAGAGGAGGTCGCTCACCGTGACGGTGACGGCCTCCTCGCTTTTCTCGACACAGCGGAACACGATCTGGTCGCCTGGCTGGTAGGTCACGATCTCCAGCAGGTCGGGCAGGGCGAAGTCGTAAATCGCGCCCGTGGCGTCATCTGCGAGCGTGACGTAGAAGTGCGAGTTGCCGTCGACCACGGCCTGCGCGATCGTGGCAATCGTGCCGGAGACCTCCACCGTAACCGAGGCGTCGGCTGCCTCCTGCTCGCTGAGCAGCCCATCCGCCGCCAGCAGGGCGAGGTAGGCCTCCTGGCACTCCTCCACCGTGGAGCCCGTGGCCACGCTCTGGTACTGCTCGATGTTGATCATCGCGAACATCTTGACCAGACCGGCGTCATCCTTGAGGCTCACGAAGTAGGTGGGCTGGCCGGCCACGTTGAGCAGGATCGGGTAGGTTGCCTGGTAGCGGAGGTTCTGCAGCTGGCCCTCGGCGCTCGCCATGGCCGAGGCCTCCGTCGCGCCCGCCACCGGGTAGAAGTGCGACTCGCCCGTGCGCTGGTTCACCAGGATGAAGCCGACGCTCGAGTCGTCGGCCGTCACGGAGGTCACGCCGGTGTAGAGGTAGATGTCCTCGCCCTGTGCGATGTAGTTGTAGCCCAGCTGGCCGTTGGTGCCCGGCGTGGTGCGCACCACGCCCTCCTGGCCGAGCCACGAGTTGAGCCAGCCGTTTTCGTACATGCCGCTCCAGTTGTACTGCTCGATCAGCAGGTCGGAGGGATAGGCGCGGTCAACCCACGTGGGGACCTCCTCCACGGCATAGAAGTCCGTCTCGCCCGTGCAGGCATCGACGAGCACCACGGCGTAGATGTCCGTGCCGCCAAAGGTGCCGATCGTGCGGCGCTGGACCGGGTAGACCCACCAGGGGTGGCCCTCCTCGTCCAACTCGAAGGACTTCTGGTCAAACATGAGACTGGGATAGGAGAGCTGTACGTGGCGGTCCACGTTGCGCGCGAGCGGCTCGGAGTCGGAGTAGAGAATCGGATCCTCGAGGCGCACGACCTCGGCCTCCTGGGTCACCATGTCCACGAGCACATACGCCGGGATGCCCGTGTCGCGATTGGAGAACCACTTGAAGAGGTCCGCATAGACGAGCGGGCTCACGCGCACGGGACGGCCCTGGTAGTTGATCTGGCTGTAGGTGTCCGCGATCTCGAACTGGCTCACGTACTCGGGGATGGATCCCATCGCGCGATTGCCCAGAAGAATCGCCGAGTCGCGATCGATGACGGGGACCTCGGAGTAGTCCACCTCCTCGATGTCCTCGGCGAAGACACCGTCGGTGGTGTCGAGCACGCTCGCGTAGCGCTCCGCGTTGCCCGGGAAGAAGGGCTGAGAGAGCAGCAGGCCCACGACAAAGCCCACGACCGGCGCCGCCGGGACGATCATGAGGCGACGATACAGCTTGGCACGCTTGGCGCTGCGCGCGGCCAGCACGGGCAGGACCAAGAGGGCCACGAGGCAGATGCCCACGATCCACGTCCAGATCTGCATGCTCTGCAGGCTGAGCGAGGGGTGGAACCACCAGTAGCAGGCCGCGAGCACCACCACGAGCACGACAGCCGCAACGATCAGCGCCCGCCTCCCCCACGTGGCGACGCGGTCCACGAGCGAGCTGCCCGGACGCGGCATGTTGGCGGGGGCGCCCTGCTGGTTGAGGCGCTCGAACAGGTCCTTCAGACTCGGGCCTTGGCTGGGCATCGGGAGTTCCTTCCTCGGTTGGCAACGAGAGGGTTGTACCCAAAGATGGCTGAACCCATGCGGCCGCCGGCGCGAGGCACTCGTCAGCGCTCGCGTCGGGAGAGGCTGCGTGCGCACGGCCCGAGCACCCACCACGTGAGCGCGGCGCACTCAGCCACGAAGAGGCCGAGCGCGAGCGCGAGCGCAACGGGCACCGCCAGGACCGACCACAGCGCACCGCCGAGAAGCGCGAGCGCGGGGAGCGCCATCACCGCAGCGCCCACCACAACTCCCGCGAAGACCATCAGCGTGGCGCCGCCGCCCTTGACGAGCTGGGCCTCGTTGTCCCATGCGAGGCGTGGGAAGAGCGCGCCGAGGCCGAGCGAGAGCAGGCCGAGCGAGGCCGTGGCACCCAAGTAGACGCACACGAGATAGACGCTGGGCGCCACCGGAACGCCCAAGAGGACCAGCGCCACCACGATGAGCAGCAGCATCGGCACCGTGGAGAGCAGAAACGGCGAGACAAACTTGGAGGCGAGGTAAGCGCTCCAGTCCATGGGCAGCCCGCGCAGGAAGAAGAAGTCCTCGCCGTCGCGGCTCACGCCCATCGTGAACGAGTAGGCCGAGAAACCCAGGAAGAGGCCAAAGACCAGCACACCCACGGCACACCATGCGAGTGCGGGGCTGTCAAAGGTGAGAAGCGCCGTGAGGGAGCGAATCATCTCGAGCAGTGCCATCGGCTCGATGCCCGCCTCAGACGCCTGCGAGAAGCCCACGAAGACGCTCACCACCATGATGAGGGCAAAGTAGAGCGGCATGAGCAGCGAGCTCAGGACAAACTGGTTGAAGAAGACGGGCACGCGCACCATCGTCTTCCAGTCACGGGCGAAGTTGGCGGCAAACGTCCCGCGCGTGCGGGTCGCACGGGCGAGCTCGGCGCCCTCCACGCGGCGACCGCGCTTGCCGCCGGCGCCCTGGAGCGCCTGCACGCCCTCGAAGTACCAGCGGCGCGCAACCGCCGAGAGAATCAGAGCGTAGACGACGACGCACGCGAACATCCCCAGAAGAGCGGCGAGCGCGCCCAGCGCGTCGCCCTCGACGACCGGCCGCGCCAGAAGCGACGGTGGGCACAGAAGGCCCATCACGGCTGCGGGGGCGCCGCCCGAGAGCAGCTGCTCGGAGCCCGACGCCAGAGACGCCAGACCGTCGCCGCGCAGGGCGAACTGGCTTCCCACGCCAAGGGCGAGCGCCAGCACGACGATGAGGCCCCCGAAGGCGCGCGAGAAGAGGTCCTTGTCGTGCGCGAGGCGCGAGAAGCGCATGAGGGGCACGCAGATGATGACGAGCGCCAGGTTGACGGCGATGGCGCTCAGCGCGAAGGCGACCGTCATAGTGACCCAGGCGAGCGGGGCGGCGCCGTTGGAGAGCAGGCAGCCCAGGCCAACCGGCAGGATGATGAGGTCGCCGAGCAGCGACATCCCCAGGAAGTGAGCGAGTTTGGCCCACATGACCGTGGTGGCGGAGACGGGCAGCGTGAGGTAGTAACCGAGGTCGCGCACAAAGTAGAGGATGTTCACGGCCTGATAGAGGCCCGTGAGAAGCGTGAGGCCCACGAGGCACACCACGCAGAGGCTAAACGCCGTGTAGGGCGAGACGCCCAGCTCGCCCAGCATGAAGCCCACCATGAAGAACATCGCGGCAAGCAGCAGGAAGAGGAAGCCCATCGCCGCGCGGCGCACACCGACGCCGAGGCCGCCCCAAAATCCCTTGCCCCGCTCGGACGAGTCGTCGCCAAGGCCCATGCCGGTGCTGTCCAGGTGCTGCTCTCCGCGCATGATCACGCGCAGCATCACCTTGAACTGGCGCCAGGAGAAGGCCTGGGGCGCCGTCGCGCGCGCCATCACTTGGCCTCCGTCACGGCGGCGCCGTCCTTCTCGCCTGCGTTCTGGGCAAACGGCGAGTTCTCGGACGTGAGCTCGAGGAACATCTCCTCGAGGGAGCCATTGGAGCGGAAGTGCTCGCGCATCTCGGCCACGGTTCCCACAAAGAGCAGCTCGCCGTGGGCGATGATGCCCACGCGGTCCACGACCTTCTCGGCCACATCGAGCACGTGGGTCGAGAAGAGCACGGTCTTGCCCGCGTCCGCGTGACGACGCATGGACTGCTTGAGCAGCCACGACGCCTTGGGGTCGAGGCCGGTCATGGGCTCGTCGAGGATCCAGATGGCCGGGTCGGGCAGAAGCGCCCCCATGATCATCATCTTCTGGCGCATGCCGTGGGAGTAGGACTGGATCTGGTTGTCCAGCTCGCCCTCCATGCCATACTCGCGCGCGAGGCCGGCGATGCGCTCGGCGCGAACGTCCTGGGGCACCTCGTAGACGTCAGCGATAAAGCGCAGGAACTCGTGACCCTTGAGGCGCAGCAGGTGATCGGGCGAGTCGCTCACGTAGCAGAGGTTGCGCTTGGCTGCGAGCGGGTCGCTCGCCACGTTGACGCCGTCGAACTCGATGGTGCCCGAGGTGGGCGCGAGCACACCGGCAAGCATGTTGAGCAGCGTGGACTTGCCCGCACCGTTGGGACCGAGCAGGCCAAAGATCTCGCCGGACTGAATCTCGAGGGACAGGTCGCTCACCGCGCGGCTGGCACCGCCGTCATAGGACTTGCTCACGTGGTCGATTCTGATCATGGGTCTCCTGTCGTCGTTGATCACGCACACGGGCGCCATTCTACGACAAGGCAACCCCCCCCCGGCAAGATTGGCGTTACGGTTCGGTCACGAAAGGGGCGGGGCGCAGCCCACGTGAGCTGCGCCCCGCCCGCGGCGCGACGTTCTTTCTGCCCTGCGTTACTCCTCGGCCGGAAGGGCCTTCTCGCAGTAGTCGCGGATGATTGCGCAGGATTTGCGCATCGCCCGGCGCTCGTCGTAGGAGAGGTCGATCTCCAGGACCGCGTCGACGCCGGTGTCGCCGATGACGCACGGCACGCCGGCGGAGATGCCGGACTCGCCGTACTCGCCCTCGAGATGGGCGGACAGCGGCACCACGCGCTTCTCGTTGTGCAGGATGGAGGTCACGAGCGTGGACACCACCGACGCGATGCCAAACTCGGTGCAGCCCTTGCCGGCGATGATCGCGGCGCCGGACTCGCGCACGCGCCGCATGACGTCGTCGAAGTCGATGGAGTCCACAACGTCATCGCGCAGGGAGAGGTACTCGCGCAGGCCGATGCCCTCGACGGAGATGCGCGAGGTGGGGATGAACATGGAGTCGCCGTGCTCGCCCATGCAGAAGGCCTGGATCTGGCGGCTGCCCACGTCGATCGTCTCGGAGAGCACACGGCGCAGGCGCGCGGAGTCGAGCGAGGTGCCGGTGCCAAAGACCTGGTTGCGGGGCAGGCCCATCTTGCGGTAGAGGTACTCCACGACGATGTCCGCCGGGTTGGAGACGCTGATCAGGATGCCGTGGAAGCCGGAGTCCTTGAGCGGCCCGACGATGCCGTCGAGCACCTTGATCGTGCCGTCGAGCATCTGGAGGCGCGTCTCGCCGGGACGGCGGCTCCGCCCCGCGGTGAGGATCACGAAGTGGGCGTCCTTGCAGTCGGCGTACTCGCCAACGCGGATGGTGAACGAGTCGCCGAGACCGGAGGCCAGGTCGTCGAGGTCGAGCGCCTGGGCACGGGCGGCTTCCCTGTTGACGTCGAGGAACACGATCTCGTTCACGAGGTGCTGGAACATGAGGCACAGGGCCACGTGGCTGCCGACGCGGCCGGCGCCGATGATGACCGCTTTGCGTGTGCGAATGTCTTCTCCGTGCATGCTGCTCCTATCGCCATGGCGCCGCGCGGCACCGCTTCTTATAAAAAAGGGCGCCCTCGGGGGACGCCCCTTCATTCTAGCCGCCTGTGGAGGTTCTGTGACGCCGTTCGCCGAGAAGTTACCCGTTAGTCGCGGGTCAGCTTGCGGTGGAGGCGGTGCGGCTTGGCGGCGTCCGCGCCGAGGCGCTTCTCGCGGTCGGTCTGGTAGGCCTCGAAGTTGCCCTCAAACCAGTGCCAGCGGCCGGGATGCTCGTCGTCGCCCTCCCACGCCAGGATGTGCGTGGCCACGCGGTCGAGGAACCAGCGGTCGTGGGAGATGACCACGGAGCAGCCGGGGAACTCCTCGAGCGCCTCCTCCAGACTCTCCAGCGTCTCCACGTCGAGGTCGTTGGTGGGCTCGTCCAGAAGCAGCAGGTTGCCACCCTGGCGCAGCGTGAGCGCGAGGTTCAGGCGGTTGCGCTCGCCGCCGGAGAGCACAGCAGCGCGCTTCTGCTGGTCGGACCCCTTGAAGCCGAAGGCCGCCACGTAGGCGCGGCTCGGGATCTCGGTCTCGCCCACGCGGATGTAGTCGTTGCCGCCCGAGACGACCTCCCAGAGGGTCTTCTCTGCGTCCAGCCCCTCGCGCATCTGGTCGACGTAGGAGAGCTGCACGGTCTCCCCCACCGTCAGCGCGCCGGAGGTGGGCTGCTCCTGGCCCACGATCATCTTGAAGAGCGTGGACTTGCCCACGCCGTTGGGGCCGATCACACCCACGATGCCGTTGCGCGGCAGGGAGAAGCTGAGGTCATCGATGAGCACGCGGTCGCCGAAGCTCTTTGAGAGGTGCTCCGCCTCGAGGACCTTGGCGCCCAGGCGCGGGCCCACGGGGATGTGGATGTCGGTGAAGTCCACGCGCTTGGAGGCGCGGGCCTCGGCCTCCATCTGCTCGTAGCGCTCCAGTCGGGCGCGGTTCTTGGCCTGACGCGCCTTGGGGCTGGAGCGCACCCACGCGAGCTCGGCCTTCATCTTCTTGGCGCGGCGGGCGTCCTGCTGGCTCTGGGCCTCCAGGCGCGCGGCCTTCTTCTCCAGGTAGGTGGAGTAGTTGCCCTCGTAGGGATAGAGCTGCCCGCGGTCGACCTCGCAGATCCACTCGGCAACGTCGTCGAGGAAGTAGCGGTCGTGCGTGACGGCCATGACGGCGCCGGGATACTTGTGCAGGAACTGCTCGAGCCAGAGGACCGACTCGGCGTCGAGGTGGTTGGTCGGCTCGTCAAGCAGCAGCAGGTCGGGGGCCTCGAGCAGCAGCTTGCACAGGGCCACGCGACGGCGCTCACCGCCGGAGAGGATCGAGAC
>DXBZ01000113.1 GCA_019116265.1 Candidatus Olsenella stercoravium | reverse complement strand
AGCCCGCCGAGTCCGAGCTGGCCGACGCGGCGCCTGCAGAGCCTCCCGTGGCGAACTCGACGCCGGCCTTCCCGAGCGCCGACCCCGCCGGGGCCTCCCCTGACGCGAGTCACGAAGTGAGCGACGAGCGTAGCGAGGAGCGCCGAGCGGTCGGGGGAGGCCCCGGCGGGGTCGGCGCCCAGCAGGACCTCTCGCCCGAGTTCGCCGACATAGCGGCCCAGCTCAGCGCCGCTTTCGGCCAGCCCCTCTCGGTGAGCGTGGAGCCTGCGGCCTCCACGTCGGACGAGGAGGCCGCCGAGGAGCTCTCCTACGAGGAGGCGCCCGAGCCGGACGCCGGCTTCATCGACGAGCCCGTCGACGACAGCGAAGACGACGACGCGGAAGACTAGCGCGACCACACGTACTTCTCGCCAGAAGACAACGACGAAAGGAAAAGGAAAGCATGTCCAAGGGATTCAACATGGGCGGCATGAACCGCAACCAGATGATGGCCCAGGCCCGCAAGATGCAGGAGCAGCTCATGGCCGCGCAGCAGAAGGCCGCGTCCACGGAGGTCTCTGCGAGCGCCGGCGGCGGGGCCGTCAAGGTCACGGCCACGGGCGACCTGCGCCTGACCTCGCTCACGATCGATCCGGACGCCGTGGACCCGGAGGACGTGGAGATGCTGCAGGACATGATCCTCGCCGCGGTGAACGACGTCCTGGCGTCCGCCGAGCAGATGGCCAGCCAGCAGCTCGGCGCCGTGACCGGCGGCATGGGCATCCCGGGCCTTTTCTAGGCGCCGAGGTTCGACCGCATGGACGCAACCATCAACGACGGCCGCGCGCTCCAGCGCCTGCTCGACGAGCTGGGGCGCCTTCCGGGCATCGGGCCCAAGTCGGCGCAGCGCATCGCGTACTACCTGCTCGAGGCCGACGTCGACCAGGCGCGCCGCCTCGCCCGCGCGATCATGGAGGTCAAGCAGCAGGTGCACTTCTGCCCGGTCTGCTTCTCCTACGCCACGCGCGACACCTGCGACGTCTGCGCCGACGCCTCGCGTGACCGCGCGTCCATCTGCGTGGTCTCGGAGCCGCGCGACGTGAGCGCGATCGAGCGCACGGGCAGCTACCACGGGCTCTACCACGTCCTCGGCGGCGTCATCAGCCCGATGGACAAGATCGGCCCGGAGCAGCTCCACGTGCGCGAGCTGCTGTCGCGCCTGGCGAGCGGGGAGGTCGACGAGGTCATCCTCGCCACCAACCCGGACGTGGAGGGCGAGACCACGGCGACCTATCTCGCGCGTACGATCCGCCCGCTCGGCGTGCGCGTGTCGCGCTTGGCGAGCGGCCTGCCGGTGGGCGGCGATTTGGAGTACGCTGACGAGGTGACCCTCGGGCGCGCCATCGAGGAGCGTCGCGAGGTCTAGCAAAGAGACGATCGGGGGACGTTACATGGGATTCAGTGACGAGAAGAACGCGCGCCCGGCACATCGTGCGAGCCACGCCGCGTCCGGCGCGCGCCCGACGGCGCGCCGCGTGCGCCGGCAGGCCTCGGGCCCGGGGCTGGCGAGCGACTCCGATCGGATCTCCACCATCCGTGCCGGCCAGGGGGCCCGCGTCACCACGCGCCAGAACGCCTCCGAGGCCGCCGGCCGCGCGCGCAAGAGCGCCGAGCGCCGCTACGCCGAGCGCCACCCCGAGGCGCGCGTGCCGCAGACCGGGCCCAGGCGCAGCGCCCTCAACATGGTTCTTCTTGTCGTGGCGGCGGTTCTGGTCCTTGCGGTCGTCTTTGTGCTCGGGACGCTCGTGACCTCGTGGGTCTTCCCCACGCAACAGGAGGAGCCCGCCGGCCAGGAGCAGACCCTGCGCCCGACCGAGTCCGAGCTCCAGCTCCAGCAGGAGCAGCAGGAGCACAACTCCGGCCAGGAGCAGGTCGGCACCGACGGCACGGTGAGCTACGCGGGCGAGACCTACGCGCTCTCGCAGGCGGCGGACGGCACCTGGAGCCTGGTCAACGCCGCAGGCGACGCGCTCATCGCGCTGGAGGGCGCGCCCGTCGCGCTGGTCCGCACGGCTGACACGCTGCTCATCCCTGAGAACCGCGACGACGGCTGGGACGTGGTCAGCTACGTGATCGGCGGCCACCTCGACGGCATCACCTACGTCGTGGGACCCGACGGCAACCCTGCCGGCGGCTCCGGTGACATCGAGTCCGTCGAGCTCGACGGGACCACGTTGCGCGTGACCGCCGGCGGCTCCACCACCGACGTCGCGCTCGCGTAGGATTTGTGTGCGCGGCGGCGCCCGCAACTTTTTTGAGATTGGGCCTTGCCACGGTTTGTGGGGTATGAGAGAATAGCTCCCGCGCAAGGCGCACGGGGTGTTAGCTCAGCTGGTTAGAGCGCCGGCCTGTCACGTCGGAGGTCGAGGGTTCGAGTCCCTTACATCCCGCCATTGCACGTACGAGGGGTCCCGCGAGGGACCCCTTTCTTGTGTCGCGCGCTTCTCGCCCCTCTGAGGTTATGCGCACCCCGAGGGGTTATGCGCACGAGTAAGAAACACATATTCCCAGCTAGATATGATGCCGAGAAGAACCTGCCGCTGCGGCAGTGCGCATAACCTCGGCAACTGCGCATAACCTTGCGCACCGCCAAGCAAGAGGGCCGCCCGTCGCCCCGCTAATGCGTGCGGCGCGCTATCATATCCACGTCACATCAACGCGAGAGCGAGGCGCCCATGACGGTTTCCGCTGACACCCTGCCGCGCCGGGTCGCGGTCTTTGACTTTGACGGCACCTCGATCGAGGGGCAGTCCGGGTCGCTGTTCACGCGCTATCTCTTCTCGCACGGCCTGATGTCGCCGCTGCGCCTGGCCGGGCTCGCCTGGTGGGGCATCCGCTACAAGCTCCACCTGCCGTTTCGCCAGGACGAGGCCCGCGAGCTGGTCTTTGGCTCGCTCGCCGGGCGCACCTCCGAGGAGGTCGACGCCATCATGACGGGCTTCCACGACGAGGTGCTCGCCCCGCTCTACCGGCCGCAGGCGCTCAGCGAGGTTGCCTGGTGCCACGAGAAGGGCATGCTCGTCCTGCTCGTCTCGGCTACCTTTGAGCCAATCGCCGAGGTCGCCGCGCGCCGCATGGGCGCCGACGGGTTTGCCGCCACGCGCATGGAGCGCGACGCGCGGGGCCGCTACACGGGCCGGGTCGACGGTCCGGTCGTGGCGGGGGCCGAGAAGTGCCGTGCGGTCGAGGCCTGGTGCGACGCGCACCTCGGTGCCGGCAACTGGGTGCTCGAGCGCGCCTACGCCGACCACCACACCGACGCCGCGCTGCTCGAGGCCGCGCGCGAGCCCCGGGCCGTCTGCCCGGGCAAGACGCTCGCCATCAGCGCAAGGCGCCGCGGCTGGCCCGTGCTCGACTGGGAGATCTAGCCGGCCGCGCCCGCGGCCCCGAAAGGAAGCCACATGGACGTTTCGAGAAAGACGGACTACGCGCTGCGCATGATCACCGAGCTGGTCGAGCGGCCCGAGGCGGCCCTCTCGGTGCGCACCGCCGCGCAGGAGAGCGGCGTGCCCTACTCGTTTGCCCGCTCCATCCAGCGCGACCTCGCCGCCGCGGGCCTCGTCACCAACGCGCGGGGCGCAAACGGCGGCATGCGCCTGACCGTGGACCCGCGCGAGACCACGCTGCTGCAGGTCGTAGAGGCCGTGCAGGGCCCCGTCGCCCTCTCGTGCTGCCTCGGCGTCGACGGCGACGGGGCGAGCTGCCCCAACCGCGAGCGGTGTCGCTACACCGCAGTCTGGTGCAACGCCGAGCGCCTGCTGCGCGGGCTCTTCTCGAGCGTGACCCTGCACCAGCTCGTGGCCGAGCGCCGTTCCCCGCTGCCGCACGCGACCTTTGAGCTCGTGCCCGAGGACGAGGCCCGGCGCGCAGCCGAGGAAGCGGACGCATGACGGACGGGACGGGCGAGAAAGACCTCGACCTCGCGGCGTTTCGGGCCCTCGTGCTGGGCCGCGGTCGCGAGCTCTACCGCGACCTGCCGTGGCGCCGCACGCGCGACCCGTACGAGATCTGGATCTCGGAGGTCATGCTCCAGCAGACGCAGACCTCGCGCGTGGACGGTCGCTGGCAGCGCTGGCTCGAGCGCTTTCCCACGCCCGCCGCGCTCGCCGCGGCCGCGCCGGCCGACGTCCTGGACGAGTGGCAGGGCCTCGGCTACAACCGTCGCGCCCTCGCGCTGCACCGTGCTGCGCAGGCCGTGGCCGCGCTCGGCGGCGAGCTGCCGTCCGAGACGGCCGCCCTCGAGGCGCTTCCCGGCGTCGGGCCCGCCACGGCGGCAGGCATCCGCGCCTTTGCGTTTGACCTGCCCTCCGTTTACCTGGAGACCAACGTTCGCGCGGTTCTTCTCCACGAGCTCTTTCCGGGCGAGGAGCGCGTGAGCGACCGCGCCCTGGCGCCCATCCTGCGCGCGACCTGCCCCACCGACGCGAGCGACGCCGCCGATGACCCGCGCACCTGGTACTATGCCCTGCTCGACTACGGCGCCTACCTCAAGCGGACCGTGCCCAACCCGTCCCGGCGCTCGGCCGCCCACGCGCGCCAGTCGCGCTTTGAGGGGTCGCACCGCCAGAAGCGGGCCGAGCTGCTGCGCGTTCTTCTCGCCCATCGCGGCGAGCCGGGCGGTGTGGGTTTTGACGCCATTTTCAAAGAGCTCGCAAGCACGGAGGAGAAAGCGGGTAGAAGGCCGTTAAGCGCCCCCGAGGTCGAGGCGCTCCTGGACGAGCTGTCGCGGGAGGGCTTCTGCCGACCGGGTGACGGGGCGTGGCAGGTATGACATCGGTTCAGCCGTCGGGCGCGGGCCCGGCGCACAGCAGACGTCCCTCCCGGGGGACTGAGAGGAGATCCAATGGCCGTTGACTTTGAGAACTCGCAGACGAAGAAGAACCTCGAGGCCGCCTTCGCCGGCGAGTCCCAGGCAACCAACAAGTACGCCTACTACGCGAGCAAGGCCAAGAAGGAGGGCTACGTCCAGATCTCCGACATCTTCACGGAGACCTCCGGCAACGAGAAGGAGCACGCCAAGCTCTGGTTCAAGTACCTCCACGGCGGCGAGGTGCCCGACACCCTGACCAACATCAAGGACGCCGCGGCGGGCGAGAACTACGAGTGGACCGACATGTACAAGGGCTTCGCCGAGACCGCCGAGGCCGAGGGCTTCACCGAGATCGCCGCCAAGTTCCGCATGGTCGGTGAGATCGAGAAGCACCACGAGGAGCGCTACCTCAAGCTCGCCGAGCGCGTGGAGAAGGGCGAGGTCTTTGCTCGCGAGGGCGTCAAGGTCTGGAAGTGCCTCAACTGCGGCCACCTGCACGTGGGCGCCGAGGCCCCCGAGGTCTGCCCGGTGTGCAACCACCCGCGCGCCTACTTCGAGGAGCAGAAGATCAACTACTAGGACGCTTTTTGCTCGCACGTCCGGCCCGTCGGCGCCCCTGCGGCCCCGGCGGGCCTTTTGCGTGCGGCGCCCGCGCGGACGAGAGGAGCCGCGCGCCCTGCTCGCCGCCCCGTTGCCCGCACTCGCCGCCTTTTCGTGGACAGGACGTTGACGAAAAGCACACAATGAGTGTTGTCCTGTGCACAGACCTTCGAGGAGCGTGACATGGAATCTCCCGACAGCACTCTCTACCTGAGCAACGATGACCTCTTCCTCTTCGCTCGTGGCGAGTGGTACCGGAGCTACGAGAAGATGGGCGCGCACCCCGCCGTCGCGGACGACGGCACCCACGGCTACCACTTTGCCGTGTGGGCGCCCGACGTGAGGAGCGTCCACGTCATCGGGGACTTCAACGGCTGGGACGAGGCGGCCTCCCCGCTCTATCCGACCGAGACCGGCGGCATCTGGCAGGGCTTTGTCGCGGACGTCGAGGAGGGTGCGCTCTACAAGTACCTGATCGAGTGCAACGACGGCCGCAAGCTCTACAAGGCCGACCCGTACGGCTTCTACGCCGAGAAGGTCCCGGGCACTGCGTCGCGCACCTTTGACCTCGGCGGCTACGAGTGGGGCGACGGCGCCTACCTGAAGTCTCGCGCCGGCCGCGACATGTTTGCCGAGCCGCTCAACATCTTTGAGGTGCACCTGGGCAGCTGGCGCCGCCATGGCGACGAGCCCCAGGGCGAGCCCCGCGAGGACGGCACCTACCCCGGTCCCGGCGACCCGTTCCCCGCGCAGCGCGGCGTCATGTACTCCTACGACGACCTCGCCGACGAGCTCGTTGCCTACGTCAAGGAGATGGGCTACTCCCACATAGAGATCATGCCCGTCAACGAGCACCCCTTCGACGGCTCCTGGGGCTACCAGCCCACCGGCTACTACGCCGCCACGTCCCGCTACGGCAACCCCAAGCAGTTCATGCACTTCATCGACGCCTGCCACGAGGCTGGCATCGGCGTGATCTTTGACTGGGTCTGCGGCGGCTTCTGCGCCAACTCCGAGGGCCTTGCCAACTTCAACGGCCAGATGCTCTACGAGCACAAGATCCACCCCAACTGGAACACCCACCAGTTCCACTACGGTCGCGGCGAGGTTCGCAGCTTCCTCGTCTCCAACGCCCTCTTCTGGGCCAACCTCTTCCACGCCGACGGCATCCGCATGGACGGCGTCTCCTCGATGCTCTACATGAACTTTGGCATCGACGACCCCGGCCAGAAGCGCTTCAACGAGAAGGGTACCGAGGAGGACCTCGACGCCTCCGCCTTCATCCGCCAGACCAACTCGGTCATGGGCAAGGAGCACCCCGACGTCATGATGATCGCCGAGGAGTCCACCGCCTGGCCGCTCGTGACCTACCCGCCCGAGGACGGCGGCCTGGGCTTCCACTTCAAGTGGGACATGGGCTGGATGAACGACACCCTGCACTACATGCAGACCGACTTCCCCTGGCGCCCGGGCAACTACCGCATGCTCACGTTCTCCTCGATGTACCAGTTCAACGAGAACTTCATCCTGCCGCTCTCCCACGACGAGGTCGTCAACGGCAAGTGCTCGCTCATCACGCGCATGCCCGGCGACTACTGGCGCCAGTTCGCCGGCATGAGGGCGCTCGCGTTCTACCAGATCACGCACCCCGGCGGCAAGCTCAACTTCATGGGCAACGAGATCGCCCAGTTCATCGAGTGGCGCTACTACGAGGGCATCCAGTACTTCCTCGCGGAGCAGTACGACACGCACCGCCACCAGCAGCGCTTTGTCCGCTACCTCAACCGCTTCTACAACGAGCACCCCACGCTGTGGCAGCGCGCGTTCTCGCAGGACGGCTTTGAGTGGATCGACGCCGACAACGCCGACCAGTCCATCATCAGCTTCGTCCGCAGGGGCAACGACCCCAAGGAGGATCTGGTCATCCTCATCAACTTTGACGTCAACGCCCGCGAGGACTTCCGCATGGGCGTGCCCGAGTGGGGCGTCTACGAGGAGATCTTCAACACCGACAACGAGCGCTTTGGCGGCTCCGGCGTCCTCAACACCGGCAAGCTCAAGTGCCAGGACGAGCCGTGGAACGGCCGCGAGCAGTCGATCGTCGTGCGCGTCCCGCCGCTGGGCGGCATGGTCCTCAAGCGCACCGGCACCCTGCGCCGCCCGGCCAAGAAGACGGCCGCAACCGCTGCCAAGAAGGCGGCCCCCAAGAAGGCGGGCGAGAAGGACGCCAAGCCTGCGACAAAGAAGGCCGCGCCCAAGAAGGCCGCCGCGCCCAAGAAGGCGCCGGCCAAGAAGGCCGCCTCTGCAAAGGGAGCATCAGAAAAGAAGCCTGCCGCGAAGAAGTAGCCTTCGACGGAGTAAGCTTACGGGGGCCGCCTGCGGGCGGCCCCAGCCGGGAGGACCTGCGACGCCTCCCTGCGCGGACCCATCCGCGCCCCCGTGTACTCGTCGCCACGATGCAAGGAGTAGTTTTGACTGACAACACCAAGATCTTTGAGAACGAGCAGGACTTTGTCGAGCAGTACCGCGAGGCCTGCCTGACGCGCTACGGCACCCCCTTCGAGGAGCTGGCCGACCACGAGCGCTACTTCGCCCTCGCCGAGCTCATCGCCAACAAGGGCCGCGCGATCTTCCCCGAGTCCCACCCCAAGGGCGCCAAGAAGGTCTATTACTTCTCGCTCGAGTTCCTTCTCGGCCCCATGCTCGACAACTACCTGATCAACTTTGGCGTTCGCGACATGGTCGCCTCCGGCATCGAGTCGATGGGCGCGAGCCTCGAAGGCCTCTGCCGCCAGGAGGTCGACCCCGGCCTCGGCAACGGTGGCCTGGGCCGTCTGGCCGCGTGCTTCCTCGACTCCATGGCGCACGAGGGCATGGCCGGCTACGGCAACGGCATGCGCTACCGCTACGGCCTCTTCCGCCAGTACATCGAGGGCGGCCGTCAGGTCGAGCGCACCGACAACTGGCTTGCCAACGGCTTCCCCTGGGAGACCCGCAAGGACGGCTCCTCCGTGCTCGTGCGCTTTGGCGGCCAGGTCGTCCGCCACGAGGAGGACGGCAAGTTCTGGTTCACCCAGGAGGGCGGCGAGGTCGTCCGCGCCGTGCCGTACGACGTGCCCATCATCGGCTACGGCGGCAAGGTCGTGAACAAGCTGCGCCTGTGGTCGGCCGAGCCCTACACCGAGGACTTTGACCTCGACGCCTTCAACGCCGGCGACTACGCCCGCGCCAACAAGTTCCGCTCCGACGTCGAGGCCATCTCGACGATCCTCTACCCCAACGACGCCGGCGAGCACGGCCGCATGCTGCGCCTCAAGCAGGAGTACCTGTTTGTCTCGGCTGGCCTGCAGACGATCCTGCGCACCTACGAGCGCGAGTTTGGCCCCGACTGGGAGCACCTCGGCGAGCACGTGTGCATCCATACCAACGACACGCACCCCGCCATGTGCGGCCCCGAGCTCATGCGCCTGCTCGTGGACGAGAAGGGCGTGGACTTTGACCTCGCCTACAAGGTGGCCAAGGAGACGATCTCCTTCACCAACCACACGGTGATGCCCGAGGCGCTGGAGAAGTGGCCGATCAACACGTTCCGCAACCTCCTGCCGCGCCTCTACATGTTCATCGAGGAGGTCGACCGCCGCTACCGCGAGAGCCTGGCCAACCACCTCTCGCCCAACGAGGGCAACTGGACCAACGTCCTGCAGAACACCGCGATCCTCTGGGACGGCCAGGTTCGCATGGCCAACCTCTCCATCATCTTCTCGCACTCGATCAACGGCGTCTCGGCGCTGCACACCCAGATCCTCAAGGACAGCGTCTTCCACGAGTTCTACGAGATGATGCCGCACCGCTTCAACAACAAGACCAACGGCGTCACGCACCGTCGCTTCCTCGCCGAGGCCAACCCGTCCTACGCCAAGCTCATCACCGAGGCCATCGGTGACGGCTGGATGGACGACGCGATGGAGCTCGAGAAGCTCATCCCCTTCGAGCAGGACGCGAGCTTCCTCGACGGCATGGAGCTTGCCAAGAAGGCCGACAAGGAGCGTCTGGCCGCCTACGTCAAGGAGACCTCGGGCGTCGACCTTGACACCAACATGGTCTTTGACGTCCAGGTCAAGCGCTTCCACGCCTACAAGCGCCAGCTGCTGAACGTCTTCAAGGTCCTCGACGTCTACAATCGCATCCTCACGGACCCGAGCCACAACCCGCGTCCCACGGCGTTCATCTTCTCCGGCAAGGCCGCCCAGAGCTACACCTTTGCCAAGGAGGTCATCCGCCTCATCAACTCCGTCGCCGACGTGATCAACAACGACGAGCGCGTGAGCGGCAAGATCAAGGTCGCCTTTGTGCCCAACTTCGCGGTCTCCAACGCGCAGCTCATCTACTCCGCGGCAGAGATCTCCGAGCAGATCAGCGTCGCCGGCGCCGAGGCCTCCGGCACCTCCAACATGAAGCTCATGATGAACGCGGCGATCACGCTCGGCACCCTCGACGGCGCCAACATCGAGATCTCCGAGCTCGTGGGCCCCGAGAACATCAAGATCTTCGGCCTGCACGCCGACGAGGTCGACGCCCTGCGCGCCAGCGGCCGCTACTACGCCTGGGACATGTACAACGGCGACCGCGACCGCCTCGGCCGCATCGTCGACATGCTCACCGACGGCTCGCTCGCGCGCCTCTCGGGCAACTTCGAGAGCATCCACGACTACCTCATGGTGGACAACGACCCGGACCTGGTTCTGCGCGACTTCCACTCGTACGTCCAGGCCTTCGATGAGCTCACCGGAGCCTACGGCGACCGCCACGCGTGGAACCGTTCGGCGCTTCACAATACCGCCAAGGCCGGATACTTCTCCTCAGACCGAACGATTCGTGAGTACATGCGAGACATCTGGCACATTTAGGGCTAGGACACTTCGGGGGCCCCGCGCCCCCGCGTGAGTTGGTTGTCGAAAGGAGTGGGGGTATGAGCAAGAAAGAGTGCATCGCAATGCTCCTCGCCGGAGGGCAGGGAAGCCGCCTCGGTGCGCTGACGAGCAACGTGGCAAAGCCCGCCGTCTCGTTCGGTGGCAAGTTCCGCATCATCGACTTTGCTTTGTCGAACTGCGCGAACTCGGGCATCAACACGGTCGGCGTGCTGACGCAGTACCGTCCGTACCTGCTGCACAGCTACATCGGCACCGGTGAGGCCTGGAACCTCGACGAGCGTGGTGGCGGCGTTGCCATCCTCCCGCCGTTTGCGACCCAGACCGGCGGCGCCTGGTACGAGGGCACCGCTGACGCCGTGACGCAGAACCTCGGCTACATCGAGGCCAACGACCCCGAGTACGTGCTGATCCTCTCGGGCGACCAGCTCTATCGCATGGACTACGCGGACATGCTGGCAACGCACAAGAAGAACAACGCCGACCTCACGATCGCCGTCATGCCGGTGCCGTGGGAGGAGGCCTCCCGCTTTGGCATCCTGACCGCCGACCCCGACGGCCGCATCACCAAGTTCTCCGAGAAGCCCAAGAAGCCCGATTCAAACCTCGCGTCCATGGGCATCTACATCTTCAACGCCGACCTCCTCATCGAGACGCTGAAGGAGGACGCCAACGACCAGAACTCCGCGCACGACTTTGGCGGCAACATCATCCCCAAGCTGCTCGAGGACGGAAAGCGCCTGTTCACCTACAAGTTCGAGGGCTTCTGGCGCGACGTCGGCACCATCTCCAGCTACCACGAGACCAGCATGGACCTGCTCGGGCCCAACCCGGCCTTTGACATCTTCAGCACCGACTTCCCGATCATGAGCAACGCCTCCACGCGCCCGCCTGCGTTCGTGGGCAAGGACGGCACGATCGACGACGCCCTCGTCGCCAACGGCTGCCAGGTCTACGGCACCGTCAAGCACTCGATCCTCTCGACCGACGCCTACGTCGGCGAGCGTGCCACCGTCATCGACTCGGTGCTGCTGCCCGGCGCCGTGGTCAAGGACGGCGCCAACGTCGTGCGCGCGATCCTCGGCGAGAACGCCGTGGTCGAGGAGAACGTCAGCGTCGGCAGCGTCGACACCACCAAGGACACCGCCGTCATTGGCAACGACGTTGTCGTCGGAAAGGGGGAGAACTAGTCATGGAGAAGGTCATCGGCCTCATCACCTGCAACTACTCCGCCAAGGAGTCCAGCGCGCTCACCGAGAGCCGCCCCGTGGCGTCGCTGCCGTACTTCGGCCGCTACCGCCTCGTTGACTTTGCGATGTCCAACCTCGTGAACTGCGGGATTCGCACCGTGGGCATGGTCATGCCCTACAACTACCGCTCGATCATCGACCACGTTGGCTCCGGCAAGGACTGGGATCTCG
>DXBZ01000112.1 GCA_019116265.1 Candidatus Olsenella stercoravium | reverse complement strand
TACATCCTTGCGTACCTGACGGGGGAGGAATGGAATCTCGATGCTCGGATTTCCCAGGGGCTGATGGCCCAGGCATTTCCAATTGATGCGCCTGAGGCCAAGATGATTCAGCACGTAGAAATCCCTGCTGATCCCTACATTGCAACCCGCGACTTTAACAAGGACGGAAAGGTCTCTCCCTTCATGGACGCGGGGGCCATGCAGGATGGCCACGTCGCGACCTGCAAGGTGACCGAGGCGTATGAGGGCACCCGGCGTGTGCTCGGGGATGTCCTTGTCGATGAGTCCGACGTGCCGGATGAGTTCTATATTGAGCCGTCACAGCTTCCCAAATGGGAGTATCTCAAGGGTTCGAAGAGCGAGGACCGTGTCAACAAGAAGACGGGGTTCACGTACAAGTATTCCGAGGGCTCGATGGCATTCCCCGACGCGCTTGATCGTCCTTCTCGCACAATACTTACGGGCGAGGGTGGCCGAGGTGCCTCGAGATTTAAGCATGTCATCAAAACCGAGGAAGGGCGCTATCGCCGGCTTGTTCCGGATGAGCTTGACCAACTCCAGGGCTTTCCACGAGGTTGGACCAATACGGGCATGTCCGATGGTCACCGCGCGTTCTGCATGGGTAACGCCCTGGTTGTTGGCGTGCCCCACGCGATTGGCAAGGTACTTGCGGAAGTCGTGTAAGTTGGTCTTCCTGCTTTGAGATATGCCTTCTCACCTTTGAAGAGCTGATTAGTCCTTTGTCTTAAGTCGCTTCCGCATAAAGTAGATGACCGCTCCATCGTACGGCTGTCGAACGCTCGGATTGCTCAGATGCTCGTGGACGTATTGCGCGCAGTATGAATGAACGCTGCGGCGACCGCGTTTCCTGTCGATTTGTTCGAGCTTTCTGAATAGGCTTGTCAGCGCAATCTTCCGATTCCGGACGAGGAGTCTTTGATTCAGGTTAAGGGTCACGTTGAGATCGTGGTTTACCTCAGAATCGTTGGAGAACATTCTCCCATCGCGACGATAGCGAATTATTTCGAGTGTCTCTGGCTTCAGGGGATCTACGCGCAGCTGCGTGTCTCCGCGAGATCGGTCGCAGGTCAAGTGCTCACTCATGTTTTCAAAGCCGTCGCACACCGCAAGAAGGTTGTTGTAATCAACGGAGCGCGGGTCGTCTGATCCCGCTCCCATGCTCTGAGGGATATAGTGCTCAACGTGTGCGGTACCCTCGTCAATCTTTCGTGTGCAATAGGCACAGAGATTGCCCTGCTCGGCGAGAAGAGCCCTGAGTGTGGAGGCTCGAGCTTGGGAGCTTGCGTTCTTCCATGTCAGCGTGGCGTCGGGAGTCGCCCGTATCTCCATCACCGCTTCGGTGAGCTCCCTGGGAGGACGGCCCTTGCTAATCGGCAGCATAGCGTGCATCAGCCTCCTCAAGGGAGAGGGCGGTCTGAGCGCCTACAACATCCGTGTCATCGTTGCCGACAGTTTTGACTAACTCATCGAGAAGGGTACGCGCTTGGTCAAAATCACCTGCGCCGAGGGCATTGTAGAACTCGTCGAACTTCCTCTGTACCCCTTCTGGGCGTTCCGGGGCTCCCATCACGGAGATAAGCACCCTTCCGACGTCGCTTCCGTACACCTCTACCGAGGGCACCTGTGCTTTCTCGTTGTTGTTCAGCAGACGAATGTGTTGCTTGCCGACAGAAGAGATGACTGTGGGTGCGTGTGTTGTCACGATGAACTGAACCTTAGGGAAGATGGTGCGAAGGTCGCCGAGAATCCGAGCTTGCCAGAGTGGATGAAGGTGAAGGTCGACCTCGTCGATGAGCACGACGCCCGGCGTCTCGGATAGAACTTTCTCGCCGAGAGCGGGATTCAGAAGGGCCATGCGGTAAGCGATGTCGGCGACCATGCTCAGGGTGGTTCTATAGCCGTCGCTGAGCAGGCTCAGGGACATGCGCTGAACCTCGTTGTCATCGTCGAAATACTCGATATCGAGGTCATCAGTGTCGAGGTTATAGGTGACGTTGACCCGCTTGCTTCCCGTGATGGATTGGAAGCATTGCTCGATGGCAGTACGCACAGCTACGAAGAGCTTACTCTCTCCGGCAGGCCTGAGGCTCTGCGATCGCTGCACATTCTGAGCAGTCATTTTGAAGAACCAGTCAAGCATCTGATTGGTTCCGATAGTGGCGTCCAGAGCGTTGCTGTAGCCATCTTGACGAGAGAAGGGCTTGCTTCTGCGGTTTCGACCAGATTGCGTGTGCGCGTGCAAACGGCTAGTTCCGTAATATGCTGCGACAGGGAGCACGAGACTGGAATCACCGCTCTGGATTCTTTCCGTGCAGTTCCGAAGTGGGTGCCATAGCTGTTGGCTAGGCAGATTAGCTGCGTTATCGTCCGAAGACTTCAGGACATATGACCAGGCTGCATGCTCATCTTGGGGACCTTCGCCCACGCGCCCTCGGGCGGATATGGTAACCGGATACTGCTCCTGACGGTCCGTGAAGCCCTCCATGTCGTAAAAGCTCAGTCGTGCATCGGAGCTGCTCAAGCGGATGGCAGGTTGATGGCTCAACTGGGATACTACGGTGCTCAGTGAAACGGCCGCCGCATCGAGGATGGACGACTTGCCCGATCCGTTGTCACCTACGAGTACGGTCATGCTCTCGTCGAAGTCGATGAAGTAGCGCGCGAACTTATGGAAGTTCGTGAGCTCGAGGCTATCGAGTTTTAGGTCAAACGCCATCGCCGCACCTCGCTTCAACGTAATGGACCGCTCTCATGACAGTTTACAATGATGTAAGAGCCGATGCTGGTCTTGAGAGGGTTTAGCGGTGTCGCACCATCGCGATGATTGCTGCGTGGAGTTGCTAAATGAGAAAGGACCCGACATGTCTGACGTGCTGTTTGTTGAGTATCCGAAGTGCAGTACCTGCAAGCGCGCGAAGGCGTGGCTGGACGCGCACGGCGTTGCCTACACCGACCGGCACATCGTCGAGGACAACCCCACGGCCGAGGAGCTCGCCGCGTGGCAGGCGCGCTCCGGCCTGCCCGTGCGCCGCTTCTTCAACACGAGCGGCGTGCTCTACCGTGAGCGCAACATCAAGGCCCGGCTTGACGCCGGCATGTCGGACGCGGAGGCGTTCGCGCTTCTTGCCGAGAACGGCATGCTGGTTAAGCGGCCGATTGTTGTGGGCGAGGACTTCGTGCTCGTGGGCTTCCGTGAGGCGGAGTGGGAGGCTGCGCTGCTGTAGAGCGCCATCGCAGAGACGGTCCTCTAGTTGCGCCAGGATCACAAATCGGGGTCCGGGGACGGATTCCACCTCGTTGCGGAGGCCGTCTACCTGCGGTTCTTCTCGACAGCGCCGCACGGTTTTAGTTGCTCCCCAGCCATCTAACCGGCCCAGGGGCGGCATCTGTGCGGGGCCCGTGGCATACTGGACACAGCGAAGGGGGCGAGAAGGACACGGTGCAGAGACGGCAGGTCAGACGATTTGCCCAGGTGCGCGACGACCTGGGGTGCAACCTCAGCCGGGACGGGCTCCTCGCCGCGCTCACGGCGCCGGATGCGCACGTGGCCAACACGGCGCTTTCGGGCATCGAGCTCGCGGACGTGGCGGCGGATGGCACCGTCTTTGAGAACGTTGTCTTTCGCGGCTGCACCTTTGAGCGCGTGAACCTTTCCAACTGCACGTTTACCGACGTGCTCTTCTCGGGCTGCCGCTTCGTGCGCTGCGACATGGGGCGCAGCTGGCTCAACCGCGTGGACTTCCGCTCGTGCTCCGCGCCGGGGCTGTCCTTTCTCAAGGGTCGCCTTTCCGGCGTCTCGCTCGTGGACAGCCAGCTCGCCTACGCCGACTTCTCGGAGACCACCGTCGACCAGCTCGCTGCGAGCGAGACCAAGCTCTCTGAGGCGAGCTTCCACGTCACGCGCCTGCGCCGCCTCGTGCTGGAGCGCTGCGACCTCTCTCGTGCCACGTTCTTTCGCACGAGCCTCTCCGGGGTGGATCTCTCCGCCTGCGACATCTCCGGGCTGCGTGTCTCGAGCGACCTGCACGAGCTGCGCGGCGCCATCATAGACCCCGACCAGGCCGCAGAGCTCATCGGGTTTCTCGGCATCAAGATCAAGGAGGACGAATGGCTCTGATCGACGAGAACGCCTCCCTCGAGGAGGTCCAGGCCGTCTTCAGAAACGACCGCTTTGCCACCGACGCCTGCGGTTGCCGGGTGGTGGAGGCCGCGCGCGGGCATGCGGTCACGGAGTTTGACATCACGCCCGGTCACCGCAACGAGAAGGGCGGTGTGATGGGCGGTGCCATCTTCACGGTGGCCGACCTCGCGTTTGCCGTGGCGTCCAACGTCGGCGAGTCCGTCACCGTGTCCGTGAGCAGCAACATCGAGTTCATGAGCGCGGCCAAGGGCAAGAAGCTCATCGCCACGGCGGACGTCGACAAGAACGGCCGCACGCTGGCGTTCTACACCTGCTACGTGACCGACGAGCTGGGAACGCCCGTCGCCCGTGCCACGCAGACCTGCATGCACCTGCAGAGGTAGCGCCTGTGCGGGCGCCCCGCCGTCCTACGACAGCGGGGGAAGCTGCTCGGGCAGGTTGCCCACGAGCGGGCGCACGTAGCGGAGGAACTCCTCGGTGACGCTCATGCCGTCCGCGCCGACCCACTCGGCGGGGACGTTGCGCACCTGGTTTGCCACGGACTTCACGTCGATGAGCTTGGTGCGGACCTCGTACGGGTCGTCTGCCACGCGCTGGAGGGCGCACATCTTGACGGTTTCGCCGTCGAGGGCGGCGCGCGTGCTCGTGCCGCCGATCATGTAGGCCTCGTCAAGGTCAACGCGGCTCACGACCTGGCTCGCGCAGCGCTGGAGCGTGGAGAGCTCCACTGCGCGCGTCTTGCAGCCAAGGCGCTCCTTGGTGACGGATGCAAGGTAGCGACCCGTGCCGGAGAGCGTCGCCAGGTGCCCAAACTCGTCGACGCCCGCACCGGGTGCCGCGAGCTCGCAGTAGAGCGTGCCCTCCGGCGTGCGCACGCCCTCGCTCACGCCCACCATCACGGTGTTCTTGGTGGCGAGCAGCTCGGCCAGGCGCTCCATGAGGACGTCCTCCACGAGCGGCACCTCGGGCAGGAGCACGAGGTCAGGGCCGGCGAGCGCCGAGGAGGCGGCAAGCCAGCCGGCGTCGCGGCCCATGATCTCGACAAAGGTCACGCTCTTGAGGTCGTAGACGTCGGCGTCGAGGGCGAGCTCGGCCATCGAGGTTGCCACGAGCCGCGCCGCGCTGCCGTAGCCGGGGGTGTGGTCGGTGCCCACGAGGTCGTTGTCGATGGTCTTGGGGATGCCCATGAAGCGAATCTTGCTGCCGACGCTCTGGCCGTAGTCGCCGAGCTTGGCGATGGTGTCCATGGAGTCGTTGCCGCCGATGTAGAGGACGCAGCCCGCCCCGGCTTCCTCAAAGCGACGGAACAGGTCCTGGTAGACGCCCTCGTCGTCCGACGCCTGCGGGAGCTTGAAGCGGCAGCTGCCAAGCCAGCTCGCCGGGGTTTGCTTGAGCAGGGCGAGGCTGCGGGGGTCGGGGACCGCCTCGTCGAGGTTCACCGTTCTGCCGGCGAGAAAACCCTGGATGCCGTAGCGCATGCCGGTGACGCGCACCCCAAGGGAGCGCGCCGCCGCGATCACGCCCGCGAGGCTCGCGTTGATTGCCGCCGTTGGTCCGCCTGACTGTCCGACCAGCACGCACTTCTCGTTTGCCATGGGGCGCTCCCTTCTGTTGCCGCGACGTAGACAGCATATCGCATGTGGCCTAGACGGGAAGTGGCGCCGGGACCCGAGGCTGCCGGGGCGGGGCTGGGGCTACGCCAGGTTGTAGAAAGCTGCACGTCCCGGGTACGCGGCGTTGCCGCCAAGTCCATCCTCGATACGCAGGAGCTGGTTGTACTTGGCAACGCGATCGGTGCGGGCAGGGGCGCCGGTCTTGATCTGGCCGGCGTTGGTGGCAACGGCGAGGTCGGCGATCGTGGTGTCCTCGGTCTCGCCGGAGCGGTGGGATACCACGGCGGCGTAGCCGGCGCGCTTGGCCGTCTCGATTGCGTCGAGGGTCTCGGTGAGCGTGCCGATCTGGTTGACCTTGATCAGGATGGCGTTGGCGGCGCCGAGCTCGATGCCGCGACGCAGGCGCTCGGTGTTGGTGACAAAGAGGTCGTCGCCCACGAGCTGGACCTTCTTGCCCAGGCGCTCGGTGAGGCGCACCCAGCCGTCCCAGTCCTCCTCGGCCAGGCCGTCCTCGATGGAGATGATGGGGTAGCGCTCCACGAGCTCGGCCCAGTAGTCAACCATCTCCTCCGACGTGAGCGTGCGGCCCTCGCCCTTGAGCTCGTAGAGACCGGTCTCCTTGTTGTAGAGCTCCGAGGTCGCGGGGTCCATGGCGAACATGAAGTCCTCGCCCGGCACAAAGCCCGCTGCGCGCACGGCCTCCATCAGGTAGACAAAGGGCTCGGCGTTGGTCTTGAGGTCCGGGGCAAAGCCGCCCTCGTCGCCCACGCCGGTGGAGAGGCCCTCCCTCTTGAGGATGTCCTTGAGCGTGTGGTAGACCTGCGCGCAGGCGGCGAGACCGGTCGAGAAGTCCGGCGCGCCGACGGGCATGATCATGAACTCCTGGAAGTCGACGTTGTTGTCGGCGTGGACGCCCCCGTTCAGGATGTTCATCATCGGGACGGGCAGCGTGTGCGCGTTGGGGCCGCCCAGGTAGGCATAAAGCGGCAGGCCCGCAGAGGCCGCGGCCGCGCGGGCGAGCGCGAGGGAGCAGCCGAGAAGGGCGTTGGCGCCCAGGCGTCCCTTGTTGGGGGTGCCGTCGGCGGCGATCATGGCCTCGTCGGCGCCGCGCTGGTCGGTCGCCTCGCGGCCCACGAGCACGGCGGCGAGCTCGTTGTTGACGTGCGCCACAGCCTGCAGGACGCCCTTTCCCAGGTAGCGGTTCTTCTCGCCGTCTCGCAGCTCGACGGCCTCAAACTCGCCGGTGGACGCGCCGGACGGGACGATGGCGCGGCCGAGGGAGCCGTCCTCGAGCGTGATTTCCACCTCGACGGTGGGGTTGCCGCGGGAGTCGAGCACCTCGCGTCCGTAGACCCTTGTGATGCTACTCATGGCAGGTCCTTTCTGTTTGCTGGATTGACTTGCCTGATTTGAGTATACCCAATCTAACTTTTTGCAATCAGCTGAGCGGGTTTCGTGTCGGAGTCGTGATGTTTCGATTTTGCGCAGGTTGCCCGGGGCACGTGGCACGCGAGTATACTCGTGAGGTCCAAAAGGCGCGGCCGGGCCGCAGAAAGACGGAGGTACCATGGGAGCGTTCTTCGGCGCTGTCTCTCACCGCGACGTTGCACTTGATGTCTTCTTTGGCGTCGACTACCACTCTCACCTCGGAACTCGGCGTGCGGGTATGGTCACCTGCCGCGAGGGCGGCGGCTTCAACCGCCAGATTCACTCGATCGAGAACACGCCGTTCCGCACCAAGTTCGAGCACGACCTGCCCACTCTCTCGGGCACCTGTGGCGTGGGCTGCATCTCCGACAACGACCCGCAGCCGCTGCTCGTTCGCTCGCACCTGGGCGTCTATGCCATCTCCACGGTGGGCGCGATCGCCAACACCGACGAGCTCGTGGCGCGCTTCGAGGAGGACGGTCACCAGTTCATGGCGCAGAGCTCCGGCGAGGTCAACGTCAACGAGCTCGTGGCGGCGCTCATCAACACCCAGGCGAGCATCGTCGAGGGCATCCGCTACGCGCAGGACTCGATCGAGGGCTCGCTCACGCTGCTGATCATGACCGAGGCCGGCGAGCTCATCGCCGCGCGCGATGCCATGGGACGCCTGCCGGTCCTCATCGGCAAGGACGACGATGGCTACTGTGTGTCCTTTGAGTCCTTCGCCTACGGCAAGCTCGGTTACGCGGACGAGTACGAGCTCGGCTCCGCTGAGATCGTGAAGCTCACCGCCGACGGCTACGAGACGCTCTCCCCGGCGCGCGACGAGATGCGCATCTGCGCGTTCCTGTGGGTCTACTACGGCTACCCCAACTCCAACTACGAGGGCGTCAACGTGGAGTGCATGCGCTACCGCAACGGTGCCATCATGGCCCGCGACGAGCGTGCGGCCGGCCTGCTCCCCGAGGTCGACTACGTGGCCGGCATGCCCGACTCCGGCCTGCCCCACGGCATCGGCTACGCCAACGAGTCCGGTGTGCCGCTCGCGCGCCCCTTTGTCAAGTACACGCCCACGTGGCCGCGCTCCTTCATGCCCGCCAACCAGGAGGTGCGCAACCGCGTCGCCAAGATGAAGCAGATTCCGGTGCCCGAGCTCATCCGCGACAAGCGCCTGCTGCTCGTCGACGACTCCATCGTCCGCGGCACCCAGATGCGCGAGACGATTGACTTCCTGCGCGACACAGGCGTCGCCGAGGTCCACATGCGCTCGGCCTGCCCGCCGATCATGTACGGCTGCAAGTTCCTCTCGTTCTCCCGCAGCCGCTCCGAGTACGAGCTCATCGCGCGGCGCAAGGTCCGCGAGCTCGAGGGCGACGAGGGCGAGAAGTACCTCGACGAGTACGCCGATGGCCGCAGCGAGCGCGGTCGCTGCCTGCTGCGCTCCATCTGCGAGGAGATGGGCTTCGATTCGCTGGAGTACCAGAGCCTCGACGGCATGCTCGAGGCCATCGGCATCGACCGCAAGAAGGTCTGCACCTACTGCTGGAACGGTCGCGACTAGGCGCGCGGCGGGCCCTGGGTTTGCGTCGCTAGCAGTTGCCCACGTAGACGTGGTCGAGGTGTCGACGCGACACCTCGGCGAGCCCGCGCACGTCCTCAACGGGCGTGGGTGGTCGGTCCATGAGGCGCCAGCGTGGGAAGAAGCGCGTGACGTGGTGCGCGATCGTCTTGCGCCCGCGTCCGCCGTCAAGGCCCGCGAGCCAGCCCGCGAGCTCGTCCATCTCCTCCTCGCCGTCGTTCATGCCCGGCACCACGAGCGTGGTTACCTCGAGGTGGCAGCGGGGGTCTGCGGCAAGGCGCTCGATCGTGCCGCGCACGCACGCAAGCGAGCCCGGTGCGCCTCCGCAGGCGTCGTAGAACGCGTCCGAGAAGCCCTTGAGGTCGATGTTTGCTGCGTCGAGAAGCCCCTCGAGCCCGTCGATGACGGCCGGCTCAACGCAGCCGTTGGACACGAGCACGTTGACGAGGCCCGCTCCGTGTGCCAGCCGCGCGCAGTCGCGGACGTACTCCCAGGTGACGAGCGGCTCGTTGTAGGTGTAGGCGATGCCGGAGACGCGGCCGTCACGCTCCCGCGCGTCGAGCGCGAGCGCCACGAGCTCCTCGGGCGAGACCTCCCGCCAGCGCACGTCCTTCTCGCCCGCCTGCGAGATCTCCCAGTTCTGGCAGAAGGGGCAGCGCAGGTTGCAGCCGTAGCCGCCCACGGAGACCACGTACGTGCCGGGCATGAAGCGCGCGAGTGGCTTCTTCTCGATGGGGTCGAGCGCGATCGACGCGAGGCGGCCATAGCCCTCCGGCGCGATGCGGCCGTCGCGGTTGCGCCGGGCCCGGCAGGCGCCGAGCGCGCCCGGGGCGAGGCGGCAGTGGCGCGGGCAGACGCCGCAGGTGGCGGTGGCGGCGACGGGTGCGCGGTCCCTCTCGCCCGCGTTCATCGGTGGCGCTCCACGACAAAGCGCTCTATGGCGACGCCGTCCTCCGAGAGTGCGATGCCGCCCTTGCGTGCCGCGATGCGCAGCTGCTCGTCGATGGTGTCCACACCGTCGAGGTCTGGGAGCAGCAGGCCGCGGCGGCCGTCGGTGGTGCTCACGATCACGCCGTAGCGGCGCGGGTCGAGCTCCTCACGTCCCCCCACAGGCTCCGGCTCGCCGAGGACGTCGACGTCATAGACAAGCTCGGGGAGCTCGTCTTCCGCGACGGGCGGGAAGCGCGGGTCGTGGAGGCCGGCGGAGACCGCGTTTGCCGCGATCTCCTGCGCGAGGCTCGACCGCGTGGGTGCGATGGTTCCGATGCAACCTCTGAGCTGACCGTTCTTTGTGATTGAGACAAAGCAGCCAGCGCGGCGGGCAAGAAGGGACCCCGGGAGGTCGGCCGGTAGGGGGAGGCGCTCGCCGGTGCGCACGCGGTGCTCGAGCGCGGCGCGGGCGAGCGAGACGAGCTCGTCCTCCCCGGCGCGCCGGCGCTCCATGTCCGCTGCGTGCCACGCCTCGTACTTCTCGCCAAAGGCACGGTTGGCGTCTGACCCCGCTGGTCCGGTGGGCAAGAAGCACGCGACGCCGTAGCCCACGCCGAAGGGGCCCTCGTACGAGAGCAGCTCGGACGAGACGGGGGTGCGGTCCAGGGCGCCTGCCATGATCTGGAAGGAGCGCAGCCCGCACTCGGCGGCGCGCTCGCAGAGGCCGGGATCTGCGGTGAGCAGCGAGAGGAAGTTTCCGCTCGCAAACGCGTCGCAGGTCAAGCGGTCAAAGACGGGGCCGTCGGGTGAGAGGCCGTACGGGCCGTCCTCCGTCAGCTTGTGAGAGAGGTCGCCGGACGCGACGTAGGCGATTCGGCGGTCGAGACGCTCCGCCGCGCGTGCGATCGCCTGGCCCATGCGATAGTGCTGGAGCGGGGAGGGGCCGGAGATGCCCATGCGGACCACGCGGTACGGCGCGGGCTCGGTTCCTGCGGCGCGGCGCTCGTCGTAGGCCTGCTGGAGGAAGTGGAGCGGGACGAGCACGCCCCAGTCGAGGTCGCGCTCGCGCTCTCCGGAGGTCCCGGCAGGGATGCCCTCCTCGCGGGCGAGTCGACAGAGCTCGGCGACGAGCTCCTCGTCATAGGTGACGTGAGAGCCGTCCGTGGTGTCGCCGAACCGGGCGAACGTTCCCCGGGCACCGGGTCCGGGGGCTATGTGCAGGTAGTCGAGATACGTCGTCGTGTGCGGGCTGGAGACGACGACCGTGTCCGGCTGGAGCGCCGCCACGCGCCGAGCGACCTCGCGGTAGGCGTCAACAGTGGATTGGATCTCCCGCTCGCGACCATGGCCCACCCCAGGGACGATGAGGGGCGGGTGCGGAACGGCGACTGCGATGGCAACGGACATGCGACCACCTCCCGGACGCCCGGCGTGGCGCTTCCGTCGCGGTTGGCGGCCCGCCGGGCACAGCTAGTACTATTGTGCCCAGATGAAGCGTCGCGCGAGGGGAGATCGGTGATGGTTGTGCTCGTGGTGCTGGGCGTGCTTTCGATCGCCTATGGCCTTCTCATGGCCGCGCTCTACCCGGCGGGCGGCTTCTTCCTCGTGTGGGTCGCGCTGGGTGCGGCACTGCTCGCGGCATGGCGCTTCCAGCCCGTTCGCCTGGCGATATGCGCCGTCTGTCTGGCGGGCATTCTTGCGGTGGGAGCGCTCTCCGCGCTGATCGTCACTACTGCTGCGGCGACTCCTCCCGCTGGACTTGACTGCTTGGTCGTGCTTGGCGCGGGCCTTCGCCCCGACGGCACGCCGACGGAGACGCTCCAGTATCGCCTTGATGCCGCGCTGTCCTATCTCGAGGAGAATCCCGGGACCACCTGCATCGTGTCGGGTGGCCAGGGCTTTGGCGAGTCACGGACCGAGGCGGACGCCATGGCCGACTACCTGGTGGGGAGAGGGCTCGGCGCGGGCCGCGTCACCAAGGAGGAGACATCCACGACCACGGCCGAGAACATTCGCAACTCCGCGGAGCTTCTTGCCCCGGGCGCGTCGGTTGCCGTGGTCACCAACGACTTTCACCTCTACCGCGCCCTGCGCATCGCGCACAACAACGGGCTGCCCGACGCTCATGGTCTGGCAGCCCGTACGAACCCGCTCTATATGCCGCAGGCAACGCTGCGCGAGTGCTTTGCCATCGCCAAGGACGCCCTCGTCGGCAACATATGAGTCAAAAGGGGACAGTCCCTTTTGACCCGTTCGCTACGCGGCGGCCTCGGCGTCGAGGGTCTCGCGGATGGCGAGGATGAACTCGCGGGTGCCGAGCGTCTCCGGGTTCTCGAGCGACGTGATGCGCGCGAGGTCGCCGGTCATGCGGCCGGACTCGATCGTACGGACCGTGGCAGCCTCGAGGCGGTCGGCAAAGTCCACGAGTGCGGGCAGCTCGTCCAGCTCGCCGCGCTTGCGCAGGGCGCCGGTCCAGGCAAAGATCGTGGCCACCGAGTTGGTGGACGTGGGCTCGCCCTTGAGGTGCTTGTAATAGTGGCGCTGGACGGTGCCGTGGGCGGCCTCGTACTCGAAGTAGCCGTGCGGGCTCACGAGCACCGAGGTCATCATCGCCAGGCTGCCAAAGGCCGAGGACAGCATGTCGCTCATGACGTCGCCGTCGTAGTTCTTGCAGGCCCAGATAAAGCCGCCCTCGGACTTGACCACGCGGGCCACGGCGTCGTCGATCAGCGTGTAGAAGTACTCGATGCCGGCCGCCTCAAACTTGGCGCGGTACTCGGTCTCGTAGACGTCGGCAAAGACGTCCTTGAAGCGGTGGTCGTAGGTCTTGGAGATCGTGTCCTTGGTGGCAAACCAGAGGTCCTGGCCCGTGGAGAGCGCGTACTCAAAGCAGCTGCGCGCAAAGCTCTCGATGGAGGCGTCGAGGTTGTGCTGGCCCTGGACCACGCCCGGGCCGTCGAAGACGTGGACGAGCTCGCGGCGCTCGGTGCCGTCGGCGGCGGTGTAGACGAGCTCGACCTTGCCGGGTGCGTCGATGCGCATCTCGGAGTTTTTGTAGACGTCGCCGTAGGCGTGACGCGCGATGGTGATGGGCTTCTTCCAGCAGCTCACCACGGGGTCGATGCCCTTGACCACGATAGGCGCGCGGAAGACCGTGCCGTCGAGCAGCGCGCGGATCGTGCCGTTGGGGCTCTTCCACATCTGCTTCAAGCCGTACTCCTCAACGCGCGCGGCGTTGGGGGTGATGGTGGCACACTTGACTGCCACGCCCAGGCGCTTGGTGGCCTCGGCGGAGTCAACGGTGACCTGGTCGTCAGTCTCGTCACGGTGCTCCAGGCCGAGGTCGTAGTACTCGGTCTTGAGGTC
>DXBZ01000111.1 GCA_019116265.1 Candidatus Olsenella stercoravium | reverse complement strand
CCTGCTGGCCGCCGCCGCGGCCCTCGGCGACGCGGGCACCTCGGAGGAGATCGAGGCACTGCACCAGGCGCTTCTCGCCCATTGGGACGTCGCGCTGTACGGGCTCGTACCGTCAGTTGTCGCACTGGTCGCCCTCTGCTTTGGGGCGGGCCGTCTGAAGAGGTCAAGCTAGCCCGCGAGCGGGGGACGAGGAGGGTCTGATGAGTTCCAGGCGCAGCAAGGGTCCAGACGCGGGTCGTGGCCGCAGCCGTCGCGGGCTCCTCGTCGTGTGCGTCATCGCCGCGCTGGTGATCGTGGGGGCCGGCGTGGCGACCGCGATCGTGCTCCTTGGAAGGGGTTCCTCGAGCGAGGGCGCCCGGGCCACGGACACCCCCTCCGAGCAGGAGATTGCTGCGGGTGAGCAGGAGGCGCAGGAGGAGCTCGACGCCTGGATAGCAGACTACCTCGCCCGCTCCGACGTGCGCGAGACCCTGGACGCCTCGACGGCGGGCCTCACGGAGGCGGACGCCTACGAGGCGTTTGCCGCTCGCGGCTTTGACGCGGCCTCCGTCGTCACCACCTACGAGGCGGACGGGTCCTACCACGAGGAGCGCGCCATCTCCGCGAGCCTGGCCGCGCGCCACCCCGCCTACACGCTCACGTACGCCTCCGCGAGCGGGGAGTACTGGGTGGTTGCCTGCTACGGGGACTGCTTTACCGCCATGCCGCTCAGCCGCAACATGACGGAGGGCAAGGTCACGACGACGCTCAGCGAGCAGGAGACGGTCATCTCCTATGACAGCGAGTCCAACACGCTCTACCGGCTGGTGCCGCCGAGCGACGAGCTCACGGTTCACGTCGTGGAGAGCGTGAGCGCCTCCTACCTGGACTCCCTCTCCGCCGAGGAGGTGAGCGCGCTGTGAGCCGCACGCGTGACGCGCGCCACGTTCTTCTCGCCGCGCTGCTGTCGGTGCTGCTCGTCTGCGGCTCCCTTGTGGGGGGCGGCGTCCAGGTTGCCAGTGGCGAGACCGCTGGCGGGGGCGAGAAAGATGTCGTGGTGGTCTCCCTGGGCGACTCCTACTCCTCCGGCGAGGGCGTGGAGCCGTTCTACGGGCAAAACGACAGCGACAAGATCAACGACCAGGACTGGCTCGCGCACCGCTCCACAAAGAGCTGGCCGGGCAAGCTCCGCGTGAACGGCGGCACCGTGCTCCTGAGCGACAACAAGGCCGACCCCGCGGATCCGGGGAGCGACCAGGGCTCGGCGGCGTGGTACTTCCTGGCCTCGTCGGGTGCCGTGACCGCCAACCTCGCCCTGGACTCCTCGGGCGACCAGGGCAAGGAGGTCACCCTCGACCGCAACGGGAACCACGTTGACGGAGCCGTCGCGCTCCCGCTGCTCACCGAGAAGGTCGACAGGACCGTGACCTCCCAGGGTGAGCTCCTCTCGTCGATCTGCGGTGCGCATGGGGGCTCCGTCGACTACGTGACCATGACCATCGGCGGCAACGACGTGGGGTTCACCGACGTGGTAAGGTCGTGCGTCGACACGCAGCTCTTTGACTTTCGAGGCGTCGAGAACGCGCTTGGGGAGGCCGAGCAGACGTATCACGACGAGGCGCGAGACAACATCAGGCAGGCGTACGTCAACGTGAGCCAGACGGCCGGCGCGCAGTCGCACGTCCTCGTGGCGGGCTACCCCACGCTGCTCGACCCCAGCGACGGCTTCGCCATCTTCCACCGGAACGAAGCACTCATGATCAACAATAAGGTCGAGTGGTTCAATGCGGAACTCGAGAAGATCGTGGACGAGGTCAATGCCGAGAACGACGGGACGCGCGGGCAGCTCGTCTTCGTCTCCGTCGCCAGCGAGTTCCGCGGGCACGAGGCCTACTCGGACAGCCCCTACCTCAACGGGGTCATCATACCGGCGCAGGGCGAGGACCTCACTAGGTTCCCCCCACTGAGCGCCTACTCCATCCACCCCAACGAGCTGGGCACGGACGCCTACGCGCGCGCCGTTCAGCGCGTCATAGACCAGATCGAGGGCGGGCAGGCGCATGGCCCGACGGACCAGAGCGTCCCGCCACAGCCGCAGACCGAACCGGCAGCCACCACGCCGGTCGAGAAGGACGTGGCGCTGGTGCTCGACGTCTCCGGCAGCATGGACGGCCGCCCCCTCGAGGAGACGAAGAACGCGGCGGGTCAGTTTGTGGACGTCGCGCTGGAGAACGGGGCAGAGTGCGCCCTCGTGACCTACGACAACGAGGCCCAGACGCTCTCGGGCTTCTCATCTGACGGTGCCACGCTGCGAAGCGAGGCCCTCGGGCTCGACAGCGGCGGGGGCACCAACATCGAGGACGGGCTCGCGCAGGCTGCGGCCCTGCTCGCCACGCGGTCACAGAGCGCCCAGTACATCGTCCTCATGTCCGACGGCGAGCCCAACGACGGCAAGACGGGCGATGAGCTCATAGCCTACGCCGAGTCCATACGCGATCCCAACGGCGACGGGGTGGACGAGGTTCGCATCTACGCGCTCGGGTTCAACGAGAGCGCAAGCGGCCAGGCCCTGCTGCGCGGGATCGCGAGCGACGGGTGCTTCTTCTCGGTGCAGGCGGCGAGCGACCTCACGAACTTCTTTCGGGACATCGTCGACGCCATCAACGGCGTGCGCTTCATGTACGTCCGCGTGGCGTGCCCCGTTGACGTGACGGTGAGTTACAACGGCGAGACGCTCTCGTCGGCGGGGGAGGAGCCCCTCACGAGGACCTCGTTCGGCTCGCTGACCTTTGAGGAGGAGGCGTTACCCGAGGGCCAGGAGGGCGCCGAGGACGGCGGCGACCTCGTCAAGGTGCTGCGCCTCCGCGAAGGTGCGAGCTATGCCATCGACATCAGCGGCTACGATACGGGCACGATGGACTACAGCATCGGCTTCATCGACGACGAGGGGCGCTACTCCGACTTCAGGACGTTCAGCGGCATAGGCGTGACGAGCCTCACGCGGGCGAGCACGACGGCGGAGGTCTCCGAGGCAACGAGTCTGCGGATCGACGACAACGGGGACGGCACCTATGACCGCACGCTGCGCGCCGCCGCGAACGAGGAGGGTCGCCTCGTCGATAACACGGCCGTCGTGGTGAGCGTGCTCGCGGCGTATGCCGTGGTGTTCGCGCTCATCATGGCGCTTCTCGTTCGCAGCGTGGTGAGGCGCTAGCCGGGCGTCTGGCGAGAAGGACGCGGCACCCGCAACAGCAAAAGGCCCCGCCGACTTCCCAAGCAGGAGTTTCGCGAAGCGCACTCCTGCATGGAAGTCGGCGGGGCCCAGCCGTGCGGTCAGACGGTTCTTCTCGCTACCCGACGAGCGCCTTGGTGATGCTGGCGGCCGCCGTCTTGCCGGCGCCCATGGCCAGGATGACCGTGGCCGCGCCGGTGACGATGTCGCCGCCGGCCCAGATGCGCGGGTCGGAGGTGCGGCCGTCCTCATCGGCGATGATGTAGCCCCACTTGTTGAGCTTGATGTCGCCGATCATCTTGGCAAACGGGTTGGCGTTGGTGCCGATGGCGGAGATGGCCACGTCGCAGGGGATCTCCTCGATGGCGCCCTCGATGGGCACCGGGCGGCGACGCCCGGAGGCGTCGGGCTCGCCGAGCTCCATCTTCTGCACGCGCACGGCGCAGACGCAGCCGTCCTCGCCCTTGACGAACTCGAGCGGCGCCACGAGCGGCATGACCTCGACGCCCTCGGCCTTGGCGTGGTGGAGCTCCGCGCGACGGGCCGGCATCTCGGCCTCGGTGCGGCGGTAGGCGATGATCGCGCGCTCGGCGCCCAGGCGCTTGGCGGTGCGCACCGCGTCCATGGCAACGTTGCCGCCACCAAAGACCACGACGTTCTTGCCGTGCTTGGTGGGGGTGTCGTACTCGGGGAAGCGGTTGGCCTTCATGAGGTTCACGCGCGTGAGGTACTCGTTGGCAAAGAAGACGTTGGGCAGGTTCTCGCCGGGGACGTTGAGGAACTTGGGCAGGCCGGCGCCCGTGGCGATGTAGATGGCGTCAAAGCCCTCGGCGAAGAGCTCGTCGGCGTCGGTGATGCGACCGACGACGGAGTTGTACTCAAACTTGACGCCTATCTCCTCCAGGCCGTCGATCTCGCGCTTCACGACCGCCTTGGGCAGACGGAACTCGGGGATGCCGTAGACGAGCACGCCGCCGCCGGTGAAGAAGGCCTCGAAGACGGTGACGTCAAAGCCGTTGCGGGCGAGCTCGCCGGCGCAGGTGATGCCGGAGGGGCCGGAGCCCACGACGGCGACCTTCTTGCCGTTCCTGGGGGCCATCTTGGGCTTGGAGGCAAGCTCGGGCTGGTCGCCGAGGAAGCGCTCCAGCTGGCCGATGGCCACCGGGTCGCCCTTCTTGCCGCGGATGCACTTGCCCTCGCACTGGTTCTCCTGCGGGCACACGCGACCGCAGATGGCAGGGAGCATCGAGTCCTCGCGGATGATGTCCAGCGCCTCGCCGAACTTCTCCTCGCGGATCTTCTCGATGAACTTGGGGATGTTGATGTTGACGGGGCAGCCCTCGACGCAGAACGGCTTCTTGCAGTCCATGCAGCGCTCGGCCTCCGCCAGCGCCATCTCCTTGGTGAAGCCCTTGTCGACGGGGCGGAAGTCGCACGCGCGCTCGGCTGCCGGCTCCTCGTTGTCCGGCGTGCGCGGGGACTTCATGTCCGGAACAAAGCGACCGTTTACCTGTGGCATGCGCAGTTCGCCTCCTCGTAGGCCTTGAGGGACTGGCCCTCCTCGGTAAGATACGCGGCCTGACGCGCGCGCAGGTCGTTCCAGTCGACCTTGGTGGCGTCGAAGTCGGGGCCGTCGACGCAGGCGAACTTCGTCTGGCCGTCGACCTCGACGCGGCAGCAGCCGCACATGCCGGTGCCGTCAACCATGATCGGGTTGAGGGAGGCGGTGATCGGCGTGTTGTACTTCTCGGCCGTGAGGGCGGAGAACTTCATCATGGGCACGGGGCCGACGCAGAAGACCTGGGTGACGGCCTTCTCCTGGAGCAGGCGCTCCAGCGGGGCGGTGACCACGCCCTTCTCGCCGTAGGAGCCGTCGTCGGTGGTGATGTGGATGTGGTCCTCGGGCAGGAGCTCGCGGAACTGCTCCTCGAGCAGCAGCAGGTCCTTGGTGCGGGCGCCCATGATGGCGTGGACCTCGTGGCCGGTCTCCACCAGGTGGCGGGCAACCGGGTAGGCGATGGCCAGGCCGACGCCGCCGCCGATGACGGCGCAGGGGCCGTCTGCCATCTCGGTGGGGACGCCAAGCGGACCGGTGACGTCCTTAATGGAGTCGCCCTCGTTGTAGGTGGACAGCATCTCCGTGGTCTTGCCGATCACCATGAAGATGAACTCGACCCAGCCCTCGTCGGCGTTCCAGCCAGCGAGCGTGAACGGGACGCGCTCGCCCGTCTCGTTGGCGCGCACCATGAGGAACTGGCCGGCGTGGGCGTGCTTGGCCATCCGGGGCGCCTCGATGCGGAACTTGAACACCTTCTCCGAGAACTGCGTCTTTTCGAGGATCTTGTACATTAACCGCACTCCTCTCCTGCATTCCCTCAAAAAAGCTGGCCATATGGCCTTCCAACACTTGATTGTACCCCAGCGCTGGCGCATTCCAACAACCGTGCGGCGAGCGGTGAGACAAATGAGCCCGCTCCCCTTGTCTTCACAGCGACTGCTCCAGGAGGTCGGCGGCGCGCTCGACGGTGAGCTCAAAGTCCTCGAGAAAGGCTCCCTTGAGCTCGCGCAGCACGTAGTCGGCCACCGGCATGCGCCCGGGCGGGCGACCGATGCCAAACTGAACGCGCGCAAAGTCGCGGCTCCCAAGCTTGTCGGCAATGGAGCGCAGGCCGTTGTGCGCGTTGAGACCGCCGCCCAGCTTGAGGCGCACCTCGCCCGCCGGCAGGTCGACCTCGTCGTGGACCACGAGGATTTCCTCCGGCTTCACGCGATGGGCGCGCGCCAGCTTGGAGAGCGGGCCGCCCGAGGTGTTCATGTAGCTCATCGGCTTGGCAAGCAGAACCTCGCGCCTCTCGCCGTCTTTGTCGGTCACCGTGATCGACGCCACCTGAGCGCCGGCCTCGGACTTCCAGTAGCGTACGCCGCGGCGTGCCGCCACGGAGTCGACCGTGGCGAAGCCGGCGTTGTGGCGGGTGCGGGCGTACTCGGCGTCGGGGTTGCCGAGCCCGCAGACGATGCGAATGGCCACGATGCCTCCTCGGAAGAGCTTGCAGTGAGAGCGTTTTGCAGTTTTAGGCAGTTTTGAAGGGTCGGGCAGAGTAGCCATACAATCGCAACGCTTCTACCTGCGGCTGCGTGACGAAAAAACCTTCGCTACTTTGCCGGTCGCCATCAAACTGCCTAAAACTGATAATACGACGACGGGGCCACCCGGAGGTGGCCCCGTAAATGACGAGAAGTAGCGAAAGGGGACGACCCCTCTTCGTCAGATCTCCGCGCCGCGCCCGCCGAAAATCTCGGAGACGGACCTGCGCATGTAGACGCTGTTGATGGCCTCGGCCAGCTCGTTGGCGACCGAGACGGTCTTGATCTTGGAGCCCGGCTGGTCGGCCGCCTCGCAGGGGATGATGTCGGTGACCACGCACTCCTCGAGCGGCGCGCCCTGCAGGCGCTCGATGGCGGCGCCGGAGAAGATGCCGTGGGTGGCGGAGACGTAGATGTCGCCGGCGCCCATCTCCTTGAGCTTGCGGACCGAGCCGCAGAGGGTGCCCGCCGTGTCGATCATGTCGTCGTTGACGATGCAGGTCTTGCCCTCGATGTTGCCGATGATGCCCATGACCTCGGAGGCGTTGTGCTTCGGGCGGCTCTTGTGTGCGATGGCGAACTCGCAGCCCAGGTAGTCGGCGAGGCGCTTGGCCACCTTGGCGCGGCCCATGTCGGGGGAGACGACGACGGTGTTGTCCCAGTCGAAGTCCTTGGCCTTGAAGTAGTCGCCGATGAGGTAGAGCGCGGTGAGGTGCGTCACGGGAATGTCGAAGAAGCCCTGAATCTGACCCTGGTGCAGGTCGATGGTAATGACCTGGTCCACACCGGCGGCCTCAAGGAGGTTGGCCACCAGGCGCGCGGTGATTGGCTCGCGCGCGGAGGCCTTGCGGTCCTGGCGGGCGTAGCAGTAGTGGGGGATCACGGCGGTGAACTTGGAGACGGAGGCGCGCTTGGCGGCATCGGCCACGACGAGCGTCTCCATGAGCAGGTCGTTCACGTTGGTGCCGGAGAGCGACTGGATGAAGAAGACGTCGTCGCCGCGGACGGACTCGTCAAAGCGGGCGTAGATCTCGCCGTTGGCGAACTTCTCGATCTTGAGGCCCTGGAGCTCGAGGTGGAGGATGTCGGCGACCTTCTCGGCCAGCGCGGGGTTGCCCGTGCCGGTGTAGAGCTTGATCTCCTTCTGGAGCGGCATGGGCTGGCTCAGGTTCTCGTACATCTAGGCCTCGTCTCTCTTGAGTCTCTCGAGTCGCCTCGCGGCGTACCCCTCAACAATGCGCTCCTTGCTGCGCTCGAGGTAGAGCGCATCGGCAGGGACGTCCTTGGTGACGCAGGAGCTCGCGCCCACGAGCGCGCCGTCGCCGATCGTGACGGGCGCGACCATCATGGTGTCGGATCCCACAAAAACGTTGTCGCCGATCGTGGTGCGGTTCTTGTGCACGCCGTCATAGTTGCAGGTGATTGACCCGCCGCCGATGTTGACGCCAGCACCCATCGTGCAGTCGCCGATGTAGGAGAGGTGCGGGACCTTGGAGCCCTTGCCGATGACGGAGTTCTTGATCTCAACGTGCGTGCCCACGTGGGCCCCGGCCAGCACGTGCGCGCCGCCGCGCAGGTATGCGCGCGGCCCGCAGGTGACGCCCTCGTCGATGGTGACGTCCACGCCCACGGTCTCCTCGAGGGAGACGTTGTCGGCGACGGTGCAGTCGGTGAGACGCGTGTTGGGGCCGAGCACGCACTCCTCGCCCACGCTCGTCTTGCCCCAGAGCATGGTCATGGGGAGAAGAACGGTGTCGCGCCCGACGGTGACGTCGGGACCGACCCAGGTGGTCTTGGGGTCGAGCATCGTGACGCCCTCGGCCATGAGGCGGGCGTTGATGCGGTCGCGCGCGATCGCGTTCAGCTCGGCGAGCTGCGCGCGGCTGTTGACGCCCAGGAGCTCGTCGGCGTCGTCGGTGGAGACGGCGGCCACGCGATGGCCGTGGCCGCGCAGGATGGAGACCATGTCCGTGAGGTAGTACTCGTGCTGGACGTTTTCGGTGGAGAGCTCGTCTATGTGCGCGGCGAGCTGCGCGCCGTCAAAGGCGTAGAAGCCCGGGTTGCAGGAGGTGAGGGTCGCCGCCTGCTCGGGCGTGCAGTCCTTCTGCTCGATGATCCGCGTGACGGAGCCCTCGTCGTCAAACTCCAGGCGGCCGTAGCCGAAGGGGTCCTCGGG
>DXBZ01000110.1 GCA_019116265.1 Candidatus Olsenella stercoravium | reverse complement strand
GGTTGAGTGACATGCCGCTTCCGCGTTTCAGCGAGATCCTCGCCCTGCGCCGGCGTGACCTCGGGCTCTCCATCTCGCAGGCGTCGCGCACGCTCAAGCTGCGCGAGGACGTCCTTCTCGCCTTCGAGCGGGGCGACTTCGAGCACATGCCCCAGAGCGGCTACGCCCAGGGCATGCTCTCGAGCTACGCCCGCTACCTCGGTCTCAACGCGCGCGAGGTTGTCGACCTCTTCCAGGAGGAGCTCTACCAGCACCAGCACGGGACCACCTCCCACGAGCTGCGCCGTCGCACGCGCCAGACGCAGTCGGGCCGGGGGGTCAGCGGCTACGAGATGCCCAACGAGGTCGACTCCCGCCCCAAGGCCTACGTCGAGTACCGGCCGCTGCTGCCCAGCGGGGGCGGTCCCGCCGGCGACCTCGGCGACTTTGCCACCACGGCTGCGGTGCGGTCGAGGGGCTCGACGCCTGTGGCCGGCATGGGCACGCGCGCTCCCGGCACGCGCGCCTCGCGCGGCTACGACCGCCTCAACAACGCCCCCTCCAGTCGCGAGCGTGCGACGTCGAGCACCGCGCGCCGCCGCCCGCCCTCGTCCCGTCGCGACCGCGACGACCGTGCGGGTCGGCTGATCAGCGAGCGCCAGTACCGCCCCGTCCGCGAGCGCGAGGACTCCTCGGCGCGCACCGGCCGCCTCTACCTCCGCGACGACGTGAGCACGAGACGCGTCCGCGAGGGCGAGTACACCGACGACCTGCGCCTCGATGACGCCGCGCGGCCCTATGCGTCCGCAGCCACCGCGTCGGGCCGCCGCTCCTCCCGCAACATCGCGAACGTCGAGCGCCCAAACGTGAGGCGTCGCCCCGTTCGCGGCCGCTCGGGCGGCTCGTCGCGCCCGCCCGCGCGGGGCGGGATCGTGGCGCAGTTCCTCTCCGACCCGCGTCGCGCGCTCTTTGCCCTCATCGTCCTTCTCGCCGTCGTCCTGACCGCGATCCTGCTGTTCTCGGTGAGCTCGTGCGTGGGCGGCCACAGCCAGGGTGCGCAGCCGACCCAGGTCGTCCCCGTCGAGGGCTCCGACTCCGCGAAGGCCGACGACGCGGACGAGCCCGCGGCGGACGAGCCCGACGACGCTGCGGACGCCGACGCCGCGGACGAGCCCTCCGACGCCACGGGTGACGATGCGTCCTCCGACGACGCCGCCTCAGACGCCGACGCCGACGCCGAGCCCGAGGAGACCGTCGTGGAGGTCCGCGTGGAGAGCGGGTCCGTCTCGTGGGTCGAGATAACCTGCGACGGCGTGAGCGAGGTGGCCGACAGCGTGACGGGCCCCTGGAGCCAGACCTACACGGTCCACGACTCCATCACGATCCAGGTGGCCAACCCCGACGTGGTGACCGTCTCCAAGAACGGCGAGCGCGTCGAGCTCTCGCCGCGCGCGGGCGGCCTGGGCTCGGTCACGATCGAGGGCACGCCCGCCCCCGACGACGCCGACGCGGCGCAGGACGGCTCCGACGACGCGGCGGCTGCCGAGCAGTAGCGAGACCAAGCGGGCCGACGCCCGGGAAAGGACAGACCATGGCAAAGGAATCGAGCTTCGACGTCGTCTCCGTCGTCGACATGCAGGAGGTCGACAACGCGTGCCAGCAGGCGGCGCGCGAGCTCACGCAGCGCTACGACCTCAAGGGGACGGGCGCCACCCTCGAGCTCTCCAAGAAGGAGGGCGTCTTCAAGATCTCCGCCCCGTCCGAGTTCGTGGCGTCCCAGGTGCGCGACATCCTGGGCTCCAAGCTCGTCAAGCGCGGCGTGGACCTGACGGCCGTGCGCTGGGCCGACCCGGTGGCCGCCTCCGGCATGAGCGTGCGCCAGACGGGCACCGTGATCCAGGGCATCGACCAGGACACCGCCAAGAAGATCGCCAAGGACATCCGCGACCTCAAGCTCAAGGCCAAGGCGGCCGTCGAGGGGGACAAGCTCCGCGTGAGCTCCGCCTCGCGCGACGTCCTGCAGTCGGTCATCGCCGAGCTCAAGCAGCGCGACTACGGCCAGCCGCTCCAGTTCGTCAACTATCGCTAACGGGGAGGTCACGTGCGCTTTCTCATAGTCACGCTCGGGTGCGCCAAGAACGAGGTCGACTCCGACCGCATGCGGGCGCTGCTGCTCGCCGCCGGGTTCGAGGAGACGCTCGAGGCCGCCGACGCCGACGTCGCGCTCGTCAACACGTGCTCGTTTCTCGCCTCCGCCACGGAGGAGTCGGTCGAGGCGACCCTCGCGCTCGCCGAGGAGCGCGCCGAGGGCGTCCGCTCGCTCCCGATCGTGATGTGCGGGTGCGTCCCCTCGCGCTACGGCGACGCCCTCTCCGCCGAGCTCCCGGAGGTCGCCGCCTTCGTGCGCGCCGAGGACGAGGACGGCATCGTGGGCGTGGTCCGCGAGGTGCTCGGCCTGGGTGCGGGCGAGAAGGACGCCCTGCCGCAGACGTTGCGCACGGTCGAGGGCACGAGCGCCTTCGTCAAGATCTCCGAGGGCTGCGACCGCTTCTGCACCTTCTGCGCGATCCCCTACATCCGCGGGCGCTACCACTCCCGCGCCGCCGACGAGGTCGTCTCCGAGGTGCGCGCCCTCATGGAGGGCGGCGTCCGCGAGGTGGTCCTCATCGGGCAGGACACCGGCGTGTGGGGCTGCGACCTCGGTGAGGGCGAGACGCTCGCCGCGCTGCTGCGCCGCGTGGCCGAGGCCGTCCGCCCCTTCGGCGGCTGGGTCCGCGTGCTCTACCTCCAGCCCGAGGGCATGACCGACGAGCTGATCGCCACGATCCGCGACGTGCCCGAGGTCCTGCCCTACATCGACATCCCCATCCAGCACTGCTCCGCGCGCGTGCTCAAGGCGATGGGGCGCTCGGGCTCGCCCGAGGAGCTGCGCGCGCTCTTCGCGCGCCTGCGCGCCGAGATTCCCGGCATGGTCCTGCGCACCACGGGCATGGCGGGCTTCCCCGGCGAGACGGACGAGGAGGCCGACGAGCTCTACGACTTCATCTCCGAGGAGGCCTTCGACTACTGCTCGGTGTTCGCCTACTCCCAGGAGGAGGGGACGGCCGCCGCGCGCATGGCCGACCAGGTGGACGAGGACGTCAAGCTCGAGCGCACGCAGCGCCTCATCGACCTCACCGAGCAGCTCGGCTTTGCCGCCACGACCGCCCACGTCGGCGAGCGCGTGCGCGTCATCGTCGACGGCGTGGAGGAGTCCGACGAGGGGCCCGAGCTCATCGGGCACGCCTGGTTCCAGGCCCCCGACTCCGACGGTGCCGTCCACATCCCGTATGGTGAGGCCACGGTCGGCGACATCGTGACCGTGGACCTGGTCGATTCGTTCTGCTACGAGCTCGTTGGCGAGCTCGTGGGGGAGGGTGAGTAGCATGGCTGGCGAGAAGAGCGTCTGGACTCCCGCCAACATCGTGACCTGCGTGAGGATCGCGTTCATCCCGGTCTTCATGATCGTCGCGATCCTCGCGGACGGGGCGGTCGACCCCGCGCTGGCCGTCGCCGCGTTCGTCATCTACGTCACGCTCTCGCTGACGGACAAGGTGGACGGCTACCTCGCCCGCTCGCGCGACGAGATCACCGACTTCGGCAAGTTCCTCGACCCGATCGCGGACAAGCTGCTGGTCTTCTCGGCGCTGCTGCTTCTGCTCGAGCGCGGCGAGGTGGGCGTGTGGGTCGTCTTCGTGATCTTGGTCCGCGAGTTTCTCGTGAGCGCGCTGCGCATGGTCGCCGGCGCGGGCGGCCAGGTCATCGCCGCCGACAGCCTCGGCAAGGCAAAGACGGCCGTGACCATGGTCTCGCTGTGCGGCTACTATCTCGCCTTCGCGCTCGTCGCCCTGGGGCTCTCTGACCTGGGGACCATGGTCGCACTCGTCTCCTGGGCCCTCATGGTCGCCGCCGTGGTGCTCACCGTGGTCTCGGGCGTCCAGTACTTCTGGAACGCGCGCCACGTCGTGTTTGGCGAGTGATCCCATGGGCGTGCCTGCGATATTTGCCGATGACGCCGACCTCTACGCCGCGTGCGCCGACCTCCTCGACCGCTCGAGGGAGCGCGGCCTCACGCTCGGGTGCGCGGAGTCGTGCACCGGCGGGCTGGTCAGCGGCTGCCTCACGGCGGTTCCCGGATCCTCCGATGTCGTGCGCGGCGCGGTCGTGAGCTACGCGATCGCGGTCAAGCGCGCCGTCCTCGGCGTGTCCGACGAGGTCCTCGACGACCCCGCGCTCGGCGCCGTCTCGTCCGAGTGTGCCGGGCAGATGGCCGCTGGCGCGCGCCGCGTGCTGGGCTGCGACGTCGCGGTGTCGGTGACCGGCATCGCGGGCCCGGGCGGGGCCGAGCCCGGAAAGCCGGTGGGCACCGTGTGGATGGGCGTGTGCGCGCCGCAGGGCTGCCGCACGCGTCTCTTCGAGTTTTCGGGCGGGCGCGCCGACGTCCGGCACCAGGCGGTGCGCGCGGCCGTGGAGCTGCTGCGCGATGCCGTCATGGAGATGTCGTGACGCTCGTCTTGAGGGCTGTGCGCTGGCGTGCCCTCGTCGGCCCCGCTGCCAGTCGATACTGCCTCCTCTGGAGCCTCGCGAGAGATTCGTGACAGACATCCGGCAGTCCGGTGGCAGCTGGCTGCAAGCTTCGGGCGCTACGCTTTTGCCGTGCCATTTGACGTAGAACGGTTGTTCGTATACCATGACGGCGTACCGCGAGCAAGGGAGTGAGCATGGCCAAGAGCAAGGGCATCACCAAGGAGATTAAGCCGCGCACCACCGGCGAGGAGCGCGAGCAGGTCCTCAAGTCCACGACCGACGAGATAGAGAAGAAGTTCGGCAAGGGCGCCATCATGCGCTTTGGAGACGAGGGGCCGAGCCTCGAGGTGGAGGCCATCCCCACGGGCTCGATCGCGCTCGACGCCGCGCTCGGCATCGGCGGCGTCCCGCGTGGCCGCATCGTCGAGATCTACGGTCCCGAGTCCTCGGGCAAGACCACGCTCTCCCTCGAGATCCTCGCCGAGGCGCAGGCGATGGGCGGCGTCGTCGCCTTTATCGACGCCGAGCACGCGCTCGACCCCGGCTACGCCGCCCGCATCGGCGTCGACATCGACGAGGTGCTCATCTCCCAGCCCGACACCGGCGAGCAGGCGCTCGAGATCTGCGACATGCTCGTGCGCTCCGGTGCCATCGACGTCGTGGTCGTCGACTCCGTCGCCGCGCTCACCCCGCGCGCGGAGATCGAGGGCGAGATCGGCGACTCCACGGTGGGTCTCCAGGCCCGCCTCATGAGCCAGGCCCTGCGCAAGCTCGCCGGCTCGCTCTCCAAGTCAAACACCACCTGCATCTTCATCAACCAGCTGCGCGAGAAGATCGGCGTCATGTTCGGCAACCCCGAGACCACGCCCGGCGGCCGCGCGCTCAAGTTCTTCTCGTCCGTGCGCATGGACATCCGTCGCGTGGACTCGATCAAGAACAAGGACGAGGTCATCGGCAACCGCGTTCGCGTGAAGGTCGTCAAGAACAAGGTCGCCCCGCCCTTCAAGCAGGCCGAGTTCGACATCATGTACGGCCAGGGCATCTCCAAGGAGGGCTCGATTCTGGACATGGCCGTCACCTACGAGATCGTCAACAAGTCCGGTGCCTGGTACACCTACGAGGGCGAGCGCCTCGGCCAGGGCCGCGAGGCGGCCAAGGAGTTCCTGGCCTCCAACCCCGACCTCATGGACGAGATCGATCACAAGGTCCGCGTTGCCTGCGGCCTCGAGCTCGGAGACGAGCGCGTGGGCGAGGTCACCGACCTCGAGCCCGAGCTTCCCTCTGCGGGCGACCTCTCGTGAGCGACCCTGCCTTCGCATGGTCCGTCGAGCTTCCGGCGCGCGGCGCGCGCTCGAGCGTCTTTCGGGCGAGCCTGAGCATATCCTCGACCGATCACGGTGACGAGCGTCTCCGCGTCCCGGTCGCGGTGGGCAGGGCGCTCGAGCGCCTCTCGCAGGAGGCCTCCGGTCCCGCGTGCAGGGCGGAGCTGCTCTACCGTCTGGGCGAGCTCTCGCGCCAGTGCGCGCATGCTCGCATGGAGGACCTGGTGGGCAGGAGGGACTACTCCGCACGCGAGCTCACCGAGCGCCTCCTGCGCGACGGATACTCCGGCTCCGTCGTCGATCAGATCGTCTCGCGGGCTCGTGAGGTCGGCATCGTCGACGATGCGCGCTACGGCGCGGCCTTCGCCCGGTCCAAGGTGCTCGCCGGGTGGGGGAGCGTCAAGATCGAGCGCGAGCTCGCCCGACGGGGCGTCGAGGCGTCTGAGATCCCCGGCTGGCCCGAGGAGTTCCTCGCTCCCGACGATGAGCGCGCTCGCGCGAGCGCGCTCGCGTCAAGGCGTCGCCTCACGGGAAAGAACGACTATCAGAAGCTCGTGCGCTTCCTCTGCGGCAGGGGCTTCGCCCTCGGCCTCGCCACCTCGGTAGCCCGCGAGACCCTCTCTGGCGCCGAGCCTCCGCAGCTCCAGTAACGTCTTGTCTAACCTGCGGCTCGTTTGACAAAGCGCTTACATCGGGGCTAGGATAGAGGTGCTCGTGGAGCGCATTCTTCCGCTGGTCTGCCAGCTGCTGATTTTGTTTTTCGTACGACACGTTGGCTCTGCCATAGCATCTTGCGGCATAGGCGTCCTGACTGCACCTCCACGGCGGGTTCCGTCGCGCGCTCGCGCACGGTCTCCTGAACCCACTTGACGAATGAACTTGAGGAGCAGACATGACAGATCCCATAACCATCGTGGTGGGGGCGGTGTGCCTCGTGGTGGGCGCCGCCCTCGTGTACTTCCTCCTGGCAGGCAAGAGCGGCTCCAAGCTCCGCGATGCCGAGGCCCAGCTTGCCTCCGCCAAGAGCGAGGCCGACCGCATCACGCAGGAGGCCGCCCGTCAGGCCGAGAACGCCAAGAAGGAGGCTGTCCTCGAGGCCAAGGAGCAGATCCTCCAGCTCAAGCAGAACTCCGAGGCCGAGGAGAAGAAGCGCAAGGGCGAGCTCCAGACGCTCGAGAACCGCATCATGCAGCGCGAGGAGTCCCTCGATCACAGAAACGACGCCCTTGACCGCCGCGAGCACCAGCTCTCCAGCCTCCAGGGCCAGCTCGACCGCCGCAAGAACGACCTCGACGAGCTCATGGAGCGCCAGGCCAGCGAGCTCGAGCGCATCGCCGGCCTCTCCTCCGAGGAGGCCCACGACGAGCTGCTCGCCCGCGTGCGCTCCGAGTCCGTGCGCGAGGAGGCCCAGATCCTGAGGGAGGCCGAGCAGCGCGTCCGCGCCCAGGCCGACAAGACCGCCCGCGAGATCGTCTCCACGGCCATCCAGCGCTGCGCCGCCGACCAGGCCGGCGAGATCACGGTCACCTCGGTCCACATCCCCTCCGACGACCTCAAGGGCCGCATCATCGGCCGCGAGGGCCGCAACATCCGCACCTTCGAGCAGGTCTCCGGCGTCTCCCTCGTCATCGACGACACGCCCGAGACCGTCGTGCTCTCGAGCTTTGACCCGGTGCGTCGCGAGACCGCGCGCGTCGCGCTCGAGAACCTCATCGCCGACGGCCGCATCCACCCGGCCCGCATCGAGGAGCTCTACAAGAAGGCCGAGGCGCTCGTCGCCGAGCGCGTGCGCGAGGCGGGCGAGCAGGCCGCCTTCGACGCCGGCATCCACGACCTGCACCCCGAGCTCGTGAAGACCCTCGGAGCCCTGCGCTACCGCACCTCGTTTGGCCAGAACGTGCTCTCGCACTCCGTCCAGGTCTCCGCGCTCTGCGGGATCATGGCCTCCGAGCTCGGTCTCGACGAGGCGCCCGCCAAGCGCGCCGGTCTCCTCCACGACCTCGGCAAGGCGATCGACCACGAGGTCGAGGGTCCGCACGCCGTGATCGGCGCCGACCTCGCTCGTCGCTACGGCGAGCGTCCCGAGATCGTCCACGCGATCGAGGCGCACCACGCCGACGTCGACCCCGACACCGTCCTCGACGTCCTCGTCCAGGCGGCCGACGCCATCTCCGCCGCGCGTCCGGGTGCCCGTCGCGAGTCCGCCGAGAACTACATCAAGCGCCTCGAGAAGCTCGAGGAGATCTCCAACGCCCACGACGGCGTGGAGCGCACCTACGCCATGCAGGCCGGCCGCGAGCTCCACGTCATGGTCGAGCCCGAGAAGATCTCCGACGCCCAGGCCACGGTCCTCGCTCACGACATCGCCAAGCAGATCGAGGACGAGATGGAGTACCCCGGTCAGGTCCGCGTCGTCGTGATCCGCGAATCGCGCGCCGTCGACGTCGCCAAGTAGGTCCCGTGTCCGGCGCATCTGAGGGCCTCGCGGACTTTGTCTCCTCCATGGGGGGAGACCGCGCGCTACGCGTCGAGGAGAGCCTCGGCGAGGGGTTCGTTCGCCTCCGCGTCGCCGAGGCGGAGCGCCGCCAGGCCAAGCACGACGTCCGCTGCGTCGAGGACGCGGTCGTCGAGATGCTGCGAAACGCCCGCGACGCCGGTGCGCGCCACGTCTACGTGGCCACCGCGCGCGAGGGCGACCTGCGCACCACGACGATGCTCGACGACGGCTCCGGCATACCCGCCGACATGCACCAGAGGGTCTTCGAGGCGCGCGTCACCTCCAAGCTCGAGTCGGTCCACATGGACCGCTGGGGCATCCATGGCCGCGGCATGGCGCTCTTCTCGATACGCGAGAACGCGGTGAGCGCGGAGGTCCTCTCCTCCGCCCCCGGCAAGGGCTCGGCGATTCGCGTCGTGACGGACGCGACCAGCCTCGCGGAGCGCGCCGACCAGTCGAGCTGGCCCGCCGTGGGGACCGACGAGGACGGCCGGGAGGCCTGCGTGCGCGGCCCTCACAACATCGTGCGGACCTGCGCCGAGTTCGCGCTCGAGGAGCGGGGGACCTGCGAGGTGTACCTCGGCTCCCCGGCGGAGATCGTGGCCACGGCACGGGCGCGCGCGGCCCAGTCGGTCGACGGCTCCGAGCTCCTCTTCATGGACTCGCTCGACGAGCTCCCCGTCATCGAGCGCCTTCGCGCCGCAGCCGATGCGCGCGAGCTGCGCGCGCAGGCCTCCGCGCTCGGTCTGGAGATGTCGGAGCGAACCGCCCACAGGATCATCTCGGGCCAGATCCGGCCCCTTCGCAGCGTCGCCTCGCGCCTCACCCACAGCTCTGAGCCGCGCGACGCCTCGGTGGGGGAGCGCGAGGTCGACCTCGTGCGCGACAGGAGGGGCCTCAGGATGGCGCCTGCCGACGTCGAGGAGTTCTCGCGCGTCATGGAGCGCGACTTCGCGCTCATCGCGGACCGCTACTACCTCACCCTCAACGGGGCGCCGCGCGTCAGGGTCTCGGGACAGCGGCTGACCGTCACCTTCGACCTCGCGAGCTCTGACTAGCCGCACTTCTCAGCGGGGCGCCCAACCAGTAGAATTGTCAGGAAACCAAGGCTCAACGCAGCAGACACGACGTAGCATCGCATCAGGAGAGACACATGGACTATCTGAAGGTATCGAGCAAGTCCTCGCCGGCGTCCGTGGCGGGTGCCATCGCCGGGCTCGTCAAGGACGGCGTCCCCGTGAACATCCAGTGCGTCGGCGCCGGTGCCGTCAACCAGGCGATCAAGGCCGTCGCCATCGCGCGCGGCTTCCTCATCCCCACTGGGGTGGACATCTCCTGCGCACCGACCTTCTCTGACGTCGAGATCGGGGGGGAGAGCCGCACAGCCATCCGCATCGCCGTCTACGTGCACCGCGTCGCGGCGCCGTCCGCCGTCTCCGGTCCCGCGACGCTCGGAGGTGTCGAGGCCTGATGGAACAGCCCCGCGAGCTTGTCGGCAAGACCTACTACGTCAGGACCTTCGGCTGCCAGATGAACCTGCACGACTCCGAGCGCGTCGCCGGCGTGCTCGACCAGTGCGGCTGCATCTGCGTCGACGACCCCGATGACGCCGATATCGTCGTCTTCATGACCTGCTGCGTGCGCGAGAAGGCCGACCAGCACCTCTACGGGCAGGCCTCTGCCATGGTGAGCGCGCCCACGCCCCCGTCGGGGCGCCGCGTGGTGGCCATCGGCGGCTGCATCGCCCAGAGGGACGGTGAGAGGATCCGCGAGCACGTGGCCTGCGCGGACGTCGTCTTTGGCACGAGCGCCATCTCGAGCCTGCCCGGCCTTCTCGCCGACGCGTTTGCCGGTGACGGCTCTCGGGCGGAGGTCGACACCGTCGAGGAGGGGAGGTCCTTCTCGACCGACCTCCCGAGCCATCGCGCGAGCGCGTTTCACGCGTGGGTCCCCATCATGACGGGGTGCAACAACTTCTGCACCTACTGCATCGTCCCCTACGTGCGCGGCCGCGAGAAGAGCCGCACGATGGAGAGCGTCGTCGCCGAGGTCGAGCGGCTCGTGGCCGACGGCGTGCGCGAGGTCACGCTGCTCGGCCAGAACGTCAACTCCTACGGGCGCAGCATCTACGGCGAGCCGCGCTTTGCCGAGCTGCTGCGCCGCGTGGCGGCGACGGGCGTCGAGCGCATCCGCTTCACCTCGTCCAACCCCAAGGACCTCTCGGACGAGACGATCCGCGCCATGGCGGAGCTCGATGCGGTCATGCCGCACCTCCACCTGGCCGTCCAGAGCGGCTCGACGCGCGTCCTCAAGGCCATGAACCGCAGCTACACGCGCGAGGAGTACCTCGCGCTGGTGGCGCGCCTGCGCGAGGCCATGCCGGGGCTCGCCCTCTCGACCGACATCATCGTCGGCTTCCCGGGGGAGACCGAGGAGGACTTCCAGGACACCCTCTCGCTCGTGCGCGAGGCCGCCTTCTCGTCGGCCTTCACGTTCATCTACTCCCGCCGCCCGGGCACCCCTGCGGCCAAGATGCCCGACGACACGCCGCGCGAGGTCATCCAGGACCGCTTTGACCGCCTCGCCGCGCTCGTGGCCGACCAGGCCCACGAGGCCAACCAGGCCGACCTCGGCGGTCTCGTGAGCGTGCTCGTCGAGGGCGTCTCAAAGCGCGATGGCGACGTTTTGGTCGGGCACAGCGAGAAGAACCAGACGGTGCACTTCCTGCTTCCCGAGGGCCGCTCGGTCGACGACTACGTGGGCAGCATCGTCGACGTTCGCGTCGAGGAGGCGCGCACCTGGTACCTGCGCGGCTCGGTCGAGGGCGAGCCTCGATGAGCGCACGCGGACCCGTCGTCTGCGTCGTCGGGCCCACCGCCTCGGGCAAGAGCGCGCTGGCGGACCTGGTCGCCGAGCGTCTGGGGAGCTCCGTCGTCTCGGTGGACGCCATGCAGGTCTATCGCGGCATGGACGTGGGCACCGCCAAGACCCCTCCCGGCGAGCGCTGCGTACCGCTGCTCATGGTGGACGTGGCCGACCCGCTCGAGGACTACTCCGTCCGGCTCTTCCAGCGCGAGGCCCGCGCCTGCGTCGACGCCCTTCTCGACGAGGGTCGCGTGCCCGTGCTCTGCGGCGGGACCGGTCTCTATCTCAACGCCGTGATAGACGAGATGGAGTTTCCCGCGGGCGAGAAGGGCTGTGAGGCGCGGGGGCGCTACGAGCGCCTCGCGGCCGAGCGAGGGGCTGACGCCCTTCACGCGCTTCTCGCCGAGCGTGACCCCGAGAGCGCGGCCCTCATCCATCCCAACAACGTCCGCCGGG
>DXBZ01000109.1 GCA_019116265.1 Candidatus Olsenella stercoravium | reverse complement strand
CTGCGCGGCGTCGATGCGGACCTTGCCGGCAGCGGCGTCCGGCACGAGCGCCGGGCAGCCGAGCTCGCGCACGCAGCGCTGGCAGCCGACGCACCTCTCCGCATCAACCGAGCTCGTGGCCTGCGGCTTGGCGAGAACCACGCACGGGCTCCGGAAGATGATGGCCTTGACGCCCGGCTCGTCGGCGACGCGACGGACGGTCTCGACGGCGCGCTCGTGGTCGAGCGGGTCCACGGTCTCCACGACCGCGAGGCCGATCGCGCGCAGCACGCGCTCGATGCTGACCTTTTCCACGACCTGGCCCATCATGGTGCGACCGGTGCCCGGGTGCGGCTGGTGGCCCGTCATGGCCGTGGTGGAGTTGTCCAGCACGACGAGCGTCATGTTGGCCTGGTTGTAGAAGGCGTTGACCACACCGGTGATGCCGGAGGCAAAGAACGTGGAGTCGCCCACGAAGGCAAAGGCGGCGGTGTCGGGCTCCACGTGCGTCACGCCCTGCGCGATGTTGATGCCCGCGCCCATGCACAGGCACGTGTCAACCATGTCGAGCGGCTTGGCGTTGCCGAGCGTGTAGCAGCCGATGTCGCCGCAGAAGAGCGTCTTGCGGCCGCGCATGGCGCACTTGACGGCATAGAAGCTCGCCCGGTGCGGGCAGCCGGCGCAAAGAACCGGCGGACGAACGGGCAGCTGCGGGGGCATACCCGGGCGAGCTGCGCCGGACTCGCGGCCGAGAAACGCATCCAGCGCGAGACCCACGGATTCGACGGTGTTCTCGCCGGAGGGTTGGATGTCGCCGGTGAGCTTGCCGCGGATGCGCACGTTGAGGCCGCGACGGCCACAGGTCGCCACCAGGGCGCGCTCGATCACGGGGTCGAGTTCCTCGACGCAGAGGACCTCGTCGAGGCCGTCGAGGAAGTCGGCCGCCAGGGACTCGGGGAAGGGGTACGGGGTCGCCACGCGCAGGACGCGGACGTCGTCCTTCTCGTCCAGGTTCTCCGCGACGTAGGTGGCGCTGATGCCGTGTGTGGCGACGCCGAGGCGCGGGCGCGCGTCGGGCCCCGCCGTCTGCATCACGGTGTTTCTCGCGTAGCCGGAGAGGCGCGCGGCGAGCTCCGCGTCGCGCCGCTCGATGGCGGCGTGGGCGCGCACGGAAAGCGCCGGGAAGATGACCCAGCGGGACGGATCGCGCACGAAGCCCTCGGGCTCGTTGACCAGCCACTCCTCGGGCTCGGCCACCTCGACGTCCTCGTAGCCGTGGTCCACGCGCGTCGTGGGCCGCACGATCACGGGGCAGCCCAGCTCCTCGGAGAGCGCGAAGGCCTCCCCCATCATCTGGTAGGCCTCGCTCGGGCTGGAGGGGTCGAGGATCGGCAGCTTGGCGTAGGCAGCAAAGGTGCGCGTGTCCTGCTCGGTCTGGGACGAGATGGGACCGGGGTCGTCGGCCACGAGGACCACCAGGCCGCCCTTGACGCCGATGTAGGAGAGGCTCATGAGCGGGTCGGAGGCGACGTTCAGGCCCACCTGCTTCATCGTCACGAGCGCCCGGGCCCCGGCGTACGCCGCGCCGGCCGCCACCTCGAGCGCGGCCTTCTCGTTCACAGACCACTCCACGTAGACGCCCTCGCCCCGGCGGCGCGCCACGGTCTCCAGGACCTCGGTCGATGGCGTGCCAGGGTAGCCCGCCACCACGTTCACGCCCGCCGCGAGCGCACCCACGGCCATGGCCTCGTTGCCCATCAGGAACTCTCGATGCATGGAATCCCCCTCGATCTTGATGGACGCAGTGTAGTCGAGGGACGCCCCGTTTGGCGGAAGCGTCGCAAACCGGTAACGTAGGGCAATCCGGAGGGCAATCTGGGACGTGTTTGTAAGCGCGGCAATTTGGGGACAGGTTTCGAATCGCCAGTCTGCAACCTCAGGCATTAACCCTGTCCCAAAACTGCTGCAACGATAAACACGTCCCCAAAATGCGAGGGAGGGGATTGTGGCGGAGACGGCGACGGACAGGCTGAGGCTCGTCATCGGCGACGAGGGGCTCGCGCGGCTCGCGGCGGCTCGCGTAGCCGTGATTGGCCTCGGCGGCGTGGGGTCCTCCTGCGCGGAGGCGCTGGTCCGAGGCGGCGTGGGCAACCTCGTGCTTCTTGACCGCGACGTGGTGGCGCCGAGCAACCTTAACCGCCAGGCGCTCGCGTTCACGAGCACCGTCGGCCGGCCCAAGGCCGAGGTCATGCGCGCCATGGCGCTCGACATCAACCCCGAGGCGGACGTCACCGCCGTAACCGCCTTTCTCGACAAGGACGCGCTGCCCGAGCAGATGGACGGGCTGGGTCCGCTCGACTACGTGGTGGACGCCATCGACACCGTGGCCCAGAAGCTGCGCCTCGCGCAGTGGTGCCAGGAGCGCGGTGTCCCCGAGCTCTCCGCGATGGGCGGCGCCAACAAGCTCGATCCGTGCCGCCTGCGCTTCGCGCGCATCGAGGACACCGTCAACTGTCCGCTCGCGCGCGTCATGCGCAAGGAGTGCCGCCGTCGTGGCATCCGCGGCCTGCGCGTGCTCTTCTCGGACGAGGAGCCGGTCCGCATGGAGCGCATCTCAGACGAGCAGTGGCTGCGCGAGGGGTCGCTTCTGGGCACGATGAGCTACCTGCCGCCCATCATGGGCCAGATGCTCGCCAGCCGCGTGATTCGCGACCTTCTGGGGTGGGCGTGACGCAAGCCGCGTGCGACAGAACCCTCCGGAACATCCGTCGCACAGGGGCGTCCGCCACAAAATCACCGCTTACGCGCGACGTGAAAAGTTGGTAGGGTAGCTCCTCGCATTCGCCCGCCCCGCGGGTCCCGTCGAGAAAGGTCTGCCCCCATGCCCACCAACAAACGCGAGAGCCTCATCTTTACGATCATCATGTGCTTCTGCATGGTGCTCTGGATGTCCGTCTACAACGTCGCTCGCGTGCATGGCTGGAGCTTCGGCTCCGGAACGCTGGCCGACGCATGGCTCGGCTTCCCGCCGGCCTACGTGGTGGCGATGCTGCTGGACGTTCTTATCGCCAGCCGGTTTGCCAAGTGGTTTGCGTTCCGCTTCCTGGTGACGCCCGGCAAGAGCGGCCGCCTTGCGATCACGCTGGCCATCAGTACGATGATGGTCTTCCCGATGGTGCTCTTCATGTCGCTCTACGGCGCGCTCGAGGCGTTCACGCACGTGGGCGACCCGGCCATGATCCTGCCCACGTGGATCGCGAACATCCCGTGGAACTTCGTCGCCGCGCTGCCGTGGAACCTGCTGGTGGCGGGCCCGCTCTCGCGCTGGGTCTTCCGCCGCGCGTTCCCTGAGGGGACGGTGCTCGCGGAGCCGGTCTGCGCGTAAGCGGGCGCCCGCAGCTCTCCCGGCAGATCGGGCCACCGACGGAACCCCACGGCATCGCGCTCGGGGCCCTCCGGCATGGCCTCACCGCATTGTATGCCGTGAGAGAAGGCTCGGAGCCTGTGCGAGGCACACGCCCGCGAGAATCACCACCACGCCCAGCCACTCGACGACGCCGAGCGGCTCGCCGAGCACGACCATGGCGATGAACAATCCCGCGGGAAGCTCCGCAGCGGCCATGACGGTTGAGAGGCCGGCGGGCAGGTGTGGCGAACCCAGGCCAAAGAGCAGCACAGGGCACATGAGGCCGAAGAAGCCCGCGACCGCGGCAAAGGGCAGGATGCCCTGGAAGACGACGCCCGACACCAGGTAGTCCGGGCATGCGGTGAGCGACATGACGCCCGCCCCCAGGCACACGACGAGGCCGCGCTGCTCGTTGGAGCAGAGGGCCTTCACCTTACCGGAGAGCGTCACGAAGAGCGAGCAGGTCACGGCGGCGCCGAGCGCGCAGAGGAGGGCCACCGGGTCGTAGCCCGCAAGCCCCGTCCTGTAGACGCCGCTCGCGAACACGGTGCCGAACACGATGACCGCCGCCGAGGCGACCTCCACGAAGCGCGGAGCTCGGCGCGTCATGATGGTCTGCCAGACGAGCCCCATCCACGTGAACTGGAAGAGCAGCGTGAGCGCCACCGGTGCGGGCAGCACGCTCATGGCGTAGCAGTACAGAATCGAGGTCGTGCAGGTGAGGGCACCGAGCCCCATGAGTTTGAGCGCCTGCTTGCCGGAAAGACGCTGCCACCGCACACCGCGCAGACGGCCGAGAAGCACCGCGAGCCCGAAGAACAGGAAGCCGAACCACGCCTGGCTTGCAACCACCTGCGCGGAGGTGAAGCCCGCCGCGTAGGCGAGCTTGTAGGTGGTCGCCATCGCCCCATAGCAGGCGCCGCCCGCGAACACCTGGAGTGCCGCCACCGCCCGGCGGCGTCCCGAGGGCGCCATCCCCGCAGACGGCATCGGCCGATCGATCACGTTTTCCATAGCCGTTCCTCCTCCTATATTGAAGTTGCCACTTCTCGCGCAGTGGCCGCGCTTCTTTACCCGTAGACGCGAATATGGGATAAAGGGCGCGAACGGGGCGGAGGGCGCGCGCTCCTCCTTGGGGTACGGCCCCTGTC
>DXBZ01000108.1 GCA_019116265.1 Candidatus Olsenella stercoravium | reverse complement strand
ACCGTTCAAGGGCGGCATCGTGACGGACGGAAAGACGCTGCACCTCTCCCCCAGACCGGCGTCATGGGCCGTGCCGATGATCTGCGAGCAGGTGGCCGAGCTCGCGGGGCGCCGCCCGGTCGCCAGCGCGCGACAGCTGCTCTCCTACACGCGCGAGATTCCCGACGATGAGAACCGCGTGACCGAGCGCTTCCAGCGCACCGTCGACCGGGGCTTTGCCAGCGGCGAACTCGTCTGAGGGGGCTGGCCTAGAAGACGTGCTCCTCGAGGCGCGAGAACGCCTCCTGCACGCGGGAGAGCGGCAGCGCGAGGTTCATGCGGATGTGGCGCGGCCCGTTGAAGGCGCGCCCGTCCTGCCAGTACACGCCCACGCGATGGCCCGCGCGCAGGAGGTCGCCGATCGAGCGCCCGTTCTTCTCGCACCACGCACCGCAGTCCAGGAACAGCATGTAGGTACCCTCGGGCCTGAAGACGCTCACGTCGAGCAGGCGGCTCTCGATGAAGTCGCAGGCCCAGTCGACGTTGTCGGCAATCACCTGGTTCAGCTCGTCCGCCCAGGCGCGTCCCTCCGACCCGTACGCGCCGATCAGCGCGTGTTGGGAGAGCACGTTCATGCCGTTGTAGTGCGTCTTGGCGCCCTTGGACGTCACGCGATCGCGCAGATAGTCGTTGTAGATGACGTGGTAGCTGCCGATAAGACCAGCGAGGTTGAAGGTCTTGGACGGCGCATAGAGGGCAATCGTGCGCTCGCGCGCGTCCCTTGAGACGGACTGCGTGGGGATGTGCGCGCGGCCGGGCCGCACGATGTCGGACCAGATCTCGTCGGAGACCACGACGCAGTCGTGCGCACGGAACAGCTCCATGGCGCGCTCGAGCTCCCAGCGCTCCCAGACGCGCCCGCAGGGGTTGTGCGGCGAGCAGAGAATCGCCACGTGGATGTGCTCCTCGGCGAGGCGACGCTCCATGTCCTCGTAGTCCATGCGCCAGACGCCCTCCTCGTCGCGCACGAGCGGCGAGTGCACGATCTTGAAGCCGTTGTCCTCGAGCGCATGCGTGAAGCCGACGTAGGTGGGGCTGTGCACGAGCACCGGGTCCCCGGGCGCCGCAAAGGCCGTGAGCGCGGAGACCACACCGCCGAGCACGCCGTTCTCGTAGCCGATGTGGCGCGGCTCGAGGTCGCCCACGCCCTTGCGGTCGCGATGCCAGTTGATGATGGCCTGGTAGTAGGCATCGCTCGGCGAGAAGTACCCAAAGGTCGGGTGCTGGAGCCGCTCTTGGATAGCCCGCGTGATCGAGGGCGCCACGGGAAAGCTCATGTCCGCGACCCACATGGGGATGGGGTCAAAGCCCGCATCCGGCGCCAGGTAGCCGGAGCCCGGCGCACCAATCGCGTCGAGCGCGAGCGCATCATGCCCGGCGCGGTCGAGAATCGAGGTGAAGTCATAAGTCATGGGTTTCCCTTCGTTGCGTTATCCCCTGTCAGCATACGTCGTTCTTCTCGTCCGCCCACAAATAACGCGCACAGTTTGCCATGCGCGTTATTTCCGTCTGCGAATATATGCGATTAAAGCAAACCGGGCGCGTTAATTGCCGAGAAGAACTGGCGGGCAGAAAGTGGCCGCCACGTCTAGCCCAGGGCCTCCACGATCTTGTCGCCCATCGTGGCGGTGCCGAGGACCTTCTCGGCCGGCGTGCTCTCGTCGGCGATGTCTCCGGTGCGCCAGCCCTCGTCGAGCACGCGCGTGACCGCGGCGGCCAGCTCGTCGGCGGCGTCGTCCATGCCAAAGCTGTAACGCAGCATGAGCTCCACCGAGAGAATCTGCGCGATCGGGTTGGCGATGCCCTGGCCGGCGATGTCCGGCGCCGACCCGTGGCTCGGCTCGTAGAGGGCCGTGCCGTCGCCCAGGCTCGCGGAGGCGAGCATGCCGAGGGAGCCCGTGAGCATGGACGCCTCGTCGGAGAGGATGTCGCCGAAGGTGTTCTCGGTCACGAGCACGTCAAACTGCGCCGGGTTGGCGATGAGCTGCATCGCGGCGTTGTCCACGTACATGTCCTCGAGCGTGACGTCGGGGTACTCGGCGGCGATGTTGTGCGCCACCTCGCGCCACATGCGGGAGGTGTCGAGCACGTTGGCCTTGTCCACGGAGTGCACCACGCCCCGGCGGCGGCGCGCCGCGTCAAAGGCCCAGCGCACCACGCGGTCGACCTCGTACTCGGAGTACTCCAGGATGTCGCGCGCGTACTCGCCGCGACCTCCGCCCACGCCGGCGCCCTCGACGCCCATCGTGCGCTCGTGGCCGCCAAAGTAGAGGCCGCCCGTGAGCTCACGGACGATCAGCAGGTCAACGCCCGAGAGCACCTCGCGCTTGAGCGTGGAGGCGTCAATCAGTGCGTCAAACATGCGCACCGGGCGCAGGTTGAGGTAGAGTCCCAGCTCCTTGCGGATGGCAAGAAGCCCCTGCTCCGGGCGGACGGCACCCACGCGCGTGTCGGTCCACTTGGGACCGCCCACTGCGGCGAGAAGGACGGCGTCGGCTGCCTTTGCCGCCTCGAGCGTCTCGGGCGGGAGCGCCGAGACGGGACCGCCGGCAGCCTCGGTGGCGTCGATCGCCGCGCCGCCGATCAGGTGGTCCTCGCAGACGAACTCCACGTCGTACTTCTCGCCCAGCGCCGCGAGGACCTTCTTGCCCTCGGCGATGATCTCGGGACCGATGCCGTCACCCGGCAGCGTACAGACGCGATAGGTCGCAGAAGCCATGACTAGTTCCCGCCCTTCTCGGCCATCACGCGCTTGGTGCGCGCGACGAGGCCGCCGTCGTTGATGATCTCCTGGATGAACGGCGGGAACGGCTGCGCGTGGAAGACGGCGCCCGTGGTCTCGTCCGTGATGGTGCCGGTGTCCGCGTCCACGGAGACGACGTCGCCGTCGGAGATGGCGTCGACAGCCTCGGGGCACTCGAGGATGGGCAGGCCCATGTTGATCGAGTTGCGGTAGAAGATGCGCGCGAAGCTCTTGGCGATGACGCAGGAGACGCCGGCGGCCTTGATGGCCACGGGCGCGTGCTCGCGGGAAGAGCCGCAGCCGAAGTTCTCGTC
>DXBZ01000107.1 GCA_019116265.1 Candidatus Olsenella stercoravium | reverse complement strand
GCGTGGCCCCCTACGAGGAGCTCGACCCGCTGGTGAGCCGCCTGAACGAGCAGCACGGCCAGCTCATGCACCGCATGGAGCAGATCCAGGACGCGGCCGACCTGCGCCGCGAGTTCACGGCCAACGTGACCCACGAGCTCAAGACGCCGATCGCCTCCATCTCGGGCGCGGCCGAGCTCATCCGCGACGGCATCGCCAAGCCCAAGGACGTCCCCGGCTTTGCGGGGCGCATCTACGACGACGCGCGCCGGCTCTCGAACCTGGTGAGCGACATCCTCACCCTCTCAAAGCTCGACGAGTCCGAGCGCGCGGGCTCCCAGGAGCTCTTTGGCCCGTCCGAAAGCGTGAATCTGCTCGCCGCGGCGCGCGACGTCGCCGACCGCCTTGCCCCCAAGGCGAGGAAGGCGGGGGTCGACGTCTCCGTGGAAGGCGTCTCGATGATGGTGCGCGGCAACGCGCGCCTGCTCGACGAGCTCGTGAGCAACCTCTGCGACAACGCGATTCGCTACAACCGGCCGGGCGGCAAGGTCTTTGTGTGGGTGCTGCCCGGCGAGGGCGGCGGAGCGCGGCTGCGCGTGTCCGACACGGGCATCGGCATTCCCGAGGCGTCGCAGGACAAGGTCTTCGAGCGCTTCTACCGCGTGGACAAGGGGCGCAGTCGCGACATGGGCGGCACGGGTCTGGGCCTCGCGATCGTCAAGCACGCGGCGGCTTACCACGGCGCCCAGATTGCGCTGGAGAGCGCGGTCGACAAGGGCACCACGATCACCGTGACGTTCCCGCGTGCCTAGCGGGCGCGCGGCTCTTCTCGCCCGCCCGGGTCGTCACCCCAAACAATGCGCAGGTTGTTGGCCCCTCGCTCGGTGTCGAGCCGGAGCTCCCAGAGGTTGGTCCAGCCGGGCATCGGCAGCTCGGGGTAGGGCAGCCAGATCGGGTGGTGACGGGTGAAGCCGCAACGCGTGTACAGGGCGTTGGCCTCCACGCCCTGGACGGAGGTGTTGAGCCGGACCGTGCGTGCGCCCTCGGCGCGCGCCTCGCGGGCCACGGCGTCGAGCAGGGCGACGGAGGCGTGACGCCCGCGCGCGGCGGGGTCGACGGCGAGCAGGTGGAGCCCGCGCACCTTGCGGGCGGGAAGGTCCTCCCAGCCGGGTCCGCCCATCCCCGAGCCGTGGCCGGGGGCGGTGCCGTCGCCCATGTCCGCGTCGAGGTCCATGGCCACGGCGCCGAGAAGGACGGCGTCCTCGCGGGGCATGCCGTCGTGGACGGCTGCGGCGTCGAATGCACCCCAGTAGGAGCCGGCCGCGAGCAGGTCGCGGGCCATGCCGGCGGGCGGCCAGACCTCCGGGACCCAGCCGCAGGTGCCGCCGGCGGCGCTCACGTGGGCGTACAGCGCGTCGAGCCGCTCGGCCCAGAGGCCCGAGACGGGCAGGCGCACAACGGTGACGTCGGCCGGGACGCCCGCGCGGCCCTCGTGGCGCACGTCGTTGCGGGCGATCGTGGCGAGAAGCTCGCGCGCCACGGCGGCGGGTGCCATCTTGGGGAGGTTGTGGTCCACGCCCGGCTCCACGACCCTGGTCGCACCGGGAATGGCGGCGACGATGCGGTCGGTCTCCTCGGGGAGGATCTCGTCGAACTCGCCGACCATGACGGTCACGGGGCAGGAGACGTGCGCGAGCGAGGCCGCGTCGATCTGCGGCTGCTCGACCATGAGCTGCAGGAGCTCGGCGATGCGGGCGGACTCGGCGGGGGAGGGTACCGGCGTGCCGTCCTCCAGCGTGACGCCCTCCTCGCCCTCCTCCGCCCAGCGGCGATTCTCTGCCGCGGCGTAGGTCATCCAGTCGGTGTCCTCCTTGGGGAGGCCCTCAGGCGTGAGGTTGGCACCGAGCGCCGTCACGGAGAGCACGTGCTCGCCCCAGTCGCGGGCGAGGAGCAGCCCGAGGATGCCGCCGTCGGAGAAGCCCAGCACGTGGACCTGCGGCACGCCGAGGCGCGAGCAGACCTCGCGGGCGTCAGCGGCCATGAGCTCGTAGGAGAGCGGCGCTGTGCCGCGCGTGCTCTGGCCCTGCGCGCGGGAGTCAACGGCGATGACGGCGCGCCCGCTCGCGCAGACGGCGTCGATGACCGGGCCAAAGATGCCGTGCTCCTCGCCGTTGCCGTGCAGCATGAGCACCGGCGGCACGGCGAGGCCGAGGCCGAACGGCGTGCCCGGCTCGTCGGTCACGTCCGCTGGCGCGTACGTCCAGGCCACGATCGTTGCCCCGTCCTCGGTCGGTACCTCCACGCGCGCCGCGAGCGCGGTGGCCGGCAGCGCGTACGGGCGCGGAACGTGCACGGGCGGCGGCGTGACCTTCATGTGAGCTCCTTTCGATGCGGCTATCCGTACGGGCCGCCCCGGACGACAAGATCCGGCGCTCAGACAGCTTGCCGCAAAGGGCGCGGCAAGAACTCGCGGCGGACCTTGCCATCCGGGGCGGCCCTACCCAAGGCGCTTCTCGAGTGACTACTTCTTCTTGAGCTGCGACGGGTGCTTCTCGAAGAAGTCGTAGCGCGGCGGGAGAGGAACGATCTCATGCTCCGCGGGCGTCTCGTCGCAGGCGGCGGCCAGCTCGCTCGGGCCGTCGAAGGCGTGGTCCCAGGAGAAGAAGAGCTTGGGCGAGAAGCCCATGTGCTCGCAGATCTTCTCGCAGCCAGAGGGCACGGCCGGGTGCATGAGCAGCGCGGCGGTGCGCAGCGCGACGAAGGCGTCGGCAAGCGCCGCCTCGTAGGCGGCGTCGTCACCCTTGGCGGCCTTGGAGGCGTCGTCCCAGCGCTTGTTGGCCGCGCGGGTGAACTCCTCGGCCACGCCGAGCGCGCCGTGGGCGTCGAACTCGTAGGCGCGGCGCTCGAAGGCCAGCGTGGCCTCGCGCGCGGCGGCGATGGCCTCCTCGCTCGGAGCCACGGCGGGCAGGTGCGCGTCGCAGACGTTGGCCGCGCCGTAGAAGCAGCTGCGGGCCAGGCGATTGAAGATGTTGGTGAGGAAGGCGCTCTCCTTGAGGGCGGGGTCCACGACGCGCGGGTCGTCGCGGACGAGGACGTCCTCACCCGTGGCCTTGTCCTTGTGGGAGACCGAGGTGTCAAAGGCCTTGGGGTTGAAGGAGACGGCCTTCTGGTCCAGGCCGAGGGACAGCCAGTGCGCGCGCAGCTGCTCGGGCGTGTAGGCGTCCAGCAGCTCGGCGGCCATCGGCGGCACGATCTTGCCGGAGCTCGAGGCCTTCTTGTTCATGAACAGGATGTGGTAGTTGGCCACGGGGATGTCCTGCGTGAGGCCCCAGTCGAGCGCCTCCCACATGGCGGGCTGCGCCACGCAGTAGAAGTAGATGTTGTCCTGGCCGATGAACTGGTAGACGCGGGCGTCGTCGGTGCACCACCAGTCGTGCCAGTCGCGGCTGGAGTAGCGGCCCTCCGGCGCCAGCTCGAGCGCCGTCTGCGTGAACGAGATCGGCGCCCACAGGCTCTCGGGCCAGCACCAGACCGTGAGGCCGCTCGTGCCCTCGAGCTCGGGCGCGGCCACGCCCCAGTCGATGTTGCCGGTGATGCGGAACGGCAGCAGGCACTTGCCGGTGCGGAAGCGCACGCCGGCGGCGTCGAGCTTCTCGCGCGCCTCGTCGCGCTCCTCCCAGCCGGCGAAGGTGAGCGAGAAGGACTGCTGGCCCTTCTCGGCCTCCGCGAGCGTATGGGCGGGGAGCTGGTCGGCGACGGCGTCGTAGGCCTCGCGGAACTTGGTCTGGACGTAGATCACCGGGTCGACGAGGCTCTCGCGCACGGTCTTGGTGACGACGGCGCGGACCTGCGGGTCGGCGTCCCACTCGTCCATGAGGCGCTCGAGCTCGTCGCGGAAGGCGGGCAGGTCAAAGTACCAGTTGTCAACCGGTCGCAGCTCAGGGGTGGTGCCGGTGACCTGCGAGACGGGGGCGATCAGCTCCTCCGGGTCGAACTGGTGGCCGAGGTCGCACTCGTCGGCGTAGGCCTTCTCGGACTTGCAGCCGCGCACGGGGCAGCGGCCCTGGACCTGGCGACCGTTGAGGAACGTGCCAGCCTCGACGTCAAAGAACTGACGCGTGGAGCGCTTCTTGAGGTAGCCGCGCTCGTGGAGGTGACGGATGAGCTCGTCGGTCACGCGGGCGTGGACGTCACGCGCGGGGGCGAGGCCCGAGCCGGCGAAGAGGTCGAGCGAGATGCCGTAGGCGTCGAGGGCGGCCTTCTGGCTCTCGTGGTTCACGCGGACGTAGTCCTCGATCGTGCCGGCGTAGCCCTCGTTCTCGACCTTCTTGCGGTAGCCCTCGGCGATGGGCGATCCGTAGCAGTCCGTGCCGGAGACAAAGATCACGTTCTCGGCGCCGATGCGGTCGCGCAGGAAGCGCGCGAAGAAGTCGGCCGGGACAAAGACGCCGCCGATGTGGCCGAAGTGCAGGTTCTTGTTGCCGTAGGGCATGCCGCCGGTGATGACCGCGCGGCGGGGGAAGCTCGGGCGAGAGGAGGTCTCGGGCATGGGTGCTCCTTCGTGATTGGGTACAGCCCTCCCATTCTCGCACTTCTCGCCCGCGCGCGGGGCCGGCGCGCTAAGATGGGCGCATGCACGAGGTCGCTGACATAGACGTCCTGGGCGATGCCGCCCTGCAGCGAGGGATCACGCGGCTGTCGCTCGCGGTCCTCGGCGGGACGGTTATTCTCGCCGTGCTTCTCGCCCTCGTCTTGGGCGGCGAGCGCCTTGACGTGTGGTGGTGGATCGCGCTGGCGCTGGAGAGCTTCGCCGCGCTGCCCGTCCACGAGCTGGTGCACGGAGCGGCGTTCAAGCTGCTCTGCCCCGGGTGTCGGGTCTCCTTTGGCTTCCAGGACGCCTTTCTCTACACCAGGACGGATGACGCCGTGCTGCCGCGCGGTCGCATGGTGGTTGCGCTGCTGGCGCCTGCGGCGTTGGTGACGGCTGCCCTCGTCGCGGCGGCGCTGGCTGCGGGGCGCCCCGTGCTCGCCGCGCTTCTCGCCGGCGTCCACCTCGCGGGCTGCGCCGGTGATATCCTCATGGCCGCAGCGTGCCTGTGCGAGCCGTCCTGTACCCATGTCCGTGACACCGAGACCGGGATCACCCTGCTCTCCGACCGCGAGGAGGACGCATGAACGAGACCATCGCCCAGCTCCACGAGCGTCGATCCGTGCGCGCCTACACCGACGAGCTCGTGAGCCCCGCCGACGAGCGCGCCATCCTCGAGGCCGCGTGCCAGGCCCCCACGGCGGGCAACCAGCAGCTCTATTCCATCATCGTGGTACGCGACCAGGCCGAGAAGGACGAGCTTGCCGTCACGTGTGACAACCAGCCCTTCATTGCCGCCGCGCCGCTCGTGCTCGTGTTCTGCGTCGACGTCCGCCGCTGGCACCAGGCCTTTCTCGCCGCCGGCGCCGAGGCTCGCGAGCCGGGCGTGGGCGACTTCCTGCTGGCGCTCGAGGATGCCGCCATCGCGGCGCAGAACGCCGTGGTCGCCGCCCACAGCCTGGGACTCGGCTCCTGCTACATCGGCGACATCCTCGAGCGCCGCGAGGACCAGGCACGCATCCTGGGGTGTCCGCGCCACGTGGTGCCTGCGGTGATGCTCGTGATTGGCCATCCCGCTCCGGGGCAGCTCAGGCGCGTGAAGCCGGCGCGCCTGCCGCTCGAGGACATCGTCTTTGAGAACCGCTACGAGGAGCGCGCGGCCGACCGTCTGCTCGAGGACCTGCGCCCCAAGGCGCCGGCCAGCCGCGACCTCGCCGACTGGGCGCGCGCGTTCTGCGAGCGCAAGTGGAACTCGGCCTTCTCGCGCGAGATGACGCGCTCGGCGGCCGCGATCCTCGCGGATTTTGCGACGGAGGTGTCATGACGCCGCTTCTGCTCCATGCGTGCTGCGGGCCGTGCTCGCTCGAGCCCCTGCGTCTGCTGCGCGAGGAGGGGTTCGAGCCCACGATCTGCTGGACCAACCCCAACATCCAGCCCGTCTCCGAGTGGCAGCGCCGCCTGGACACGCTACGCACCTGGGCGGATGAGGTGGCGCACGTGGACGTCATCGTGGCGGGTGACGATCGTGAAGCGTGGGAGCGCGCCGCAGTCCCGGCGGGCTTCGACCGCGAGCGGCGCTGCCGTGCCTGCTACGCGCTGCGCCTTACCGAGGCCTGTCGCGTCGCGCGCGAGCGGGGCTTCGAGTACGTCTCCACGACGCTCGTGGTCTCGCCGTACCAGCTCTTTGACGCGTGCGGCGAGATTCTTGCCGCCGTTGCGCCCCGCTTTGGCCTCACGCCCGTCTGGCGGGACTTCCGCCCCTACTATCCCGAGGCCACGCGTGAGTCTCGCGAGCTGGGGATGTATCGCCAGAACTACTGCGGCTGCCGCTTCTCCGCCGCCGAGGCTGCCATCGAGCGCCACGAGGCTCGCGACGCGCGCAAGGCTGCCCGGGTCGCCGCGCGTTCAGCGACCATTCAGGTGTAAGGGTTTTGGCAAGACCGCGGATCTTCTCGCCTGCCCGCAGCGCGGCTGCCCTATTGTGTTTGACGGCCCATCCGAGACATAAGGGACGGTGAGAACATGATCCAGTGCCTGCTGACTGGCGAGAACGGAACCATCGAGAAGATTGCTGAGCCCTGTAGCGGGTGCTGGGTCAGTGTCGTGGCGCCCACCGACGAGGAGCGCGCCTGGCTCGAGGGCGAGCTTGGCGTGCTGCCGGAGTTTGTGAGCTCCGCCCTCGACGACGAGGAGACCTCCCGCATCGACTACGACGAGGACGCGCACCAGATCTTCGTCATCGTGGACTACCCGGTCGTGGGGGAGGACGGCGCGGGGGTGCGGCCGCAGAGTCCGCTGCAGTACGACACCATGCCGCTCTCGATGGTGTTTCTGCCCGAGCGTGGTCTGTTTGTCACCATCAGCATCCTCGAGAACGAGGTCGTGTCCGACATGGCCGGCGGTCGCGTCCGCAACGTGGACACGCGCCTTCGCACGCGCTTCCTGCTGCAGATGTTGCTGCACATATCACAGCTCTACCTCGTCTACCTGCGGCGCATTGACCGCCTCTCGTCCAATACCGAGGCGCGCCTCCACGCCTCCGTGCGCAACGAGGAGCTCATCCAGATGCTCAATCTGGAGAAGTCGCTCGTGTACTTCTCAACGTCGCTCAAGTCGGACGAGGTGACGCTCAACAAGATCGCGCAGGGCCGCATCATCCCGCTCTACGAGGACGACCAGGATCTGCTGGAGGACGTGCTCGTCGAGGTGCACCAGGCCATCGAGATGGCCAACATCTACTCCGGAACGCTCTCCGGCACGATGGACGCCTTTGCGAGCATCATCTCCAACAACCTCAATATCGTGATGAAGGTGCTCTCGGTCATCACGATCGTCATGGCGATTCCCAACATCGTCTTTGGGTTCTACGGCATGAACGTGGGACTGCCCTTCGAGGGTGTGCCGCTGCTCGACAATTGGGCGTTCCCGCTGCTTCTGGCCGTTGCGTGTTGCTTGGTGGCCGCCTGGGTCTTCAAGCGCAAGGGGCTCTGGCACTAGGCGCTGGGCTGCAAAAGTCGCGCCCGTGATGGAAATCTCTCCATCGGGATGCAAAAGCTCCGCTCGTGATGGTCTTTTTCGCGTCGTTAGGCCTGCCTTTTGGCTGAGATATAATATTAAATTAATACTAACAAGTCGACTACCTGCGTATATACATAACAAAACTACTTGTGTCGACGTGCCGGAGTGAGGCAAGGGGCAAAAAGTTCTATCACGAGCCGAGCTTTTGCATCCAGAATTCAGTTTTTCTATCACGAGCGCCGCTTTTGCAATGTCGCGCACGGCCGAAAGCTACACGGTGCCCCGACGTGCACCCCGGAGCCGCAAGCGCTATCGTAGTGCGCTGGAAACTCGAGGAGGACCCATGCGCACCGACGACTTTGACTACCCGCTTCCCGACGAGCTCATCGCCCAGGCCCCGGCCGAGCCGCGTGACTCCTGCCGCCTGCTCGTCCTGCACCGCGAGGACGGTTCCGTGGAGCACCGTCGCTTCACTGATATCGTTGACTACCTGGAGCCGGGCGACCTGCTGGTGGCAAACCAGACGCGCGTCATGCCGGCGCGCCTCGTCGGCCGCAAGCGCGGGACCGGTGGCGTCTGCGAGACGCTGCTGCTCAAGCGTCGCGAGGACGTGGACCCGCTCGGAGGCGTGTGGGAGTGTCTGGTCAACCCCGGCAAGAGGCTGCGCCAGCCGGGCATCGTGATCGAGTACCGCGCCGGCGGCCTGCACGCCCCGGAGTCCGCGCCGGTGGTGCTCACGGGGGAGATCGTGGACTTTGTCGAGGGGAGCAGGGGCGGTCGCCTCGTGCGCTTTGCGCCGGTTGGCGCGGGTGCGGACGGATCGTCACGCACCCTGGAGGAGGCCATCCACGAGGCTGGTCACGTGCCGCTGCCGCCCTACATCACCCAGTATGAGGGCGATCCCGAGAAGTACCAGACCGTCTACGCCATGACGGAGGAGCACTCCGCTGCGGCACCCACGGCTGGCCTCCACTTCACGCCCGAGCTGATCGAGCGGATTCGCGAGAAGGGTGTGGGCTGGGCGACCGTTGAGCTTGAGGTGGGCATCGACACCTTCCGTCTGGTCACCGAGGACGACCCCACACAACACGTCATGCACACCGAGCGCTACCACGTGTCGCAGGAGGTCGTCGACGCCGTGCACGCCACCAAGGCGGCGGGGCACCGCGTGATCGCCGTGGGCACCACCTCGGTGCGCTCGCTCGAGAGTGCGTGGGAGGCGGGGGTGGCGCCGAGCGAGCCGCCTGTGGCGGCTCGTCGCTTCGAGGGTGCTGCGGGGGCCGGTGACATCGTGGCACGCGAGAACGCCACGACGAACCTCTACCTCATGCCCGGCTCGGACTTCCACGTGGTGGACGCGATGATCACGAACTTCCATGTGCCGCGCTCCACGCTCATGATGCTCGTCTCGGCCTTCGCCACGCGCGACCAGATCATGGGTGCCTATGCCGCAGCCATCGAGGAGCGCTACCGCTTCCTCTCCTTCGGTGACGCGATGTTTATCGAGTAGAGGGTCGGAGGACCGCTCCACCGCGCTTACTGTGCGGTGAGTACCAGCACGACGACGATCACGATGAGTGCGATCACGCCCACCACGGCGGCGAGAAGTGCGAGGCGCACGCCGCGCGTCCGCGAGCGGAGGCTGCGCTCGCCCTCAGCGAGGGAATCGACCGCAGCTTGCTGCTCGGACACGGCGATCTGCTGCTGCGCCACGCTTCGGCGCAGGCGCATGGTCTCCTCGGGCGTTGCGTGCACGTTCTCCGCCTCGTCAAGCAGAACGCGGGCGGCGTCGTGGCGCTCGGCCGCCTCGTCGTGTGCCGCCTTGGCGTCGTCAGCGTCGCTGCGCAGCGTCGCGATGCGCTCCTCGAGCTGCTTTTCCTCGTCCTGCGCCTTGGCGAGCAGCTCGTCGTACTCGCTCTTGCGCTCGTCGTACTCGTGCTTGGCGTCGTCCGCCTCGCGCTGGGCCTCCTCGAGCGACTGCTTCTGCGTCCAGAGGTGCGTCTGGGCTGCGTCGACGGCCGCCTGCGCCTCGCGCGTGACCACGCCCACCTCGCTGCGTGCGGACTCGACGTGGGCGAGCTCGGTCGTCACCTCGTCGTGGAGCTGCCTGATCGCCGAGGCGTCGGCGTTGCTGCTCTGGGCGCGCTTGAGCTCGTCCTGGACCTTGCGCAGGCGCGTCTGCGAGCTGTCGACCGCGCGGTTTGCGGAGGCGATGGACTGCTCGCGGCGCTCGGCGGCGTCCTTCGCCTGGCTCTCGGCGGCGCGCACGGCGCGCTTCGCCTCGCCGACCGCGCGGTTTGCCTCCTCGGAGCGACCGCGCGCGGTCTCCATGATCTGCTTGTAGGGGCGCAGCTCGCGCTCGTGTTGGTCGCGCAGCTGGTCGAGCTGCTCGCCAAGCGCCGTCGCCTCGGACTCCAGGTGCTCGACCGTCGCCTGCTGTTTCGCGATCTCGTTCACCGCGTCGGCGATGATGGCGCTCTGGACGGAGACGATGCTGTCGTAGTTGGCCGCGACCTCCTCGCGCCGCGCGAGCGTCGCGCTGTCGACGTCGAGGGTGCCGGTGAGCTCCTTGAGCCGCGTCCGCGCGGAGGAGTGCCGCTTTGCCGCCGCACGAACGTCACGAACTGCGGAGATGCCGTTCCTGAGCGTCTCGGCGGCGTTCGTGGCCGCCCCGCGGGCCGCGTCGAGGACGTCGGTCCCGCGCCCCTCGGCCCTCTCGGGCGTCTCGGGGGTTTCCCGGTCCTTCTCGTCCGACATCGCGGCTCCTCTCGTACGACGACCACAGTCCATCCTATTGTGCAGCAAGCGCACGCTCATCCCGCCGATAAATCCGCTCAGCCCCCGACTTTGCATACTCGGCGGCATCGTCATCGATGCGGTCTCATATGTTTGCTAGGATATACGGCGTTTACAGGGAGACCTGCTG
>DXBZ01000106.1 GCA_019116265.1 Candidatus Olsenella stercoravium | reverse complement strand
ATGTGCGGCGGGGTCGAGGGGTTTGTCGAGTTCAGCGCCTCGGAGGACGGGGGCGACTACCGGTTTGTCGGGCGCACCCGTCTCTCCGACGCGGAGGCCCGGCAGCGTGCGTCCCAGATTCTCGGCGAGATTGCCCCGGCCGACCTCAAAGCCCTGGAGCGCGGCCGGCGCAATGCGCTACTCTTTGAACTAAAGGATGCCGAGCTGTCCGTGTCTCAGATTCAGCGTCTGACCGGCATCGGCAGAAACGTAATCGTGCGGGCGAAATGATACGAAGGGACTGTCCCTTCGTATCATAGGGAGGCAGAGATGCGGGACGGGTTTGTCAAGGTCGCGGCGGTGACGCCGGAGGTCCGTGTCGCGGACGTTGCCTTCAACGTGGATGCGTGCGTTGCCGCAGCGGAGCGCGCCTGCACCGAGGACGGCGCCTCGGTCGTGGTGCTTCCCGAGCTCGCGATTACGGGCTACACCTGCGAGGACCTCTTCTGGCAGGACTCCCTGCTCGACGCCGCCGAGCGCGGCCTCGCCGACTTTGCCGCCCGCACGGCGGAGCTCGACGCGCTGCTGCTGGTGGGCGCGCCCGTGCGCGTGAACGCCAAGCTCTACAACTGCTGCACCGCCATCTCGTCCGGCACGATCCTCGGCGTGGTGCCCAAACGTCACATCCCCACCTACAACGAGTTCTACGAGGGACGCCACTTCGTCCCCGGCACGGCCGACGTCGTGCCCATAGACGTGGCGGGCCAGCTGGACGTCCCCTTTGGCACGAGTCAGCTCTTCGCCTGCGAGGAGCTGCCGGAGCTCGTGGTGGCGGCGGAGATCTGCGAGGACCTCTGGGTCCCGGAGCCGCCGTCGATTCGCCACGCGCAGGCCGGCGCCACGCTCATCTGCAACCTCAGCGCCTCCAACGCGCTCGTCGGCAAGGCCGACTACCGCCGCGAGCTGGTGCGCGGCCAGAGCGCCCGCCTTGTCTGCGGCTACGTCTACGCGAGCGCCGGCACGGGCGAGTCCACGCAGGACCTCGTCTTCTCCGGCCACGACCTCATTGCGGAGAACGGCCGCCTGCTCGCGGAGGGCGCGCCCTTCGGGGACGGCCGCGCCCTCACGGAGGTTGACGTCCGCCAGCTCGCCGCCGAGCGTCGCCGCATGTCCACGTTCCAGACCGTCGCCAACGCGGCGCAGCTCGACTACCACGTGAGCCGCTTCACGCTGGACGTCCACCACGTGCACCTCACGCGCTGGGTTGACCCGCACCCCTTCGTGCCGTCGGATGCGGCTCGGCGCGCGGAGCGCTGCGAGGACGTCTTTGCGATCCAGGCCCACGGCCTCGCCAAGCGCCTCGCGCACACGCGCTCCGGCCACGCCGTGATCGGCCTTTCCGGAGGACTGGACTCCACGCTTGCCCTGCTCGTGACCGTGCGCGCCTTCGACCTGCTCGAGCTTCCGCGCGACGGCATCATCGCGGTTACCATGCCGGGCTTTGGCACCACGGACCGCACGCACGACAACGCCACGAAGCTCGCCGCCGCGCTCGGTGTGGAGCTGCGCGAGGTGCCCATTGCGGCGGCCGTGCGCCAGCACTTCGCCGACATCGGCCATGACGAGTCCGTTCACGACGTCACCTATGAGAACTCCCAGGCCCGCGAGCGCACGCAGATCCTCATGGACGTCGCCAACCAGGAAGGAGGCCTCGTCATCGGCACCGGCGACCTCTCCGAGCTGGCGCTCGGCTGGGCCACCTACAACGGCGACCACATGTCCATGTACGCCGTCAACGCCAGCGTGCCCAAGACGCTGGTGCGCCACCTCGTGCGCTATGTGGCCGACACCTGCGGGAACGCGGACGAGAAGGACGTGCTGCTGGACGTGTTGGACACCCCGGTCTCGCCGGAGCTTCTGCCTGCGACGGGCGACGGCAAGATCGCGCAGCGCACCGAGGACCTCGTCGGTCCCTACGAGCTGCACGACTTCTTCCTCTACGAGGTGCTGCGGCACGGCGCCGGCCCGCGCAAGGTCTTCCGCCTGGCTCGTCATGCTCTGGGCGAGAAGTACGACGACGCGACGATTCTCTCCTGGCTCAAGGTCTTCTACCGCCGCTACTTTGCGCAGCAGTTCAAGCGCAGCTGCCTGCCCGATGGTCCCAAGGTGGGCTCGGCGGCCGTGAGCCCGCGCGGCGACCTGCGCATGCCGTCGGACGCCTGCTCAACCCTCTGGCTCGCCGAGCTCGAGGAGCTGTGATACGAAGGGACAGTCCCTTCGTATCATGCAACGGTGAAGACGTACTCCGCCCAGCCCTCGTCGAAGCTTGCTACGAGTTCGTAGCGGTAGCCCGACTCGACGCGGAGTCGGGCGGTGCCGTCGGCGTTCAGCTCAACGGACGCGTCCTCCTCAGCGGGCAAGTCAGTCGCCCCTTGCGCTAGGCTGACGAGCGGGCCTATGAGGGGGACGCGGCGGGGCAGGGCGTTCCACGCCTCGATGTCCTTCTCGCTCCAGCACCGCGCGGTTACGTCGGCGGGCGTTTGGTCAAAGCTCACGCTAACCCGCCCGTCTGTCCCAGCCGTGACGCTCGGGATCTCGTCGATTGAGAATTCGTACGACTCTACCTGCTCGACGCTCAAATGGGTCTCGGCGCCGTTGGCGCTGCTCCAGTAGGTCCAGTCGCAGTCTAAGGTCGTGACCTCGACGCCGCTTCCGGACGGTGCGTCACTGGCCGCCACGTGAGCCACGGGCAGGTCGGGGTCCTCCGAGGGGTCGTGCGGCAGCGTTATGCACGAGCCCACCGTCAGCACAAAGATGACGACCACGGCAAAAATCACGAACCTGCGTGTGCGCCTTGCGCCCCCTGTGTCCATAGCAGCCCCCTAGCAACGCAAATGATACGAAGTGATACGAAGGGACAGTCCCTTCGTATCATTCCAAAGGGGGGGGCAGACCCCTTTTGGATCATCGCACGGTGAAGGCGTAGACGGCCTCGCCGCCGTCGAAGTATGCCTCGACTGCGTAGCGCCAGCCCGG
>DXBZ01000105.1 GCA_019116265.1 Candidatus Olsenella stercoravium | reverse complement strand
ATGAGCACGGGGTTGTTCTTGGTGCGGCGGCTGAGCACCTGGATGGTGCGGCGGATCTCCTCCACGCGACCGATGACCGGGTCGAGCTTGCCCTGGCGCGCGAGGTCGGTCACGTTGCGGCCGTACTTCTCGAGCGCCTCGAACTCGGGCTTGGAGTCCTGGCTGGTCACGCGCTCGTCGCCGCGCAGCGAGTCGTACGCCTCCTCCACGCGCTTGCTCGTGACGCCGGCCGACTTGAGGATGGAGCCGGCGTCGGTCTTGTCGTCCGCGAGGGCGCAGAGCAGGTGCTCGGAGGTGACGTAGGAGTCGCCCATCTTGGACGCGAGCTTCTCGGCGGCGTTGCCCACGCGCAGGGCGGCGTCGGACATGCTCATCTGCGCGGTGTCGCCGCTGACCTGCGGCTGGCGCGCGATCGCGTCGTCAGCCTGGCCCTCGATGACGGCCGGGTCGGCGCCCACGCGCTCGATGATCGCGCGCAGGTTGCCCTCCCCCGAGCTGAGCAGCGCCTTCAGGATGTGCACGGGCATGAGCTGGCCCGCGTTTGCGTCTGTGGCGATGCCGACGGCCGCCTGCAGCGCCTCCTGGGCCGTGACGGCCCACTTGTCGAGTCTCATGGTTGCCCCTTTCTGGGTTGCGGTTAGTCAGTGACTATTGTTCCCGCGCGAGCTGGGGCGTATACGCAAATCTAAGTGTCTACATAGCAGATTTTGCGGCGGCACGTGTTCAGAATCCGGGCATGTCTCAGCCTGCGGGTTCTTCTCGCTTCAGAATCCGGGCACGTCTCAGCCCGGAGCAGCCCTCAGGCTGAGACGAGGCCGGATTCTGAACTGGAACGACCCGCCAAGCTGAGACGAGGCGCGTTTTTGAAGGCGAGAAGGACGCGGGCTCGCTACTCGTCGTCCTTCTCGTCCGGGGCGCCGTTCAGCAGCAGGCGGCGCATGACCTGCTCGGGGCTCGCCGAGACGTCGTAGCGGGCGAGCGCGGTGATCTTCTCCTGCATCTTGTACTCGTGGACCTCGTCCTCGAGCTCGCGGACGCGGGCGCGCAGGTCGTCGAGCTCCGCCTCGCGCTCGAGCATCCGCTCGCGCATGTCGAGAATGCGCACCACGCCGGCGAGGTTGATGCCCTCGTCGGTGAGCTTGGAGATGAGGTTGAGCCGCTCGATGTCAGCCTGGCTGTAGAGGCGCGTGTTGCCGCGCGAGCGCCCGGGCGTGACCAGGCCCTTCTGCTCGTAGACGCGCAGGGTCTGCGGGTGCATGCCCGTGAGCTCGGCGGCGACACTGATCATGTAGAGCGGCTTGTCGCGGTCGCGCCCGCGCTCCCGCGCATCCTTATCGCTTGGTGCCATAGCGCATGACCTCCTCGCGGTAGTCTCGCGTGTCCGCGTCGCGCAGGGCGGCGAGGGCGTCACGCTCCTTCTTGGAGAGCATCGTGGGCACCTTCACGCGCACGGTCACAAAGAGCGCGCCGCGCGAGCCCTTGCGCTTGACGTTGGGCGCGCCCAGGTCACGGAAGCGGAAGGTCTTGCCGTCCTGCGTGCCGGCGGGCACCTTGAGGCGGACCTCGGTGCCGTCGGGCGTGGGGACGTCCACGGTCGCGCCGAGCGCGGCCTCGTAGATGCTGAGCGGCAGCTCCATGCGGACGTCGGCGCCGTCGCGCTTGAAGACGGGGTGCTCGGCGACGTGCGTGGTGATCACGAGGTCGCCGCGGTCGCCGCCGTTGGTGCCGTACTCGCCGCGCCCGCGATAGCGGAGCTTGCCGCCGTCCACGGCGCCGGCCGGGATCTTGATCGTGAGCGTCTGCTCCTCGCCGGTGGACGGCACGCGATAGGTAGCCTTGCGGGTGGCGCCGCGGAAGGCCTCCTCGGCGCTGACGTCCACGGACATCGTGAGGTCGGAGCCCTTGGTCGGGCGGTTTGCGGCACGGGCACCGCCGGCCCCGCCAAAGATCGACGAGAAGTCAAAGCCTCCAAAGCCGCCGTCTCCGCCGCGCATGTTGTTGAAGATGTCGGACCAGTCGCCGCCCACGTTGGTGGTGTAGGTGTAGCGGCCGCGCCCGCCCGAGCCGCCAAAGTCGGCCCCGGGGATGCCGCCAAACATCAGCATCTGGTCATACTCACGGCGCTTCTTGGGGTCGGAGAGCGTGGTGTACGCCTCGCTGACCTCCTTGAACTTCTGCTCGTCGCCACCAGCGTCGGGGTGGTACTTGGCCGCGAGCTTGCGAAACGCCTTCTTGATGTCATCGTCGGAAGCGTCGCGCTTCACGCCCAGGATGTCGTAGTAGCTCTTGTTGGTTGCCATGTCACACGCGCCTCCCTTCGCGTCTCAGGTTCTGGCGAGAAGAACGCGGGGCCACTAGGCCTCGTCCTTCTCGTTCTCGTCCTCGTTGTTGGCGTCGGCGTCCGCACCGGCGTCCTCCGCCTGCTCGACGGGGCGCTTGGGGCCGCCGTAGGTCACCGTCACCATGGCGGTGCGGATGACCTTGTCGCCCATCTTGTAGCCCTTCTGGTAGACCTGGGCCACGGTCTCGTCAAAGGCCTCCGCGTCCTCCACGCGGCCCACGGCCTGGTGGGCCAGCGGGTCAAAGGGCTCGCCGGCGGGGTCGATCGGCTCGACGCCCTCCTTGGCGAGCACGGCGAGCACCTTGGCGTGCACGGCGGAGACGCCGTCGACGAACTGCTGGAACTGCGCGTCGCCCTCGGTGGCGCCGGCGTGCTCGATCGCGCGCTCGATGTCGTCGATCACGGGCAGCAGGTTGGTGACCAGCTTCTCCGCGGCGCGCTCCTTCTCGGCCAGACGCTCGGCTGCGGTGCGGCGGCGGTAGTTCTCCCAGTCCGCCTGCAGGCGCAGCATGCGGTCGGTGGCGTCGGTGGCCTCCTTCTTGGCGGCCTCGATCTGGTCCTCCACGTCCGCGAGCTTCTTCTGCAGCTCGTCGCGCTCCTCGCGGAGCTTGTCGGCATCCGCCGCGAGCTCGCGCTCGGCGGCCTCCTCGCCGGCGCGGATGGCGGCCTCCACGCGGGCGCGCTCCTCCTCGGCGTCCACCTGCTCGTTCTTCTCGTCCTCAACTTCAACGGGCACTCTCACGTCACCCTCCTCAATGATGAAAGGGAGCTGTCCCCCTTCATCGTTTGCATAAGGGGCGGCCGCGAAGCCGTGGCCGCCCCTGATTTACGATCCGTTGTACGGCCTGCTCGGACTAGTTGTTCTTGTCGTCGTCCACGACCTCGTAGTCGGCGTCCACGACGTCGTCGGAGCCGCCCTGAGCGCCAGCGGCCGCGCCGGCGTCAGCGCCGCCCGCGTCGGTGGTGGAGTAGACGATCTGCGCGAGCTTCTGGGAGGCCTCGGTGAGCTTGTCGCCGGCGGCGCGGATGGCGTCGACGTCGGTGCCCTCGAGCGCCTTCTTGGCGTCGGCGATGGCCGTCTCGACCTCGGACTTCTGGTCGGCGGGGACCTTGTCGCCAAGGTCCTTCAGAGTCTGCTCGGCGCCGTAGCACAGCGAGTCGACCTGGTTGCGGACCTCGATCTCGTCCTTGTGCTTCTTGTCCTCCTCGGCGTGGGCCTCGGCGTCCTTGACCATGCGGTCGACCTCGTCGTCGGACAGGGCGGTGGAGCCGGAGATGGTGATCTGCTGGCTCTTGCCGGTGGCCTTGTCCTTGGCGGTGACCTTCACGATGCCGTTGGCGTCGATGTCAAAGGTGACCTCGATCTGCGGGATGCCGCGGCGCGCGGCCGGGATGCCCGTGAGGTTGAACTTGCCGAGGGACTTGTTGTCGGCGGCCATCTCGCGCTCGCCCTGCAGGACGTTAATCTCGACGGACGTCTGGTTGTCGGCGGCCGTGGAGTAGATCTCGGTCTTGGAGGTCGGGATCGTGGTGTTGCGATCGATCATCTTGGTCATGACGCCGCCCATGGTCTCAACGCCAAGTGACAGCGGGGTAACGTCGAGCAGCAGGATGCCCGAGACGTCGCCGGTGAGGACGCCGCCCTGGACAGCCGCGCCGTCAGCCACGACCTCGTCCGGGTTCACGGACATGTTGGGCTGCTTGCCGGTCATCTGCTTGACGAGCTCCTGGACGGCGGGCATGCGGCTGGAGCCGCCGACGAGGATGACCTCGTTGACCTGGGAGATCTGGAGGTTGGCGTCGTGCAGCGCCTTGGTGACGGGGCCCTTGCAACGGTCGAGCAGGTCACGCGTGATGCGCTCGAACTCGGCGCGGGTCAGCGTGTAGTCGAGGTGCTTGGGGCCGGTGGCGTCGGCGGTAATGAAGGGCAGGTTGATCTGGGCCTGCTGCGCGGAGGAGAGCTCCTTCTTGGCGTTCTCCGCGGCCTCCTTCAGGCGCTGCAGGGCCATCGGGTCCTTGCGCAGGTCGATGCCGTTGTCGGACTGGA
>DXBZ01000104.1 GCA_019116265.1 Candidatus Olsenella stercoravium | reverse complement strand
GTCCGGCGCTCAGACAGCTTGCCGCTGAGGGCGCGGCAAGAACTCGCGGCGGACCTCGCCCTCCCCGACCGCCCGGCCTACGCATATACTGGGGCGTATGGAGAACATGACGCTTTCGGACATAGCAGCGGCTGTGCAGGCTGGCGGGGTTGGGGTCTCGGTCGTGGGGGCTGCGGGTAACGCGGTCGTCACGGGGACCTCGTGCGACTCGCGCACGACGCAGCCCGGCGACCTCTTTGTGTGCAAGGGAGCCGCCTTCATGCCCGCGTTTCTTGCCGGTGCGCTCGAGCGGGGCGCCGTCGCCTACCTCTGCGACGAGGCCCGCGCGGCCGAGCTCACCGCCGTCGCGCCCGGCGTGCCCGCGCTCGTGGTTGACGAGCTGCGCCGCGCGATGGCGCTCGCCTCCGCCGCCGCCTTCCGCCACCCCGACCGCGACCTGCCCGTCATTGGCATCACGGGCACCAAGGGCAAGACCACGGCCGCCTACATGCTGCGCTCCATCGTGGAGACGGCACACGGCGAGGGCTCCTGCGGGATCATGGGCACCGTCGAGACCTACGACGGCTCCGGCCGCGCCGCCTCCAACAACACCACGCCCGAGCCGCCCGACCTCTGGCGCCACCTCGCCAACGCACGTGACGCGCACCTCGCGGCCATGGTCATGGAGGTCTCCAGCCAGGCGCTCAAGTACGATCGCACGCTCGGCGTGAACCTGACTGCCGGCTGCTTCCTCAACATCGGCCTCGACCACATCTCCCCCGTCGAGCACGCGGACTTTGAGGACTACTTCTCCTCCAAGCTCAAGATCTTCTCGCAGGCGGACACCGCCGTGGTCAACCTTGACTCCGACCACGCCAACCGCATCGTCGCGGCCGCCGGCGCCTCGGCGCGCACGCTCACCTTTGGCGTGAACCGTCCCGAGGCGGACGTCTTTGCCGACGAGCTCTCCCCCTCCGAGGAGGGCATCGCCTTCACGCTGCACCTGGGCGCCGAGCACCGTCGCGTGCAGCTGCCGTTCCCGGGCGAGTTCAGCGTCTCCGACGCCCTGTGCGCCGCAGCGTGCGCCCAGCTCATGAACATAGATGCCAACAGGATCGCGGAGGGTCTGGCCGCCACGCACGTGCCCGGCCGCATGGAGTTCTACCGCTCCGCCGACCGCCGGCTCACCGTGGTCGTTGACTACGCGCACAACGGCTTTGCCTTTGAGTCGCTGCTGTCGACCGTTGCCGGAACCTTCGGCGACGCGCAGACGATCGCGGTCTTTGGCGCGGTAGGCGGCAAGGCGCGCGAGCGCCGCTATGAGCTGCCGGAGGTCGCGGCGCGCTACGTCAGCCGCATCATCCTCACGTCCGACGACCCCTGGACCGAGGACCCGGCGGACATCTGCCGCGAGATGGAGGGCGCGCTCCCCGAGGGCTTCCCGCACGAGGTCGTGCTCGACCGCGAGGCCGCAGCCGAGCGCGCCTTCGAGCTGGCCGAGGCGACTCCCGGGCGTTCCGTGGTGCTGCTCCTGGCCAAGGGGCACGAGGCCTACCAGCTCACAAAGGACGGCTTTGTCCCCTGCGTCTCCGACCGCGAGCTCGCGCGACGCGGCGTCGCGGCCCACGACCGCGCCCACTCGACCGACTCGCCGAGATGACGGGCGATGGGCGCCCCCGTCCTCATAGGTGTCGCCGGCGGAGCACGCGACCGCGAGGTCACCTCCGCGCTGCTGCGCACCGTGCTGGACGGGCGCGACCCCTATGGTCGCGTTGGAATCGTGGGCGCGCGCGAGCTCTTTGACGGCGCCGAGTGGCTGCGCCGACCAGATACCTCCGCTGAACTGCTGCGCATTGACGAGCACGTTCGCAACGCCCGCGAGAGCGGGCTCGCATACCTGATCCTCGAGCTCGACGAGGCCGCCGAGCGCGGCACACAACGGCTGGACCTGATCTGCACCGTCGGCGCCGGTGGCGCCGGAACGGCCCGCACCGCCGCTCGGGGCCTCAGCTTCTCCGCCCGAGGCGCCCTCGCCGACGTGGGCGCGAGCGGCGCCGAGGCGCACTACGGCTACGTGCAGTTTCACGCCCACACCCCCGCATGGGACGCACCGCTGGCCGTTCCGCTCACGGGCCTCTTCAACCTGGGGCCGGCGCTCGGCGCGGTGTCGTCCGCCGTGCTGCTCGGGCTCGACGCGGCGCAGATCGCCCCCGGGCTCCTCCACGCCAAGGTCTCCGGCCACGGCGAGCTGCTCTTCTCGCCCGACCATCGCGTGTTCTGCCTCGTGGAGGAGAGCCGCGCCCGGCGCGACGCCGAGCGGCTCGTCGCCGCCGCCCGCGAGGACTACGCGGTGCTGCGGCTCGAGGTGGTTCGCGGCGCGGATGCGGTCGCAGCCGCCGTGGCGCGGGCCTACGCGCGCGAGGCGAGAGAGCGCACGCTGCTCGTTCTTCTTGACGGGTCGTCCGACGCGCTCGAGGACGCCTTCCAGGCCGCCGTCCGCGCGCAGGCCCTCCCCTCGTCGGCTGAGCGTGACGCCGAGCCCGCGCGACGCAAAAAGGCCGGGGCCCGCATGGACCCCGGCCAGATGCGCGAATCTCCGAGCCGGATGGCTTAGAAGTCCACGTCCACGTCGTTGTAGACGCACTCGAGGAGCTTCTCCATCTCCTCGGGCGTGGGCTGGCGCGGGTTGGAGCCGGTGCAGGCGTCGCCGATGGCGTCGACGGCGATGCGGGACTTCTTCTCCTCGAACTCAGCGTAGTCGATGATCGACTCGTCGGCCTTGACGCCGCCCTTGCCGTAGTTCTTGATGCCCTGCGGGATGTCGATCTTGTCGTTGAGGTCGCGGATCATCTGGACCAGCGCGGCCACGAGCTCGTCCTCAGTCTCGCCGGCAAGGTGGAAGACCTCCTTGGCGATGTAGGCGTAGCGGCTCTTGGCGCGGGCGTCCTTGGCGTTGAACTGGATGACCTTGCCGAGGTACATGGCGTTGGCGCAGCCGTGGATGATGTGGTCGCCGGTGAAGGCGGCGCCGGTCTTGTGCGCCATGGAGTGCACGATGCCGAGCAGGCCCGAGGAGAAGGCGATGCCGGCGATGCACTGGGCGTCGTGCATGTGCTGACGGGCCTCCTTGTCGCCGGCGTAGCTCTTGGGGAGCCACTCGACGATCTCGCGCATCGCGTAGAGGGCGTTGGCGTCGGTGTAGGCGGAGCCGGCGGTGGAGACGTAGGCCTCGATGGAGTGGGTCAGGGCGTCCATGCCGGTGTGAGCGCAGAGCTTGGCGGGCATGGTGTAGGTGAGCTCGGGGTCGACGATCGCGACGTCCGGGGTGATCTCAAAGTCGGCGATCGGGAACTTGATGCCCTTGGCGTAGTCGGTGATGATCGAGAAGGCCGTGACCTCGGTCGCGGTGCCGGAGGTGGAGGAGATGGCGCAGAAGTGGGCCTTGGTGCGCAGCTTGGGCAGGCCAAAGACCTTGCACATGTCCTCAAAGGTGGTCTCGGGGTACTCGTACTTGATCCACATGGCCTTGGCCGCGTCGATCGGCGAGCCGCCGCCGAGGGCGATGATCCAGTCGGGCTGGAACTCGGACATGACGGCGGCGCCGTTCATGACGGTCTCGACGGACGGGTCGGACTCGACGCCCTCGATCAGCTTGACCTCGAAGCCGGCCTCCTTGAGGTCGTTCTCGACGTCCTGCAGGAAGCCGCCGCGACGCATGGAGCCGCCGCCGGTGACGATGACCGCGCGCTCGCCCTTGAGGTTCTTGACCTCGTGGCGCGCACCCTCGCCAAAGTACAGGTCACGCGGATTGGTGAAACGTCCCATAACACTCCTCCAATTCCTATGCCGCCGCCACCGCGACGGAGTTGTTTTGGCGGTCGGGAAGACGTCTTCTCGGCCGGTCTCAGTATAGCGAAACGATGTGACGGCAAATCGTTTTTTCGACCTGCTCCGCGAGCGGGCGAGAAGGACGGTGAGTCGCATTTCGCCTCGTGCCAAACATGCCAAAAAGGGGTCTGACCCCTTTTTGGCAACTCGGCTAGGATGGTGAGAGAGGGGAGGCGCGATGGCACACGATTCGAGACGCGAGGACTACCTGCGCATGAGCCTGCGCTTTGCGCTCTCGCTCGACGGCGGGGACCCGGCACGCGCGGCACGCGAGTTTGCCACGTTTGGCCGCCGGCTGGCGCGCGAGCGCGACTCGCTGCCGCAGTCCGACGCCGACCGCGCCTTCCACCTGGTCTCGCTCGCCACGGAGCTCGTCGACTACCGCCTGCCGTTCGCCGGAGACGCCCTGGCCGAGACGCTCGTCTCGCGCGGGCGCGCGCTGCTCGACGAAGCGCTCTCGCTCGACGCCGGCTGCCACGACGCGGCGCGCATGCGCTTCTCGCTGGACACCCCCTCCGCCGAGGAGCGCCACCGCTTTCTCTCGGAGCGCGCCGACGAGGTCCGCGCCGCCTGCGAGGCCGAGCGCGAGCGACTCTGCGACACCCTCGACGAGGCGCGCCGCCCGCTCGGCGCGAGCGTGGCGATGCGCCCCTGGTGGCGCTGGCTCGCGGACATGGCCGAGTGCGCGCTCATCTGCGGCCGCAACCGCGCGGCGATCGACGCCTGCGAGCGGCTGCTGGCCTCCGACCCGCGCGACCTCTCTGACGCGCGCTTCACGCTTGCCTACGCCCTCGCCAAGCTCGAGGACCAGCCGGGGCTCGAGCGGCTCGCCGCGCGCTACCCCGCCCTCGCCGCGCCCCGCGCCGCCGACGACGCGTGGATCCGGCTCGCGCAGATCGCGCTCGCGCACAAGTCCTACCGGCTCGCCGAGGCGCGGCGCCTGACCGAGCGCCTGCTGGACGCCTACCCCGGCTGCGCGCCCACGCTCATCCGCCAGATGGAGATCCCCGACGGCCGCTTTGCCCGCATCCGCGTGCCCGCCTACGGGGAGGACGAGCTGATCGTTGCCGTGAGCGAGGGTGTCGTGCTGCTGCAGGAGGGCATGGAGCGCACTGGCAAGGGCGTGCTCGGGGCCTGGCTCGCGCGCGCGGCGGCGGAGCTCTCGGGCGAGAAGTACGACGAGGGGGTGGTCGGACCGTGAACGCCTGGGACGAGCTCGTGGAGCGCTGCGCGCGACGGCGCAACGAGAAGATTGGCCCGCTCTCGGAGGAGGCCTACGCCGAGCTGCTGCTCGCGGTGCGCCAGAACCCCGCCGACTTTGCAGACGAGGCGCCCGAGCAGGCGCTTCTTGTGCTCGCGCGCGCCCTCGACGCCTACCGGGCCAGTCTCGGCCATGATGAGATGCTCGACGACGAGGCCTTTGAGGCGGAGCGCGCGCGGCGCCTTGCCGCCCTGCGCGCGGAGTGCGAGCGCGCCGCCGCGATCGACCCCGGGTGCCTCGACGCGCGCACGACCGGCCTGCTGGCGGCCGAGCTCGACCCGGACCAGCTGGGGGCGGCGCTGCTCGACCTGGGCAACGCGCACCGCAGGGACAGCGCGCCGGAGGGCGACGCCTGGGACGACGTCTTCTATCGCCCCTACGTGCGACTCTGCGCCGCTGCGGCGCGCGTCTGCCTTGACGGGGCGCGCTTTGCCATGGCCGCCTCGGCGGCGGAGTGGGTCACGGGCATCACGCCGTCCGATCCGCTCGGCGCGCGCCACACGCACATGCTCGCGTGCGCCCGCCTCGAGGACGAGGCCGGGCTCGGCGCGCTCGAGGCACGCTGGGCGGGGCACGAGAGCGCCTGGTCGCACCTGGCGCGCGTGCTGTTGCTCTACAAGCTCGACCGCCTGACGGCGGCGCGACGCGCGCTTCGTGGGTTTGACCAGCTCGTCTCCGGCGGCGCCTACGCGCTGCTGCGCCCCATATTCGTGGAGCCCTACCTGCTGGACCGCCCCGAGGCCGCACCGTGCAGCTTTGAGGAGGCCCTCATGGCCGTCCGCGAGGCGGAGCCCATCATCACCGACGTCCCCGAGTTCATAGCGTGGTGCCAGGGACACGACTGGCTGGTGGAGTCGGCGCGCACCTTCGCGGAGCGCAGCGACCTGGACTGGTAGCGGCGGCGCCCGGGTCCTGCCCGCGCACGAGAAAGCGGGCCCGACCGGATACCCGGACGAGCCCGCGCGCCTGCCTGGTGCCCCCAACGGGAGTCGAACCCGTGTCGTCGCCTTGAAAGGGCGATGTCCTAGGCCACTAGACGATGGGGACGCGCGGCTAAGTATACCAAAGGGCGAGAAGGACGCGGCTGCGGCGGCATTGTCGTACAATTGATGCGGCGCGCACTCGCTGTGTGTCCACTGTCAGTCGCTCCAGATAGGAGGCCCTCCATGTTCTGTCCTAGCTGTGGAAGCCAGGTGCCCGACGAGTCAAAGTTCTGCCCGAGCTGCGGCGCTTCCTTCAACTCCGCCGCCGCCCAGTCCGCTGCGACGCCGCAGCCCACCGAGGCGCCCGTCCCCGGCGCCGCCCCCGTCCCCGCGCCGCCCGTCCCCGGCACCGCCCCCTCAGGAGCCGCGGCCCCCGAGATGAAGTGGTACAAGTTCATCATTTGGGTGCAGCTCTTCCTGTCCGCCCTCTCGCTCGTGGGCACCGGCATCATGCTGCTGACGGGAACCCAC
>DXBZ01000103.1 GCA_019116265.1 Candidatus Olsenella stercoravium | reverse complement strand
GCGCGCGAGCTCGTGCGCGACCCCCAGGTCCTGATCTTTGACGAGCCGTGCACGGGGCTCGACCCGGAGGGCATGTACCACGTGCGCAAGACGATGGGGACGCTCGCCGCCGAGGGCCGCTCCGTGGTTCTGGTGACGCACTACCCCGAGGACATCATTCCCGAGATCGGGCGCGTGCTGCTGATCAAGGACGCGGAGGTCTTCGCCGACGGTGCGAAGGCCGACCTCCTCACGAGCGAGGTCATGAGCGGGCTCTTTGACGTGCCGCTCGCGGTGGGGGAGTCAGACGGCTGGTACTCGCTGCGCGGCGCGTACGCGTGAGGCCCGCTGTAGCGAAATAACGTACAGAATCGTACCTGTGCGTTATTTCCACCTGCGGATATAGATTGTTGTGCTTGATTCTGTACGTTAATCCGTAAACGAGAAGGGCGGACGCCCGAGAAGGACATCCGCCCGTGAGGTTCATGGTGGAGACGAGGGGATTCGAACCCCCGGCCTCTGCCTTGCGAAGGCAGCGCTCTCCCAGCTGAGCTACGTCCCCGGAAATGGTGCGTGGGTTATTGTGGCGCCTCGCCCGGCGCTTGTCAACAAGAAAAATCCTTTGACTGACTAGCCAATCTCTACGAACTCCGCGAACACGAGCGGAACGGTGATGGAGGCTCCGAGCACCGATTCATAAGTGTACAGGCCTCCGAAGCTGCCGTACATCGTGATGATGTCGTCCTCCAGGATTCTGGACTCCCCATCGCCGTAAGCGTAGTAGGCCATGACGGTGTCGTCCCAGATGCCGTATTCGCCCTCGGTGACGTTTACGCGAAGGGTGACTCCATCGGAGTCATCAAGTGCCTGAATCACCTGGCCTCGAAAAACAACGTTCTCCCCGACATGGGAGTCCGGGTTGCGCGCCAGCTCGTCATAGGGGTACGAGACGCACGACGCCTTGTATTGCTCGGGGTCTACCGTTGTGCAGGCCACTTCAAGCGTGCATGAGAGGTCTTGATAGGTGATGCTGAAAGTCGAGGTCTGTCCGGCAACGAGCTCTCCCGGATTGTCGACGCTCCAACCTGTGAGGACCTCGGACGTCCCATCATCGTATGATCCCGTGACCGTGATTCCGGAGTTCGAACCGTCGATGAGCGTGCCCGCCTCGGTCGACCCGGTGTATGTGGCAAAGATGGAAGTAAGCTCAGCCGGGTCTTCGGCTGCGCCCTGCTCCTGGGCTTCGTTGACGTTGCCGTTGGATGGCTCGTTATCAGCTGAACCGCTCCCGCTCGCGGAGCCTATTGCCCCGAGAACGAGAATGACGACGATGACAATGAACCAGGTACGCTTATAGAAGGGCTTCTTCTGCTGCGACGCGGGGGACTGACTTGGTTCGGCCTGGTCGACCGGGCCGTCCCCGTCCTCTATCGGGTCGATAACTCCACCCTCCTCTTGGGGCTCTAGCGCCTCATCCTCGCGAGGGGGGGTGCTCGGTGCCTGGGTCCCGCAGTTGGGGCAGAAAGCGCTGTCGAACTGCGTTCCGCACTTTGGGCAGGTGCTCATGCCTCTCTCCTTTCCGCTAGCTTTAAGCAAGGCGATACGCATCGTACTTCATTGCTCGGAAGGGGCGGCGAGGACAAGACGCTTGCGGCGGCTCTGCTGCCACAAGCGGTCGGTGACGGATCTCAGGACAAGAAAAGTCGTCCCCTGCGGTGCGTCAATGAACCCACCTCTCAGAAGGTGGGTGTCCCCATCGCGCGTTCCGGCTTTCCCAGCAACGGGGAATCTCCGTACTGAACACGAGATATCGGACTCCCAAGTAACGCTTGTCGGTTCACCCAGTTTGCCCGCAGGGGAACGACACCTCAACTATAGGTCTGTGAACGACAAATACCAGTCTTGACTTGTGCGGCTATCTCGGCAAAAGTGGGACTGTACGTGCGTCTTGAGCGGGAGGGGGCATAGTGGTTCCAATCTGGCTGCCCTACCTCTGCCTCTTTGTCGCCTCGCTGGTCGCGACGCTCGCCACGACGCCGCTCGCCCGCCGCATCGCCGTCCGCGTGGGCGCCGTCGACTACCCAAACGCCCGTCGCATCAACAAGACCCCCATCCCGCGCATGGGCGGCATCGCCATCTTCTGCGGGATCGTCGCCGCCTTTGTGGTTCAGTACCTCGGCACCACGTATCTGGGATGGCCGGTCGTGCTCGTGCCGTCGCCCCGCCTCGAGGTCAACTACTGGCTGCTCGTCCTGGCGTTTCTGGTGATCTTTGCCACGGGCCTGCTCGACGACCGCTACTCGCTGAAGCCCCTTCAGAAGCTCGCGGGACAGGTGCTCGCCGCGGTGCTCGCGGTGGTCGGCGGTCTGGTCATCGGTGACATCTCCAACCCGCTGGGCGGTCCCTTTGTGAGCCTCGGGTGGCTGGCCTACCCGGTCACGGTGATCTACCTCGTGGCCTACACCAACATCATCAACCTGATCGACGGGCTCGACGGGCTCGCTGCAGGCATCTCGGCCCTCGCGAGCCTCACCATGTTCGTGCTCTCCGTGCTGGCGGGCCGTCTCGACGCGGCCGCGCTCGCCATTGCCGTCGTGGGCTCCTCGCTCGGCTTCCTCAGGTACAACTTCCACCCCGCATCGATCTTCATGGGTGACTCCGGCGCGCTCACGCTCGGCTTTGCCCTGGGGGCCGTCTCGCTGCTCTCGGTGACGCGCTTTGCCGGGCTCACCACGATCATCGTCCCGCTCGTCATCGCCGCCGTGCCGATCATCGACACGTTCTCCGCGATCGTGCGGCGCCTGCGCGGCCACGTGAGCATCGGACACGCCGACCGCGGGCACATCCACCACCGTCTCATGGCCGAGGGCTTCGACCAGCGCCAGGCGGTGCTGCTCATGTACGCCTGGACCGCGCTTCTGTGCGTCGGCTCGCTCGTCATGACGCAGGTCGACACGATCCCCCGAATCGTCATCTTTGTGCTGCTGCTGGTCGCCTCGTTTGCGTTTGCCTGGCACCTGCGCCTCTTTGAGCCGGTCCTGCTTCACCACTACGACCCCAAGACGGGCGAGGACGAGCTCGTCACGCCTGCGGACGACGCCTTCGAGGAGGAGGCCGAGCGCCTGCGCGAGCGCGGCCTCGGCCGCCGTCGGGGCAGGCGGTAGCCCGGCATGGCGCCCGCGCTGACGCATGCCGCCTACGAGGCGTGCGAGCTCTGCCCGCGTCGCTGCGGCGCCCGTCGCTCCGCGGGAAGGCCCGGCCGTTGCGGCATGAGCTCCGAGCTCAGGATTGCGAGAAGCGCGCTGCACCTGTGGGAAGAGCCGCCCATCTCCGGAGAGGCGGGCTCCGGCGCCATCTTCTTCTCCGGCTGTCCGCTGCGCTGCGTCTTCTGCCAGAACCACGAGATCTCAAGCGAGGGCTTCGGCCTGCCCGTCACGACGGCGCGCCTCGCCGAGATGATGCTCGAGCTGCAGGGCCAGGGTGCCCTCAACATCAACCTCGTGACACCGCTCCACTTTGCCCCGCACATCCGCGACGCCGTTGCGATGGCGCGCGAGGCGGGCCTCGCGCTGCCGATCGTCTGCAACACCTCGGGCTACGAGCTCGCCGAGGTCGTGCGCTCCCTCGCGGGTGTGGTGGACGTCTGGCTCACCGACTTCAAGTACGCGAGCGGCACGCTCGCTGGTGAGCTCTCGGCCGCCCCGGACTACCCCGAGGTCGCCGCCGAGGCGCTGGCGGCCATGGCGGAGTCCGTCCGTGCGGCGGGCGGGCGCTCGCTTGCCGAGGACGACTCCCTGCGGCGCGGTATCATCGTCCGCCACCTCGTGCTGCCCACGCACGCCGACGACTCCTGCGCCGTGCTCGACCGCGTGTGGTCGCTCGTCGGCAACGACGCCGACCTCTCGGTCATGAACCAGTACACGCCCAACGAGGCGTGCCGTCGCTCCGGCGGCGCCCTCTCGCGCGCGGTCACGGACGAGGAGTACGAGATCGTGCTCTGCCACGCGGACGACCTCGGCTTCGAGCGAATCTGGTGGCAGGAGGGCGGCACGGTCTCGGAGAGCTTCGTGCCCGCCTTTGACGCCACGGGCGTGGAGGGCCCCGAACTCACGTGCCCTCCGGGCTCACAAGCGCTATAACTTAAGGGAAGCTGCCGACTCGAAAGACGGAGGAGACATGGCAGAGAACTCTGGCCTCACCGACCAGGAGCGTGCCGAGCTCGAGGAGCTGCGCGCCGAGAAGGCCGCCCGCCAGCAGGCCGAGAAGGACGCTGCCGAGCGCGCCGAGCTGGAGCGCCTGCGCGCGCAGCGGGCCGAGGGCGAGGCTGCCCGTGCGGCTGCGCAGCGCGACGCCGAGGCCCGCGAGCGCGGCCGCAAGCTGATGCAGCCCGACGAGGACGACCTCCGCATGCCCCTGGGACAGAAGATCGTCATTCTCGCCATAGTCGGCATCGCTGCCGTCTGGCTCGCCGTCACCATCCTCGGATAGGAGGGCACATGTCTCTCACCGATCGCACCAAGCCCACCGACGTCTGCCTCAACACCGACCTCTACGAGCTCACGATGGCCCAGGGGTTCTGGGAGGCGGGGCTCGTTGACGCCCAGGCCTGCTTCAACGCCTTCTTCCGCGACTGCCCCTTTGACGGCGGCTACGCCGTGTGCTGCGGCACGGGCCAGATCGCGGACCTCGTGGAGAACTTCGTCTTCGAGGACGACGACATCGACTACCTCGCGAGCGTTCAGGCGCCGGGCGGCGGCCCCATGTTCAAGCCCGCCTTCCTCGAGTACCTGCGCAACCACCACCTCGACCTCACGATCCACGCCGTGCCCGAGGGACAGGTCGTCTTTGGCCGCGAGCCCCTGGTGCGCGTGGAGGGTCCTGTCATCGACTGCCAGCTCATCGAGACGGCCCTGCTCAACCTCGTGAACTTCCAGACGCTCGTTGCCACCAAGACCGCGCGCGTGGTGCGCGCCGCCGAGGGGCACCCGGTCTCGGACTTTGGCCTGCGCCGCGCCCAGGGCCCCGACGGCGGCCTGGCCGTCGCGCGCGCCTCCTACATCGCCGGCGCCTCGTCGACCTCCAACGTCCTCGCCGGTAAGATCTACGGCATCCCCGTCTTTGGCACGCACGCGCACTCCTGGGTCATGGCGTTCCCGAGCGAGCTCGAGGCCTTCCGCGCCTTTGCCGCCTCCAGCCCCAAGAACTGCGTGCTGCTGCTCGACACCTACGACGTGCACCAGGGAATCAAGAACGCCATCACCGTGGCCAAGGAGATGGAGGCCGCCGGCGAGCGACTCTCCGCCGTGCGCCTGGACTCCGGCGACCTCGCGCGCCTTTCCAAGGAGGCCCGCGCGGCCTTTGACGAGGCCGGGCTGCCCTACGTCAAGATCTCGGTCTCCAACGACCTCGACGAGTACACGATCCAGTCGCTCTTCGCGCAGGGTGCGCCGATCGACTCCTTTGGCGTGGGCACCAAGCTCGCCACCTGCGACCCGCAGCCCTCGCTCGGCGGCGTCTACAAGCTCTCCGCCGTGCGCCGCGGCGCCGACGAGCCGTGGACCCCGGTGATCAAGCTCTCCGAGCAGTCCTACAAGCGTACCATCCCCGGCATCCAGCACGTGCTGCGCTACGTCGACCAGGCTGGGCGCCCGACGGCGGACATGCTCGTCGTGGACGAGGTCGCCCGCGACGGCGTGGCACGCGAGATGGTCGACATCGTGGATCCCTACCTCGTGCACCGCCTCTCGGGAGAGCCCGTCGAGCTGCTCGTCAAGATGGTCGAGCGCGGCGTGCGCTGTGGCGAGCCGGAGGGCATCGAGGTCGCGCGCGAGCGCTGCCGCGAGGCGCTCATGCGTCTCGACCCCGCCGTCGCGCGCTTCCTCAACCCGCAGACCTATCCCCTGGGCCTGGAGCTCGGCCTTGCCGAGCTGCGCAGCCGCCTCGCCCGCGAGGAGCGCGCCGAGAGCGGTCGGCACACCGCGTAGCGCCGGGTCTGGCGCCCGGTTTCCCGACTTTGGTACACTTTCCCGGTTGCAACGCGCCTTTGGACAGGAGAAAAGATGCCCGAGAAGATCGAGGAACTCGTACGTACCGCCATCGCCGCCGCGCAGTCTGACGGCGCTCTGCCGGAGTTTGACGTAGACGACCTCGGCCTCGAGCGTCCCGCCGACCCGACCAACGGCGACTGGAGCTCCACCGTGGCCATGCGCTCGGCCAAGCTCGCCCGCCGCCCGCCGCGCCAGATCGCCGAGGCGATCGTCGCGCACCTCCCCGAGGATCCCTCGATTGAGCGCGTCGAGGTCGCCGGGCCCGGCTTCATCAACTTCTACCTGGCCACCGCCTCGGCCAACGAGGTGTTCCGCACGGTGCGCGAGCAGGGTCGCGACTTCCTGCGCTCCGATCTGGGGGCGGGCGAGAAGGTCCAGGTCGAGTTCGTCTCGGCCAACCCCGTGGGGCCCCTGCACATCGGGCACGGCCGCTGGGCCGCCCTCGGCGACTCGCTCTGCCGCGTCCTGGAGCTCGCGGGCTATGACGTCCAGCGCGAGTACTACATCAACGACCACGGCTCGCAGATGGACGTCTTCGGCCACTCGGTCTCGATGCGCTACCAGCAGCTCCTCGGGGTCATGGCCGAGCGCGGCTGCGACCTGGACGGCGCACGCGAGGTTCTTCTCGCCGACCGCGAGGCCTTCGTGGCGGACGAGAACGACGAGCGCCCCGAGACCCACCCGCTCACGGATGCCTTCAACGAGGCCCTCGGCGGCAACGCCTACGGCGGCGACTACATCATCGACATCGCCGTGCGCTTTGTGCGCGAGGACGGCGAGCGCTGGGCGGACGCGCCCGAGGACGAGCGCATGGCGGAGTTCCGCGAGCGCGGCTACCGCTGGATGCTCGACTCGATCCGCGACACCTGCCACGAGGCCCGCTGCGACTTTGACGTCTGGTTCTCCGAGCGCAGCCTCTACGTGAAGGACGAGACCGGCACCTCCGCCGTCGACCGCGCGCTGGCCGCGCTGGACGAGCTCGGTCACCTCTACCGCGACGAGGCGGGTGCCCTGTGGTTCCGCTCCACGACCTTTGGTGACGACAAGGACCGCGTGCTGATCAAGACCAACGGCGAGTACACCTACTTCGCCTCGGACGTGGCCTACCACTGGAACAAGTTCCAGCGCGTCGACCACGTGATCGACATCTGGGGCGCCGACCACCACGGCTACATCCAGCGCGTCCAGTCCGCCTGCGAGGCCCTCGGCTATCCCACGCAGTTCGAGGTCCTTCTCGGCCAGCTGGTGAACCTTCTGCGCGACGGCGTCCCGGTGCGCATGTCCAAGCGCAAGGGAACGATGGTCACCTTTGACGAGCTGCTCGCCGAGGTGGGCGCCGACGCCACGCGCTACACGCTGATCTCCAAGTCCTCTAACCAGATGATCGACTTTGACATCGAGCGCGTGAAGCGCCAGGACAACACCAACCCGGTCTACTACGTGCAGTACGCGCACGCCCGGATCTGCTCGATCCTGCGTCGTGGCGCGGGTGTCACCGTGGAGGAGGCGGCCGAACTGGGGATGGACGAGGTCGCCCGCCGCGCGGTGGGGGAGACCTACGACCTGGGCCTGCTTGCGGAGCCGGCCGAGGCCGCGCTCGCCCGCAAGATCGCCGAGCTCCCGGGTCTGGTGGAGAGCTGCGCACGCGACCGGGCGCCGTTCCGCCTCACGCACTACGCCGAGGAGCTGGCGGCGGAGTTCCACTCGTTCTACGCCGCCTGCCAGGTGCTTCCCGGCACGGGTCGGCCGCTCGACGAGGGGCTCTCCCACGCCCGCCTCGCCGCGTGCGACGCCACGAGGCGCGTGCTCGCGCTCACGCTTGAGCTCGTGGGCGTCTCCGCCCCGCAGAGCATGTAGGGGCCGCTCTGTGCGTCTTCTATAAAAGATGTGATGGCTCAGTGATGGGAACGATTTCCTCCGCTATACTGCCTACATTGTGCAGGCGGTCATAGCCTGCGGCTCGTTTGACAGAGTGGCTCAACGTAACAAGGGGGCGCGTCTTGGACCTCAAGGAATTCATGTCCATTCGCAGGGCGTATAACGTCGTTCGTCAGATGGTTGCGTCCGAGGAGCGCCTCACGTTTGAGGAGTTTGCCATCCTCTGTCACCTCTGCGACGCCGCCGAGCCGCTCAAGACGTCGGCGATTGCCGACTACCAGGGCGCGCTTCGCCCCACGATGACGCATCGCACCAACCACCTGGAGAAGCTCGGCCTCATCGAGCGCAACGAGGGTGCCAACGACCGCCGCAACGTCGTGTGCCACGTCTCTGACGCCGGCCGCGAGCGTGCCCTCGAGCTCGCCCGTCTCACCTGCGCCCAGATTCCCAGCGGCTACGCCCTCTCCCGCACGACGCCCGAGCGCATCCTGAAGTACGTCGACGCGATGGGCTCCTTCTTCTGCAAGGCCGGTGACCTCGTCCTTCTGGGGCTGCGCTCCCTGGACGGCGAGTCGGCCACGATCATGAGGCTCGTCGACGCGCTCGGGCTGCTGCAGCCGACCGTCTCCATGTCGGTCGCCTCGCTCGCGAGCCTCGGCTTGGTCGAGCGCGAGCGCTCGGCTGCGGGCGCGCACACGACGGACGTCCGTCTCACCCGGGACGGCCTTCTTGCGGCAGATGAGCTGGTCAAGACCATCGACGCGCTCGTCGTGCGCAGAAAGCCCCGCGCCTCTGCCTAGCCCTGAGCCCCGCCCCCGACGAGAGGGGCGGGGCTTCTTTGATTTTTGACGCACGAGTGCTATACTCGGCGCTGCTCAGGCGATGTGTTGCGTCGCTGAGAACCCCCGCTCCTTTGTGAACCCTCGCTCAAGAGGCGTTATGCGGCGTGCTGCGGCCGATTGGCCGGGCCCTCGTGTGGGGGCATGCCGCGCGATTCCAATCTTTGAGAGGTAGACAACATATGACGGATGACGTGACCCCCGTTTCCCCCGAGGCTCCCGAGGCCGCCGGCGAGGCTCCCGCCCAGAAGCCCAAGAGGAAGCGTCGCACGAAGGCCGAGATGGAGGCCGCCCGAGCCGCCGAGGCGGTGGCCCAGGCTGCGGCGGAGGCGGCGGGTGAGCCCTGGCCCCCCAAGCGCCGTCGCGGCCGTCCGCGCAAGACCGAGCAGGCGGACGCACCCTCCTCGGCCCCGTCGACGGGTGCCTCCGAGGCCGCCGAGACGACCCCCGCTTCCGACGCCTCCGCAGAGGCCGCCGAGGCCCCCACGCGCCGTCGCGGCCG
>DXBZ01000102.1 GCA_019116265.1 Candidatus Olsenella stercoravium | reverse complement strand
ACGCCCAAAAGCCCTCGCTGCCTACCATGAGACTCTCCACCGACACGCGACGGCCGCGCGCGTGAACGGTCATCTTGGCGAGCGTGCCCATGCCGGTGTTGTAGTTGATGCGGCGAACCACCCGCGTGACGTCGGCTGCGACGAAGTCCCACTCGCTCCCGAACAGGGCGGGGCGCACGGTCACCACACCGTCGCGCACCCTGACCCTGAAGCGGCGCCCGGCGACGGCGGCAAGCAGGGTCGGGGCGATGATCAGGGCGAACATGAAGGCGCCCAGCGGCGGAAGGTCACCTGCCAGGGCAAACCCCGCTGGGACCAGCGCAAGCAGCAGAGAGCCGCCCAGCATAAGCCGGGAGAATCCCTCTGGCAGAATCACGGTGAAGTTCTCTCTGCCAGAACCTGACATGTACCCCTCCCTTACGAGTCCTCGCCATATGGGGCGAGGGAACGAACGAACTCGCCGAAGGACGAGGCGAGCGGCGAGAGGGCAAAGAGACCGTCCGCGCCGCGTACCTCGTGGTTGGCAAATTGAACGCCCTGAACGCCCTCGATGGATGCGCCCGAGCCGCAAGCAACGTCCAGCAGGATCAGGTTGCCGCACTGGTCGCACGCGACAGGCACGCGGCCCGGCCCGAACGTCGGCTCGTCCTCGTTGTCTACGAGCAGCTCGGAGATCTCCCCCAGCGAGAGAAAGTGGTCGATGGGCACCGACTGGCGGTGCCCCTCCCTTGTAGCGGGGTCGACCTCCATGAACGTGGGAGTGCAGAGAAACCGCGCCGGCGTCCCGCCGTTGTGGGCCAGCAGAAACTCGCGATAGTCCGCCGGCAGCTCGACGTCCAGCTCGCGCTCAAAGGACGCCAGGTCCGAGGGGCCGAGCGTCCGGTCGGAACCCAGGAGCAGGAGGTCGGGAGCCTCGCCCTGCTGGGTCTCTCCCAGGGCGGCCAGCACGTCTGAGAAGCTCCGAGCGAGAAGGACCGGCTCCTCGTAGACGTTCTCCTGACGGGCGTCGTCAAAGTAGCCCTCGGGAGCCTGCAAGAGAACGCTGCCGTACGTGCTCGAGCCCTCGTCACAGTCGAGCGCCGCAACGCAGCCGCAGCTGTCGAAGATCGGAAGCAGCTGCTCCGCTATCAGCCCCTCCGCGCGGCAGCATCGGTAGATGTCGGGTATGCGCTCGGCGGAAAACCACTCGGAGACCTCGTACTCGTCGCCGTCACCCGTGACGAGATACGCCCGCAAAGGCGTGACGGGCTCGACATGCGCGGCTGCTACGTCCCGGAAGAGGAAGTCCCGGTACTCGCCGGGCACGGGGTGACGGAACTCCCGCTCGACCCAGTCCGCAAAGTCGCTCTCCATGTGCCCTCCCCCGCTCGTTGGCGCATCGCCCCTGCCCGTCCATCTTACGAGAAGAGCGGGAGCTCAAGCGGGGGCTCGACCATGCGGTATGCTTTCGTTCCGTAGGCGCACGAGAGGAGCGCCCGTCCGCGAGGGAGCCGCCATGTCCAACCACCAGATCGCCCGCTGCGGCGTCTGCATAGCGCTGCTTGCCGTGAGCGCCTGGGTCACCGTGCCGCTGGGCCCGGTACCGTTCACCCTGCAGACCTTTGTGCTGGCGCTGCTGCCCCAGGTCATGCGCACGCGCGACGCGCTGTTCACCGTTGTCGTCTACCTGCTGCTGGGCGCGGTGGGCGTGCCGGTGTTCTCCGGCTTCCAGGGCGGGGTCGGCGTGCTGCTAGGACCCACGGGGGGCTATCTCCTGGGCTTCGCGGCGGGCATGCCCGTGGCGGGCGCCATCACGCACACGAACGCGCTGCCGAGAAGGGCGCGCGGCGCGGCGGGCGGAGCCGCGCTGCTGGCGGTGAGCTACGTGCTGGGAACGATTCAGCTCATGAACGTCTACGCGCTCGACGCGCCTGCGGCGCTGGCCGTGGCGGTGGTGCCGTTCGTGGTGCCGGACGTGGCAAAGGTCGCGCTGAGCGTGGGCGTGGCGGAGCGCGTCAACCGCGCGCTGGGAGCGGCGGCGGAGCGATAGCTCGGCGCGTGCCCTACGCGAACAGCTCCTCCAGCGTCACGAGCACGCCGTCCTCGTCGTTGGAGGGGCACACGCGGTCGGCGGCGGCCTTCACCTCGTCGGGCGCGTTGGCCATCGCGTAGCCGACGCCGCAGAAGCGAAGCATCTCCACGTCGTTGCCGCCGTCACCGAACGCCACGCACTGTTCCGAGGAGATCCCCCGGCGCTCGGCGAGGCGCGCGAGCCCCGACGCCTTGTGGCAGCCGGGAGTGATGAAGTCGATGGAGCCGTGGCCGCTCGTCGTGGGCTCCACCATGCCCTCGAGCTCTCGGCGGAAGAAACCGTAGAAGAAGTCCGTACGCTCGTCTGGGACGCTGACGGCAAACTTGAGGATCTGGTCGCCCGTGGCCTTGAGGTCGTCCACCCAGCTCAGGCGATGGCAGTAGCGCCTCATCTCGTTAAAGAAGTCGTCGGAGACCGCGCCGCGCTCGCAGTAGGCGCCCTCGACGCCGCAGAGCACGTTCCAGACCTCGTCGGCGTGGGCGCGACACACGTCGATGACCGCGGAGACCGTCTCGTCCGGCATCGTGCGCATGTAGACGAGCTCGCCCCGGTCCATGACGTAGGCGCCGTTCTCGGCGACGAAGCACAGCTCGTCCTCGTGTCCGGGAAAGTGGCCGCGCAGCTGCCAGTACTGGTTGCCGCTCGCCACCACGAAGGCGCACTCTACCTCATGCATGTACGCCAGCAGGCGCTCGAAGCGCGGGACGTCGTAGGTGTAGTCGGTGCGCATGAACGTGCCGTCGATGTCAACGGCAACGAGCCTGATGTCCGGCGTCATGGCAAGAAGACCTCCCTATGGGCGAGAAGAACGCGCGGTCGGGGCTAGTCTAGCAGGAGACGCTGGCGGGGCTCGGCCGATACGACGTGCGCGCTACGCTTTGAGTAGTGGATAGTGAGGCGGTCGGTCGGCGCCTCGTGCCGCGCCGCATTCCTAGATAACGCCGTTCTACCCTCCGCCCGACAACCCCAGGGAAAGACTAATGGTCAAGCCTCTCGGGATGAGGCCATCTCAGCACATATGAGAACACGTCGGCGTATTGGTGTTGACGCTGTCGTTGCATGAATCAAGCCCACGAGCGCGGAGAGTATCTACTCGCCCGAACGCTCGCCGAGGAGGCCGGCTGCCGGACCGCGCGACGCGACACTGGCGGACGCCATGAGGCTGCCCTGCTAGAAGGACCCGTAATCCATCGCCGCCGCAACGGCGTTTAGGGCGAGGGGGAAGACGAGGAGGGCGACGGCCGTTCGTCCGAGGGGCGGCACAGGCCCGGTTCTCCTCCCGGCTCCATGGCCTCGAGGCGAGCTCGGAGACGAGGTCGTGCGACTCGCCGCGCTTCATGGATACCACCCCCATCCTTCTCGATTCTACCCGTGCGGTGGCGATCCAAGACGCCTCGGAAGGGGGCGGCATGGCCGACGCCTACAAGGGCTTCGCGATCCAGTTCGGGGACGACACAACCGACCTCTCGAGCAGGCTGCCCTCGCTCAGGCGGGACTTCTCGGAGGTCGAGCGCGAGCTGCGCGCCATCTACCGCACCCCGGAACTGGGCCCGGGCAACGTCGAGCTGCTCGGACAGCGCATCCGCTACAGTTCCGAGCAGGCGAACATCCTCCGGGAACACCTCAACCTCGTGAACGCAGCACTGACAAGCGGAGGGGTGAAGCGCGGATCCCCAGGCCTATGGCCGACTCCAGCGCGAGGTCCCGACGACCCCAGGCGCCTACCGGACACCATGGCAGCAGTCGAGACAACAAACGGCTACGATGCCGCTTAATCAATCCCTGCATGCGCGGGGAGCGCATGAAGGCGATGCCGACGTCGAACATGGCGCCGGGATCATCACCGCATACGCGGGGAGCGCGGCGAGTCAGAGTGCCTGCTCGCGTCCTGCGAGGGATCATCCCCGCATGCGCGGGGAGCACCGGGCCATCGCCCGGGGCAACGGGCGCGTGCAGGGATCATCCCCGCATGCGCGGGGAGCACAGCAGGTTGCCGTAGGAGCCGCTCTCCGGGCCGGGAT
>DXBZ01000101.1 GCA_019116265.1 Candidatus Olsenella stercoravium | reverse complement strand
GACAAGATCTCGGAGGCCTGCGAGGCCGGCGTGCGCGTCGTCATGATCGTCCGAGGCATCTGCTGCATCAAGGCGGGCGTCCCCGGGAAGACCGATGGCCTGGTGATCCGCCAGATCGCCGGGCGGTTCCTCGAGCACGCCCGCATCTACGCGTTTGGCGAGGAGATGGACACGATCTACCTCTCGAGCGCCGACATGATGACGAGAAACACCGAGCGGCGCGTCGAAATCGCCTACCCGGTGCGCGACCCCGCCTGCCGCGAGATCGTGCGCCACTTCATCGAGCTCCAGCTCTCTGACAACGTCAAGGCCCGCCAGCTCACGGCCGAGGGCACCTGGGCGCGCATCGAGGCCGACCCCGACGCCCCGCGCATCGTCTGCCAGGAGGTCCTCCTGCGCGAGGCCTACGAGCGTGCCCGCGCCGCCGTCGAGGCACGCGCGGACGCGAGCAAGGCCGAGCGCGTCCAGCCCGAGGCCGACGCCGCGCCCGACCTCGCCACGGTCGAGGTCGCCGAGGACGACGCCGCGCCCGCGCCCAAGGCGGCTCCCGCGCCGGCCGACGCGGCGGCCCCTGCGGCTCCCGCCCCGTCCCGACCCGACGCGGCCCCCAGGCGCGGTCGCGTCTCGCGCGCGCTCTCCCTCTTTGGCCAGGCGTTTGGCACGCTCTTTGGCGGAGGTGACGAGTGAGCGGCGAGGCACGCGAGCTCGAGCTCACCTGCGAGCGCATGACCTACGGCCCTGACGCCCTCGCCCACGACGCGGACGGCAGGACGGTCTTTGTGTCCGGCGCGCTCGCCGGCGACCGCGTCCGCGCCGTCGTCGACCGCGAGGAGGACCGCTGGGCCCATGCCCGCGCGGCCGAGCTCCTCGAGCCCGGCCCCGAGCGCATGACGCCCCCCTGTCCCTACGTGGGGGTCTGCGGCGGCTGCCCCTGGGGCGCGCTCTCCCGCAGCGCCCAGGCCGCGGCCAAGCGCACCGGCGTCGTCGACGCGCTCGCCCGCATCGCCCACATGGAGCCCACGCGCGCCGAGGCCCTTGTCGCCCCGCTCGTCTCCCCGAGCGAGCCCTGGGGGTACCGCAACAAGGTCGAGCTGGCCGTCGCGCGCGAGCACGGCCGCACGGCGCTCGGCATGCACGCCGCAGGCGACGACGTCGTGCGCGTGAAGAGCTGCAAGCTGCTTGACCGCGCGCACGCAGGAGCGGTCAAGTCCGTCGCGGGCGCCCTCTCCTACCTCGCCGGCCGCCACCCCATCGACCTCGAGCGCGTGGGGATCCGCGTCTCGCGGCGCACGGGCGAGGTCGAGGTCGCGCTCTGGGACCGTCCCGGCGCCTTCCCGCGCGCGCAGGCCGCCAAGATCCTCGCCGACGCGCTGCACCCCACGTCGGTGGTGCGCGTCATGCAGAAGGGGCCCGCCAAGGCCCGCCGCATCGCGGGGGTCGAGTGCCTCTCGGGCACCGGCTCCTGGGGGGAGCTCGTCGGCGACGAGCGCATGCGCGTCTCCGCGCCGTCGTTCTTCCAGGTCAACACCAAGGGTGCCGAGAAGCTCGTGGAGCTCGTGATGGACGCCCTCGACCCGCAGCCGGACGAGGAGGCCATGGACCTCTACTGCGGGGCCGGCACCTTCACGCTGCCGCTCGCCCGACGCGCGGGCTTTGTCTCCGCCGTGGAGTCGTACGGCCCGGCAGTCCGCGATCTGCGCCGCAACATCGAGGACGCCGGGCTCGACAACGTGGACCCCATCGGCGGAGACGCCGGGCGCGAGTTCCCGGACACCGACGCCGACGTCATCGTCGTCGACCCACCGCGCGCGGGGCTCGCCGCCGACGTGGTGCGTCGCCTCTCCGAGCAGCCGGCGCGCGCGATCGCCTACGTGAGCTGCGACCCCGCCACCCTTGCCCGCGACCTCGCACGCTTTGAGCAGGAGGGTGCGTTCTCGCCCGTGCGCGTGACGCCCGTCGACCTCTTCCCGCAGACCTATCACGTGGAGACGGTCACGCTCCTCGAGAGACGGTTGCGCGACCGCGCGTAAACGTGTACAAAAAGAGTGAACCTGGGCAGGGGGCCCAGGCAAGAGAGAGGATCCCACTATGAAGGCTACTGTCAACGAGGAGTGCATCGGCTGCGGTCTGTGCGAGGGCACCTGCCCCGACGTCTTCTCCATCTCCGATGACGGCGTCGCCGTTGCCATCGAGGAGGACGTTCCCGAGGACGCCGAGGACGCCGCCCAGGAGGCTGCTGACAACTGCCCCGTCTCCGCTATCGTCGTCGAGTAACTCGACACGCTAACGTGACGCCTGCGGGGGCCGCTGAGGTCCCCGCATTTTTGTATGGAGGTAACCCGTGATCCTGGCCTCGCAGTCCCCCCGTCGCCGTGAGCTCCTCTCGGCTGCGGGCTTTGACCTTGAGGTGGTGCCGGCGGACATCGATGAGACGCGCCTGCCGGGCGAGAAGCCCGTCGAGCTCGTCGGTCGTCTGGCATCGGAGAAGGCCGAGGCCGTCAGGGCCTCGCTGACGAGCGCTGCGGGAGACGGCCTGCTCGTTGCCGCCGACACAATCGTCTGGATGGGCGACGAGGCGCTCGGCAAGCCGTCGGACGCCCCCGACGCGGCCCGCATGCTGCGCGAGCTCTCGGGCCGCACGCACCAGGTCTCGACCGGCGTCTGCGCACTGCTGCTCAACGACGACGCCACCGTCGCCGCGAGGAGCCGCTTCGTCGAGACCACGGAGGTCACGTTCTGGGACCTCACGGACGCGGAGATAGACGCCTACGTCCAAACCGGCGAGCCCCTCGACAAGGCCGGCGCCTACGGCATTCAGGGCGCGGGGCGCCTGCTGGTCAGAGGCATCGTCGGAGACTACTGCAACGTCGTGGGGCTTCCGCTCGCGCGGCTCGTGCGGGAGCTCGCCGACCTCACGGACGACACCCGTGACCTCGTTGCCCGGGCAATCAAGATCGGAGGGGCGCATGCCTAGCGAGAAGAACCTCACGCACGTCGCGCAGATCCCGGGCGTCCACGTCGGACATGCGACCAACACCGAGGCGGGGACCGGCTGCACCGTCATCGTGTGCCCCGCCGGGGCCACCGGCGGCGTCGACGTGCGCGGCGGCGCCCCGGCCACGCGCGAGACCGACCTCCTGCGCCCCGAGGAGACCGTCGAGGTGCTCCACGCGGTCGTGCTCTCGGGCGGCAGCGCCTTCGGCCTGGCCGCCTCGTGCGGCGTCGCGGAGGAGCTCGAGCGGCGCGGCTACGGCCTCGACGTGGGCGTGGCACGCGTTCCGATCGTCTCGGGCGCCTGCCTCTTCGACCTCGCCTGCGGCGACGCCCACACGCGCCCGACGGCAGATGACGGCCGCGCCGCCTGCGCCCGTGCCCTCGACGACGGGGCGCCCCTCGAGCGCGGCAACGTCGGCGCCGGCACGGGCTGCACCGTCGGCAAGCTCGCCGGTCCCGAGCGCGCGATGAAGTCCGGCCTCGGCGAGGACGTCGAGTGCGCGGGCGAGCTCGTGTGCGGCGCCATCGCCGCCGTCAACGCCTGCGGCGACGTGCTCGACCCGGACACGGGCGAGAGGATCGCCGGGGTGTGTGGGGAGGACGGGAGGCTCGCCGACACCACCGAGGTCCTTCTCGGCGGCTTTGCCCGCATGCCCCTCCAGAGGACCAACACCACGATCTCGTGCGTCGTGACCAACGCGCGCCTCACCAAGGCGCAGGCGACCAAGGTCGCCCAGATGTCGGCCGACGCCTATGCGCACGCCATCTCCCCCACGCACACCACAAACGACGGCGACACGGTCTTCGTGATGGCGACCGGCGAGGTCGACGCCCCCGTCGACGTGGTCGGCGCGCTCGCCACGCGCGCGCTCGGCCGGGCCATAGCCGACGGCGCCAGGAGCGCGACGAGCGCCTACGGCTACGTCGCCGCACGCGACCTCTAGGGCTAGAGGGGCTAGTTGAACTTCACGAGCTTCTGGGCCATGCGGTAGCCCGCGAGCGTGAGCGCGCGCCCCACCGTGCCCGGCAGGTTGGTGGCAAGGCCCACCACGCCGTGGCGGGCGCGACGATACATCCGCTTGTCGTAGGCCCGGAGCTCGTCCCAGAGCCTCTGGAGCTCGTCCATGGCATCCGGCCGGTCGCTCTTCTTGGAGAAGACCGAGCAGATGGCCATGATGATTGTGAAGTAGTTCATCATGTAGCTGCGCAGCTTGGCCGACGCGATGTCGTCGTAGACGTGGTAGGCGTGCATCATGACGCGCGCCACGCGCCAGTAGTGGTCCACGCGGCTCGTGAGGACCTTGTCGTTGACGGACTGGTCCTCGCGGCCGATGAAGTAGCGATAGACGTCGGCGTCGAGGTAGAAGATGCTGCGGCACGCCGGAAACGGCACGTAGGCGTAGATGTTGTCAACGTAGAACGTGTGCGGCGGCATCTCGAGCCCCACCTCGCGCAGCACGTCGACGCGATAGGTCAGCGCGTGCATGAGCAGGTACTGCCACATCATGAAGTGGCCCATGTCGTTCCAGGTGAAGATCTTGCCCACCGGGAGCACGTGGCGGTAGTCGACCTTGTTCTGCGTGTCGTCCTCCACGTGCTCGTAGACGTAGTTGGTGATGACGAGGTCGACGTGCTCGCCCAGCTCGTCGAAGCGCCTCAGCTGGGCGAGAAGCGCGCTCACGGCCTCGGCGTCCACCCAGTCGTCGGAGTCGACGTTTTTGAAGTAGGTGCCGCTCGCGTTGCGCACGGCCTGCATGACCGCGGCGCCGTGGCCGCCGTTCTCCTGGTGGACGGCCTTGATGATCGTGGGGTGGCGCTCGGCCCAGGCGTCGGCCTTGGCAGGGGTCTCGTCCTTGGTCGACCCGTCGTCGACGATGACGATCTCGACGTCGTCGGCGTACCCCGTGCCCTCGAGGATCGACTCGATGCAGTGGTCCATGTAGGCAGCCGAGTTGTAGCACGGGATGCCAAAGGTGATGATCTTCTTCATGCGTTCCCTCTTGGTTGCAGGGCGGACGGGCACCTAGCTGTGCTGCGCGATGATCTCGTCTGAGAGGTCGAGCGCGGAGGCGACGACGCCGTCCATGTCGTAGTAGCGGTACTCCGCGAGGCGTCCGACGCAGTGGAAGTTCACGAGGTCCTCCACGCGCGCGCGGTAGCGGCGATAGAGGTCGAGGTTGGCGTCCTCGATGATCGCGTAGTAGGGGGTCTCGCCGCTGCCGGGCTCGTAAGCCTTGGAGTACTCCTTGAGGATGGTCGTCTTGCCCGGGACCACCTGGCCCGTCATGTTCTTGAACTCGGTGATGCGGGTGAAGTCCTCGCTCGTGGTGTAGTTGACGGTGCCGACCGGCTGGAACTGGTCGCAGTCGAGCGTCTCAAAGACCATATCGAGCGTGCGGTACGGCAGCGCCCCCATATCGAGGCCAAAGAGCTCGTCGAGCGGGCCGGTGTAGATGATCTCGCCGCCGTAGGGGCGCCCGCAGACGGTGACGCTCGTGTCGGAGACCGTGAGCAGGTCACGGGCGTCGACGTCGAGGTAGACGGAGATCAGGTCGTGCTCGAGCATGTGCTCGAAGAGGGCGGTGTAGCCCTCCGCGGGCATGCCCTGGTGGGGAGCCTGCGGGAAGTAGCGCTCGTCGTCGCCCACGAACACCGGCACGCGCCCGGTGACGGAGGGGTCGATCTGGTCGGGCGTCTGTCCCCACTGCTTCATCGTGTAGTGCAGGAAGACGTTCTCGTAGACGTAGTCGGCGACCTCCACGAGCTCCGGGTCGTTCTTCTCGCGAAGCTCCATGATCGGGACCTTCTTGTTCTCGCCGAAGGTGTCCACGAGCTTCTGGTAGAGACGCTCGCCCTTCT
>DXBZ01000100.1 GCA_019116265.1 Candidatus Olsenella stercoravium | reverse complement strand
CTCCACCGGGGCGAAGCTCGACGAGGCGACCTTCGTGCTGCGGCGCATCGACGAGGTGGACCCGCGTGAGGGCGAGCTCGAGGAGATCGAGGCGCAGCTGCCGCGGGTGGAGCACGGCGAGGCGCTCATGTCGGCCGCCGCCGGCGCGCGCGAGCGTCTCTCCGGCGACGACGGCGCCTGTGACGCGCTCGGCGAGGCCGTGCGCGCGCTCGAGGAGGCGGCGCGCTACGACGAGCGGCTCTCCGCGTGGGCCGCCGCGCTCGAGAGCTCGCTGATCGACATCGAGGACGTTGCCTCCGAGCTGCGTGACTACGCGGACGAGGTCGACTTTGACCCCGAGGAGCTCGACCGGCTCCAGACGCGGCTCGCCGCGCTCGAGGGGCTGCGCCGCGCCTTTGGGCCGAGCATGGCCGACGTGGCGCGCCGCCGCGCCGAGGCACGCGAGGTCGTCGCTGCGGCGGGCGACGGCGGCGAGCTGGAGCGCGCCGCCGCCGAGGAGCTCCGACGCTGCGAGGAGGCGCTCGCCGGCGCTGCGGACGCCCTCGACGCCGTGCGCGCAGACGCCGCGCCGCGCCTGGCCGCTGCGGTCAGCGAGCAGATGGCGTTTCTCGAGATGGGAAGCGCCGCCCTGGAGGTGGCGCAGGAACGCCTGCCGCGCGCCGAGTGGACCCGTCGCGGCCCCTCGCGCGTGGAGTTTCTCTACCGGCCGGGCGCGGGCCTCACGGCGCGCCCGCTGAAGAAGATCGCCTCGGGCGGCGAGGTCAGCCGTGTGATGCTTGCCCTCAAAGTGGTGCTCGGCGCGGCGGACTCCTGCGAGACGCTCGTCTTTGACGAGGTGGACGCCGGCGTGGGCGGCGCCACGGCGGTCGCGCTCGCGAGCGTGCTGGCACGTCTCGCCGCCACGCACCAGGTGATCGTGGTGACGCACCTCGCGCAGGTGGCCGTCGCGGCCGAGCGCCACTACCTCGTGGAGAAGCACGAGGCGGGCTCCGGCGTGCCCGAGACCACGCTCACCCGGATCCGGGGCGAGGAGCGCGTCGCGGAGGTCGCCCGGATGCTCTCCGGCGACACGCAGGCGGCGAGCCGCGACCTCGCGCGCCAGATGCTGGCAGAACGCTCGGGGGAGGCCGGCCCCCTCTAGCCGCGCCTGCGAGGCCGCCTCGACCCGTCCAGGTCGAGGAGCTCGGCGATGCTCATGTCGTAGGCCCAGGCGAGCGAGACGAGCGTGTGATAGGTGGGGTTCAGCGGGTTTCCCGGCCTGGACTCGCCCTTCTCGTACTTCTGGTAGGTGTAGAGGGCGATGTTGGCGCGATGGGCAACGCTCTCCTGGCTCAGGCCCCGCTCCAGGCGCAGGTCGCGCAGGCGGTAGGCGAGTCTCCTTGAGTAGTCCCCAAAGTTGGGGGCGCTGTCCCGTCGAGTAGTCATGGCCAGAATATCGGTTGCGCCCGCCCTCTTGGCTACCATACGCGTATTGCAATCCCAAACCTACAGAACCCCGCGCGGCGCGAGGGCCCGTGCGCGGCGTGTGAGCGTTTCGTGTCGCAATGTTTCGCGCTCGCGTCCAATCCGGCGGGCGGGCGCGTCGTTCTTCTCGGCCGGGGCTACCATGGAGACCCGTGGAAACGGAACGGATTCTACGGGAGGTCCCCATGGCAAAGCACATATTCGTGACCGGCGGCGTCGTATCCTCGCTGGGCAAGGGCATCACGGCGGCCTCGCTGGGGCGCCTGCTCAAGGCGCGCGGCTACCACGTGGTCATGCAGAAGGCGGACCCCTACCTCAACGTGGACCCGGGCACGATGAGCCCGTTCCAGCACGGCGAGGTCTTTGTCACCGAGGACGGCTACGAGTCCGACCTCGACCTCGGCCACTACGAGCGCTTCATCGACGAGAACCTCACGCGCGAGTCCAACTTCACGACGGGCGCCATCTACCAGAGCCTCATCAGCCGCGAGCGTGCCGGCGACTTCCTCGGCGGCACCGTCCAGGTCATTCCGCACGTCACCGACGCGATCAAGGAGCGCTTCCGCCGCATCGAGGACGAGACCGGCGCGGACGTGGTGATCACCGAGCTCGGCGGCACGATCGGCGACATCGAGGGCCAGGCCTTCGTGGAGGCCATCCGGCAGTTCCGCCGCGAGCAGGGTGCGGCGGACACCTGCCTCATCCACGTGAGCCTGGTGCCCTACATCGCCGCCGCGCACGAGGTCAAGACCAAGCCCACGCAGCACAGCGTGCGCGAGCTGCGCTCCTTTGGCCTGCAGCCGGACTTCATCGTCTGCCGATCGGACCATGAGGTCGACGCCTCCATCCGCGCCAAGATCGCGAGCTTCTGCGACGTGCCCGCCGACCACGTCTTTGAGAACTCGGACCTGCCCTCGATCTACGACGTGCCGCGCCACCTGGCGGACCAGGGCTTTGACGAGAAGGTCTGCGAGCGCCTGGGCCTGGAGGCGCGCGAGCGTCACATGGAGGGCTGGTACGCCTTCACGGACGCGATGCACGCCGCCAACGCGCGCGCCGACGCGACGCGCATCTGCGTGGTGGGCAAGTACACGCAGCTCCCGGACGCCTACCTCTCCGTCATCGAGGCGCTGCACCACTCGGGCGTGCTCTTTGGCCGTCACGTGGACATCCAGCTGGTGGACGGCGAGGCATTGGGCGAGAAGAACGTGGAGCAGGTGCTCGGCGACGCGGACGGCATCCTCGTGCCGGGCGGCTTTGGCCTGCGCGGCATCGAGGGCAAGGTCTGCGCGGTGCGTCGCGCCCGCGAGGGGCTCGTGCCCTATCTCGGCGTGTGCCTGGGCCTGCAGGTCGCTGTCTGCGAGTTCGCCCGCGACGTCTGCGGCCTTTCCGGCGCGAGCTCGGCCGAGTTTGACCCGGGTACGCCGCACCCCGTGATCGACCTGATGCCCGACCAGGCAGAGATCACCGACAAGGGCGCCACCATGCGCCTCGGCGCCTACCCGTGCAAGGTCGCGGAGGGCACGCTGGCCGCCGAGGCCTACGGCGAGCCGCTCGTCTACGAGCGCCACCGTCACCGCTTTGAGGTCAACAACGCCTATCGCCGGCAGCTCACGGATGCCGGGCTGCGCATTTCGGGCCTCTCGCCCGACGAGCGGCTCGTGGAGATGGTGGAGCTTCCGGAGGACGTGCACCCGTGGTTTGTGGCGAGCCAGGCGCACCCCGAGTTCAAGAGCCGCCCGGACCGCCCGGCTCCGCTCTTCCGCGAGTTCGTGCGCGCCGCGATCGCGCACCACGAGGGATGCGACCGCCACGACGTGGTCGCTCCGGAGTAGGGGGGACGCCCGTCGTGGACCTCGAGCGCGCCCGAGAGGAGTACCTGAGCTACCTCGCCGTCGAGCGGGGCTGCTCGGACAACACCGTCGCGGCCTACGGGCGCGACCTCGCGCGCTACGTGGCCTGGCTCGCCGAGCGCGGCGTGAGCGCGCCGGACGAGGTGTCGCTCGAGCTCGTGGAGGCGCACGTCGCCGCGCTCACGGAGAGCGGCCTGGCGGCCTCGTCGGTCGAGCGCGCCGCGTCGGCCGTCAAGGGCTTCCACCGCTTCATGCTGACCGACGAGATCGCGCGCACGCTGCCCACGGCCGACCTGCCCCTGCCGGCCAAGCCGCAGCGCCTGCCCGACGTCATCTCGCAGGAGGACGCGGCGCGCCTGCTCGACCAGCCGTTCCCGGCCACGCCCGCCGGCCTGCGCGACCATGCGGTGCTGGAGGTGCTCTACGGCTGCGGCCTGCGCGCGAGCGAGCTCTGCGGGCTCGACGAGCGCACGGTCCTTCTCGACGAGGGGGTCCTGCGCGTCTTTGGCAAGGGGGCCAAGGAACGCGTGGTGCCAATCCTGGGCGCGGCGGCAGAGGCGCTCGGGCGCTACCTCGACCAGGGGCGCGGGGCGCTCGTGGGGCGCCAGCCCTGCGCCGCCGTGTTCCTCAACGCTCGGGGCGGTCGTCTTTCTCGCCAGTCCGTTCATGCGATCGTCGAGAAGTACGGCCGGGTCGTGGGGATCCGCGGCCTGCATCCGCACACGCTGCGCCACAGCTTTGCCACGCACCTGCTCGAGGGCGGGGCGGACCTGCGCGTGGTCCAGGAGCTCCTGGGGCATGCCAACGTGGCGACCACCCAGCTCTACACGCACCTCGACCGCTCCCACATCCGCCGCGTGTACCTCTCCGCCCACCCGCGCGCCCGCAGCTAGCCCCCTCCTCTCGGCGGTTTGGGTTCGCTTTTTGCGCAGACCTGTGTGAGGGCGCATTGGTGTAACGCGTCTACCTGCTCTTTTGCGATAAGGACGCCTTCGGCTGCAACGACGATGAACCCAAACCTGCGTGAGGGGGTCGGAGCCGGACGTATAATGGGGGAACGGCCTGACCGACGAGAGGGGATGGTATGAGCCGATCAGGTGAGCGACCGATTCCGATGCTGGCGGGCGTCGCGCTGATCGCCGCCGGCGTTCTCTTCCTGGGATACGCCTTCTTCCAGTACGTCTCGATCGGTGGCGACCCGTCCTATACCGGGGCGGGCTGGCGCGACGCCTACGAGATGCGCGACACCGCCCGGGGGATGCTCCTTGGACTTGCGCTCGTCGTGCTGGGAGTCCTGGTCGTGGCGCTGCGGCTGCGCGACCGCCTGCGGGCGCCCTCGTCGCCCCGGGAGGCCGAGAAGGGCGTGTCGTCTGCACCTGCGCCGGCGAAGCCCGCGCCCGCTCCGACCTCGGCACCGGCGTCCGGCCCCGCCCCGAAGCCTGCCCCCGCCCCGGCGCCGAGGGCGGACTCTGCCCCGAAGCGCCCCGACGGCGGCATCTCACCGCTCGACCAGGTGCTCCCGCGCTCGGACGACGCGCTCGCGACGCTGCGCTACTTCATCGAGGACGCCCCCGCCCAGATGCTCGGCGACCAGTGCGAGCTCGTGCGGCGCACGGGGCTCGCAGACTGGACGGGCGAGCCGCGCTGCGGGGCCCGCAAGCTCGCGCGCAGCGGCCGCTGGTGGCTCGTGCCCGAGGGCGCGTTGCCGGCGCCAGAGGACGCGGACCGCATCTGGGCGATCGAGGCCGCCCTCAACCTCGGGCAGGACGCGGCCGGGATGGTCGAGCCGCCCGCCTCGCTTGACGAGCGCCTGCACGTCCTTCTCGCCGGCGTCTCCCGCCTGGGGCCAGTGCGCCATCCGGGCAGGCGCTTCCTCGCCGCGGCCGCCGAGGGTGCCGACCCCCGGGGCGAGTGGGCCGTGCGCGTGGCCTTTGCCGACGCCCTGGAGAACCTGCCGGTGCCCTTTCGCATGGTCGCGGACTTCAGGCTCAACGTCTCCGAGGGCCTGCTTGGGGTGAGGGTGGCCGTGCCCCGGCCGGCGGCCTTCTCCTTCGCCCCCGAGGCGCAGCGCGCCCCGCTCGCCCGGGCATACGCGTATGACCTGGCGCTGCTCGTCGCGCGGACGGCGCTTGCCGCCTCGCCGGCGATTTGCCGCGTGGTCGTCAACTGCCACGAGGACGGGAGTGTGGACTGCGTCCTCTCCGCAGAGCTCACGCGCTCCTCACTCGAGCGTATGGCGGTCGCCCCGCGTGAGGGCGGCCTGCCCGAGCCCTCCGCCGAGCTGCGCCTCCGTCGCGCCGCGGACGGCTGGCTCGCCCCCGTCGCGCCGCTGCTGTCGTCCGTGGACGCCCGGCTGCGCCCGGCCGAGCGCCATCGCCCGGCGGAGCTCTCCGACGAGCCCTGCCCCGAGGCGGTCGTGCGGGCGTGCGGCGCCCGGAGGCGCTCCGAGCTCGGCATCGCGGAGAGCGTGGTGCGCTGGGACGCGTGGGAGCGCGTCGCGGACGACTTCGGAGGGCTGGGGGACACGACGGAGGGCGTGGTCGCCGCCCTCTCTGAGCTTCGCGCGAGTGTCACAGACGCCTCGGTCGTCGAGGCCTGCGAGCGCACGACGCGCGCCCTGGTCTCGGGCGAGCTCGACGTGGAGGACACCGACGGCCTCATCGAGTGTTTCGTCTACGGCTCGGCGCTCGAGCGCGCCGTGCGGCAGGCGGGCCCCCTCGTCTCCGCTGCGGACGAGCCGGACCAGGAGGAGCTCTCGAGGGTCGCGAGCCTGCTCGAGGATGCGCTCGCGCCCGTCGAGGCGCGCGGCGCCTATCGCGACGACGAGCGGACGGCCCATCGCTACTTCCGCTCGACCGCCGAGCGCGTGACCTACAACCTCGACTATGCCGACGGCCGCACCGTGCGGCTCGTCCCGGACGCCTACTTCCTCGCGCACCAGTACGCGGCGGTCCTCGAGCGCAGGCTCGCGCTCCCCGGCGGCCTCGATCGCGCGCTCGCCCATGCCGAGCGTGCCGCCGAGCTCGCACCGTGCACGGCCGAGGCGGCGATTGCCCGCGCGGACTGCCTGCGCGAGATGGGGCGGGCCGACGAGGCGCTGCGCGCGGTGTCCGGTGCCGCGGCGCGCTGCTCGACCGTCGACGGCCTCTCCCTCTGCTTCTACCGCCTCGCCGGCCTCACGTACGACCTCGGCATGGTGGAGGCCTCCGTCGCCTGCTACCGTCGCTGCATCGAGCTGGGGCGCACGCAGGCCGAGCCCGCCCGTCGCGAGCTCGCCCTGCTCTCCCAGCGCGAGCGCGAGGCACTGGCTGCGAGCCGCCTCGACCCGGCGAAGCTTACGGGCGAGCGCCTCGCGCGCACGCTCGAGGGGGCGGGTCTGCCCGCAGGCGCCGCGGGGCCGCTCTCCGAGCGGCTGCGCGCGGCTGCGGCGGCGTGCGCGGACGCCGGGATCTTCTCGGCGGCCCATCCGCTGCTCCAGGCATACCTGCAGGCGGCCGACCGGCGCGACGACGCGCTTGCCGACGTGCTTGCGTCGCTGAGCGCCTAGACTTCCGCCGAGACGGCCTCGTCCCAGCTCTCGCGGCTGTAGGAAAGCTCGTCGGCGGGGAGCGTGGCGCGCGCGACCTCCACGCCCGTGTCGTCGTCAACGAGGATGACCTCGACGGCCCAATCTCCCTGCCAATCGGATTCCGGGTCGAGGAGCTGAAGGTAGCCGCAGGCGGCGACGAGCTGATAGAGGTCGGTGTCCGCTTGGTCGGCAAAGGAGGGGCGCGCCGTGACGGTCACAGCGTCGCGGCCGTCCGTCACCTCGACGGAGGCGACGGCGTCGCTTGCGCCGAGTGCGTCGAGGCTCCTGTCGAGCTCGTCCTCCCACATGGCGCGCAGCTGTCCGTACCAGTGGTCGGTGACGTAGATCTCGAGCGAGCCGTCCCCAAGGACGCTCGTGCCGATATCGCCGTCGGAGTAGTCGGCATAGTCCTGCGCCGCCTCGTCGGCCGTGTTGCCGGTGAACGCCAGGTAGGAGGCCGGGATGGTGACGCGCATCTGCACCGGCTGCGTCTGCGCGCCGGGGTCTTCGACGACGGGGTCGACCTCCCCCTCGGGCTCGTTGGCGGTGCAGCCGGGGAGAAGGGCGAGCAGCCCGGCGGACAGGGCGAGGTACTCACGGCGCGTCTGCATGGAAACCCTCCCTCTTTCAGGTTGGGACCATGATAGCGCGCGAGGGTGCGCAGAAATGTCGCCGCTTCACGAGGGCGACGCAATCTTGCAGAGAAACGGGCTCGGTATACGGGTCGCCTCACGTCCTCAGTGACGTTTCTGCAGGATGAGCCTGTCGAGAAGAACCTCGAGTGGCCTCATTTCCGTATACGGAGCCCCTTTCTCAGCGTTCTTCTCGCCCGACCGTAGCCGGGCGCAAATCCTATGCAAGGCCTTGAGCTGCGCCTTCACGCCGGCGACACAAATCTGCGGAGGTCACTTGTGCCCGGGCTCGCCCGGGCACGCAACATCTGGGGGAGCCAGCCCCTCAGATGACCGTCTGCGCCCAGTTTTCAACCACAAGGTGTAGCAAAGTGTTTTTTGGTGTCGCAAAGTGTGGCGAATGACGTATAGTATTCGCACGCTCCGTTCGGGGCAGGTTTCTCGCTTCGAGGGGAGGGTGACATGCTTGCCGGCTCGTATCCGATGTCCGTGGATGCCAAGGCGCGCGTCACCCTGCCGGCCGTCTTCCGCAAGCAGCTTGTGGACGGCGACAAGAAGACGATATACCTTGTTCCGCTCAACGGCTGCGTGAACGGCTTCACCCCTGAGGGGTTCGAGGCGTACGTCGACGGCCTCTTTGAGTACGGCGACAACCACTTCGACCCCCGCAGCCGCGACGACGTTCGCCTGAAGACCGGCCTGTGGGCCCGCGCCGTGGAGGTCGACATCGACTCCGCCGGCCGCGTCGCCCTCGGCAAGCTCGACGTTGCCAAGCCCGGCATGCGCGAGAAGCTCGGTCTCACCGATGCCGTCACGGTGGTGGGCGCCGGGGACCACTTCGAGGTGTGGAACACCGAGACGTGGAACGCGACGCAGGAGAGCCTCGAGGACGACCTCGACGCGCTGCTTTTCCACGACTAGGGGGTGAGGGTCTTGACAGCAGAATATCGGCACGTACCCGTGATGCTCGCCGAGGTTCTCGCCGAGCTCGACCCCCAGCCGGGGGAGGTGGTGTGCGACTGCACCCTCGGGGGCGCGGGACACACCGTCGAGCTTGCGAGGCGCGTGGCTCCGGAGGGCCTTTCGATTGGCATAGACCAGGATGACATGGCACTCCAGGCGGCGACCGAGCGCCTCGAGCGCGAGGCTCCCGAGGCGAGCACCCGTCTCCTCAGGGGCAACTTTGGCGACCTCGACGATCTTCTCGTCGAGGCGGAGGTGCCCGGGGTCGACTGCTTTCTCTTTGACCTCGGCGTCTCCTCGCCCCAGCTCGACATCCCGGAGCGCGGCTTCTCCTACCACGAGGACGCCCCGCTCGACATGCGCATGAATTCGGGGAACCACACCCTAACCGCAGCCGAGGTCGTGAACACCTACAACGAAGCAGACCTCACCCGAATCCTTCGCGTCTACGGTGACGAGCGCTTTGCCGCGCGCATCGCCAGAAAGATCGTCGAGCGCAGGGTAAAGGAGCCCATCGAGACCACGCTCCAGCTCGTGGACGTGATCAAGGATGGGATACCCGCGGCGGCGAGAAGAACGGGCGGACACCCCGCCCGTCGGACCTTCCAGGCCCTGCGCATCGAGGTCAACCACGAGCTCGACGTGTTGGACCGTGGCCTCAGGGCCGCGATTCGCTGGGCAAACCCGGGCGGGAGGATCTGTGTGATCTCCTACCACTCGCTCGAGGACCGGATCGTCAAGCACGTCTTCTCGGAGCTCTCGCAGGGGTGCACCTGCCCGCCGGACCTTCCGGTGTGCATGTGCGGTCACGTGCCGATAGTGCGCGTCAGGACAAGAAGGCCCCTCGTTGCGTCTGACGAGGAGGTCGCGACCAACCCCAGGTCGCGCAGCGCCCTCATGCGGGTGGCGGTCAAGCTCGACGTCGCCTGAGAGGGACCCAAGGTGTCATAGCCGGCGAGAGCCGTCTATGTGAGCGAGAGAAACGAAGCACAACCGCAGCAGAACGAACCATAAACGCACTACCACCAAACACTAAACGTACTGTCAACCAGCTCTAGATGAACTCTTAAGGTCGCTCAAGTACACCTTGAGGCAAAGCATCAACTAACCCTCAAGCTCCCAGCGTACCTGCTCGATTTTGACCACATCGGCGTCAGCCGAGAGATACGAGGAAGTTGTCATGAGGTACCAGGGGTCCGAGGCATACAGCATGGACGTTGCCGAGCGGAGGCGAGAGCGCCTCGAGCAGCAGGCGGCTCCGTCCTTTGAGGTCGTCACCGGCGGCGGCCTCGACGCCCGTGTCCGTGCCGGCGTGTCGCCGACCTTCGTCGCACGCCTGCGCGCGGTCCTCGTGGTCGCCGCGGCGCTCGTCGCCCTCGGCATGGTCCGCGTGGGGATCTCTGCCGCCACCGTGTCGCTGCTCAGCTCCAACTCCGCGCTCTCGAGCCAGATCAAGGAGGCGACGACCCTCAACGACCAGCTGTCGGTCCAGCGCTCCGTTCTTTCGAGCAACGCCCGCATCGCCCGCATCGCGACGCAGAACTACGGCATGGTCCTCACCGGGGACGCCGTGACGATCGAGGTCACCTCGCAGGAGGGGGAGCAGCCCGCTGATGGGGAAGCTGCGCAGACGGCCGATGACGCCGCGGCGCAGGCGAGCGTGTCGTAGACTTCTTTCCTGTGAGCAGCAGGGACAGACAGAGCCGGCGCGGCCGGCGCAGCAAGCCGGAGGCCTCGTACGACGAGGCCTCTCGTGCGCGGTATCGCGTGAGGGCGTCGCGGCCGGGCGGCTCCGGCTCCGGCGGCTCGGACCACGGCCTCAGCGTCACCCGCGCCGTCTTTCTCGCCCTCTCGGGCATCGTCGCGATCCGTCTCGCCGACCTGCAGCTCCTCAAGCACGGCGAGTACTCCTCCGCGGCCGAGGCGCAGCGCACCAACAAGGTGACGCTCCACGCCCGCCGCGGGACCATCTACGACCGCAACGGCAACGCGCTCGCCATGAGCGTCGAGTGCCAGACGATCTACGCCAACCCCAAGGCCGTCTCCGACCCCTCGGGCGTCTCCGAGCTCCTGGTGCGCTCGCTGGGGGGCGAGAAGTCCGACTACATGGAGCTCCTCACCCAGGACACGACCTTCGTCTACCTGGCCCGCCAGGTCGACCAGGAGGTCGCCGACGAGCTCTCCGCCCAGCTCAAGGCTCGCGAGCTCACGGGCGTCTACTTCCTCTCGGACACCAAGCGCGTCTATCCCTACGGCACGACCGCCGCCCAGATCATCGGCTACGTAGGCACCGAGGGGACCGGCCTCTCGGGCCTCGAGCTCTACTACGACGACGTCCTCACCGGGACCGACGGCGAGATGATCATGGAGTCGGGCCTCGACGGCACGCCCATCGCGGGCGGCGCCTCGCAGGTCACCGAGGCCAAGGACGGCACGGACCTCGTCATCTCGATCGACGTCGACCTCCAGGAGGTCTGCGAGGGCGCCATCGTCGAGGCGGTGGAGACCTACTCCGCCGAGTCGGGCTCCGTCATGGTGAGCGACCCTACCACCGGCGAGGTGCTCGCCGCCTGCTCGACGCCCCTGCCGGACTTCTCCGACCTGGACGACGCCTCATCGCTCAACCTCAAGCTCGTCTCGAGCGCCTTTGAGCCGGGCTCCGTCTTCAAGGTGCTCACGACCTCGATCGGCATCGAGGCGGGCCTTTTCACCGAGGACACCGTCTACACCGTCCCGGCCCAGGTCACGGTCGGCAGCGACCAGGTCACCGACGTCGACGGGCGCGACTACACCATGGACATGAGCGTGCGCGACATGCTCGTGCGCTCCTCCAACACCGCCATGGCCCAGCTCGTCCAGGACGTCATCGGGGCCCAGGCCTTTGCCGAGGGGGTGGAGCGCTACGGCATCGGGCAGACGACCGGGATCGACTTCCCCGGCGAGGTCGCGGGCATCGTCCGCACGCTCGACGAGTACGACGCCGCCACGGCGGGCTCCATGGCGTTTGGCCAGGGTCTCGCGATTCCCATGGTCCAGATCGTGCGCGCCTTTGGCGCGGTCGCCAACGGGGGCGTGCCGACGACGCCGCACTTCCTCGTGTATCGTGGTGAGGAACAGGTGGAGTGGCCGGCGGGGGAGCAGGTCATCTCGCAGGAGACCGTCGCCCAGGAGATCGACATGATGCGCGGCGTCATGACGGAGGGCTCGGGCTCGACCGGCCAGGTCGAGGGATACGACTTTGCCGGCAAGACCGGCACGGGCGAGCAGGCCTCCGAGGGCGGCGGCTACCGCGAGGGCTCCTACGTCTCGTCGCTGTGCGCCTTCGCCAACGCCGACGACCCGCAGCTGCTCCTCTACGTGGGCCTCAACAACACGCCCTACCTCTCGTCGGACTCCGCGGGCGTCACGTTCCGCGAGATCGCGCAGCGGGCGGTGGGCATCCTGGGCGTCAACCCGGCGTCCTGATGGGAGAGTGAACATGATTCGTCTGAGCGAAACGGAAATCGTCGCCGCGACGGGGGCGGAGCTGCTCTCGAGCGGCGCGCGCGCGATCTGCGGCGAGGCCGTGATCGACTCCCGCGCGGCGGGCGAGGGCACGGTCTTCGTGGCGTTTGTCGGAGAGCACGTCGACGGCAACGCCTACCTCGTTTCCGCCGCCTGCCAGGGCGCGGCGGCCGTCGTCGCCTCGCGCGAGGTCGCGCCCGACGAGATCGCGGAGCTCTCCTCGCTCGGCTGCGCCGTCCTGCGCGCCGCGGGCGACGACTGCGAGGAGTTCCTCCTGCGCCTCGCGCGCCGCGTCCGCGACGCGCACCCGGAGTGGCTTGTCGTGGGCGTCACGGGATCGGTCGGCAAGACCACGACCAAGGAGATGCTCGCCGCCGCCTTCGGCGCGCAGCGCCGCACCCACGCCACGCGTGGCAACCTCAACAACCTGATCGGCCTGCCGCTCACGGTGCTCTCGGCGCCCGACGACGCCGAGGTGCTTGTCTGCGAGCTGGGCATGAACCACGCCGGGGAGATCTCGCGCATGAGCGCCGCCTGCCGCCCGTCGCTCGCCTGCATCACCAACGTGGGCACGAGCCACATCGGGCTTCTCGGCAGCCGCGAGAACATCGCCCGGGCGAAGGCGGAGATCGTCTCCGGGATGGCTCCCGCGCCCGGCGGCGCCCCCGCGACGCTCGCGCTCGCCTCGTCGGGCGACTTCACGCCCCTCATCGCGGACGGCTTTGCCCGTCCTGCGGGCGTCGAGGTCACGTACGTGGGCCGCAGCGAGGCTGACGCGGTGCGCTGCGCCTCGCTCGAGCTTGACGACGAGGGCCGCGCGAGCGTCACGCTCGCGTGCCCCGACGGCTGGAGCGGCTCCGTCCGCCTGCCCATGCCCGGCCGCGCGCCGGTCGACGACCTCCTGCTCGCGCTCGCCCTCGTCTGGCGCGCGGGGCTCGACCGCGACGCCGCGCTCGCCGCGATCGCGGACATGCCGGCCACGAAGATGCGCCTCGACGTCCGCCGCGCCCCGTCGGGCGCCCGCGTGATCGACGACTCCTACAACGCCGCGCCCGCCTCCATGGCGGCCTCGCTCGACGTGCTCGCGAGCATGGCCTGCGAGGGCCGGCGCGTCGCCGTGCTGGGGGAGATGGGCGAGCTGGGCGACGAGGCCGCGCGCCTGCACGGCTACGTGGGCGCCTACGCCGCCGCCAAGGGGCTCGACCTGCTCGTGATCGTCGGCGCGGAGCTCGCCGACCAGATGGCCGAGGCCGCGCGGACCATGGGGCTCTCAGAGGACGCCCTCTGCCGTCTCGCGACGGTCGACGACGCGCTCGCCGTGATCGGCCCCGTGCTCGCCGAGGGCGACCTCGTCCTGGTCAAGGCGTCGCGCGCCGCTGGGCTCGACATTTTTGTGAGGGGAGTGCTCGACCGATGATCGGAAATCCCGCCTATCCGACCTACCAGGTGTTTCTCGCCGTGGGTCTGGCCGCGCTCGTGTGCGGCCTCGTCATGCCGCTCTTCATCCGCCTCATGCGCCACGAGGGCGTGGGCCAGCAGATCCGCGCCGACGGCCCGCAGCGCCACCTCGTCAAGCAGGGGACTCCCACGATGGGCGGCGTCGTGATCCTGCTCGCCGTGCTCGTCTCGTGCGCGCTCGTCGCCGAGTGGACGCCTGGGCTCGTGCTCGCGGTGGCGGCGACGCTCGTGACCGGCTCGCTGGGCCTGCTCGACGACATCGAGAGCGTCGCGCACGGCCGCTCGCTCGGCCTCACGCCGTCGCAGAAGATGGCGGGCCTGATCCTCATCTCCGTAGCGTTCTGCCTCGTCGCGGTCAACGTCTGCGGCGTGGCGCCCACGATCAGCTTCCCCGGCGGGCTTGTCATCGACCTGGGCGTCCTCACCACGACCTTCGCCGTGGGCGACGTGACCGTCTCGGTCCCCTGGATCTACGTCGCCTTTGTGTTCCTGCTCATGGCGGGCCTCTCCAACGCCGTCAACCTCACCGACGGCCTTGACGGCCTCGCGGGCGGCTGCACGATGGTCGTGATGCTGTTCATGGCGATGGTCGCCTTCCGCTACAACGAGCTCGACCTCGCGATCCTCGCCGCCTCGATCGCCGGCGCCTGCGTGGGGTTCCTCTGGCACAACTGCTACCCCGCCTCGATCTTCATGGGCGACACGGGCTCGCTCGCCCTCGGCGCCGCCTTCGCGTCGCTCGCCGTGCTCACCAAGACCGAGGTGACCTCGCTCATCATGGGCGGCCTGTTCATCTGCGAGGCCCTCTCGGTCATGATCCAGGTCATAAGCTTCAAGCTCACGGGCAGGCGCGTCTTCCTCATGGCGCCGATCCACCACCACTTCGAGAAGCTCGGGTGGAAGGAGAACAAGGTCGTCGTGAGGTTCTGGATCGTGTCGGCGGCCTTCGCGGCCCTCGGCTTCGCCCTCTACTTCCAGCTCGGATAGGGGGGCGAGAATGACCGTCAGCTCGCAGGGACATCTCGGGGACGTCGCCGTCCTCGGCCTCGGCCGCACCGGCGAGGCCGTGGCGCGCTACCTGCAGAGCCTGGTGCCGGATCGCGTGGACTCGGTCACCCTCTTCGGGGGCGCGTCCTCGGCACCGGGCGAGAAGACCCTGGAGCTCGAGCGCGCGGGCGTGCGCGTAATCACCGGGACCGAGGAGCTCACCGGCAGCCTTGACCTGGCGGTCGCCTCCCCGGGCATACCCGACACCTCCGCGTTCTTCCTGAGCGCGCGCTCGCACGCCGACGAGGTGATCGGCGAGCCCGAGCTCGCCTGGCGCGAGAGCCCCGAGCGCTGGGTCGCCATCACCGGGACCAACGGCAAGACCACGACCACCTCGCTGACCACGCACCTGCTGCGCCAGGGCGGCCTCGACGCCGAGTCGGTCGGCAACATCGGCACCACGCCGACCGAGGCCCTCGCCGCGCGCGGCGGGGGCACCTGGTTCGTGGCCGAGCTCTCGAGCTTCCAGCTCGCCACGACGCGCCTCTTTCACCCGCGCGCCGCGGTGCTGCTGAACGTCACGCCCGACCACCTCGAGTGGCACCACACGATGGAGGCCTACGCCGCCGCCAAGGAGCGCGCCTTCGCCAACCTCGCCCCCGGCGAGCTCGCCGTCGTCTCGGTCGACGACGCGTACTGCCGCGCGGTCGCCGAGCGCGCGGCCGCGCGCGGCGCGCGGGTCTGCCGTCTCAGCGTCGAGGGCGAGCCCGCGGGCGACGATGCCGCCTTCCTGCGCGGCGACGTCCTCGTGGTGCGGCGCGGCGGCGTCGAACGCGAGCTCGTGGCCGCCGACGAGCTTCTGATTTTTGGCCGTCACAACGCGGAGAACGCGCTCGCCGCCGCGGCGGTGGCCCTCGAGCTCGGCGTGGGCGTCCAGGACGTCCGCGATGGCCTGAGGTCCTTCTCTCCCATAGAGCACCGCATCGAGCCGGCCGGCGTCGTCGGGGGCGTGCGCTTTGTCAACGAC
>DXBZ01000099.1 GCA_019116265.1 Candidatus Olsenella stercoravium | reverse complement strand
CTCGGGCGTCTTGTCGATCATGAGGTCGCTCATGATGTCGGCGCTCGCCTGGGAGATGGCGCAGCCGTGACCGGTGAACGCCGCCTCCTCGATGGTGCCGTCGTCGGCAAAGCGCACCGAGAACGTGAGCTCGTCGCCGCAGGAGGGGTTCACGCCCTCGTGGCTGCAGTCGGCGTCCTCGAGCTGGTACTTGTAGTCGGGGTGCGAGACGTGGTCCATGAAGGCCGCGTTGTAGAGGTCAGTCACTGCCATGGAAGATCCCCCAGACCTGGCTCAGGCCGTCGACGAGGCGGTCCACGTCGCCGGCGTCGTTGTAGAACGCGAGGCTCGCGCGGCAGCAGGCGAGGTTCTCCACGCCGAGCCATGCGAGCAGCGGCTGCGCGCAGTGGTGGCCGGCGCGGATGCACACGCCGGAGGCGTCGAGGATGCTCGCCACGTCGTGCGGGTGAATGCCGCGCACGTTGAAGCTGATGACGCCGTGGTGGCGCGCGGGGTCGGCGCTGCCGATGAGATCGACAAAGCCGAGTCCCGCCAGGCGCTCGAAGGCGTAGGCCACGAGCGCGGCCTCGCGCTCGGCCACGGCGTCGATGCCCACGGTCTCGGTGAGGTAGGCGAGTGCGGCACCGGTGGCATAGATGCCGGCGGCGTCTTGCGTGCCGGCCTCGAACTTCTCGGGCACGGGCGCCCACGTGGCGTCCTGCTCGCGCACGGAGTCGATCATCTCGCCGCCGGTGAGCATGGGCGGCATGGCCTCCAGGAGCTCGTGGCGCCCCCAGAGCACGCCCACGCCCATCGGGCCGAGCGCCTTGTGGCCGGAGAACGCGAGGAAGTCCGCACCCAGCTCGTGCACGTTCACGCGCAGGTGCGGGACGGACTGTGCGGCGTCCACGACCATGACGGCGCCAACGGCGTGCGCGGCGTCCGCGAGACCCCGAACGGGCAGCTCGCAGCCCATGACGTTGGAGACGTGCACGGCCGAGACGATTTTGGTGCGCGGCCCGATCTTCTCGGCGATCTCTTTGTCCGTGAGCGTGCCGTCAGCCTCGGGATAGAGATAGACGAGACGTGCGCCGGCGGCACGACAGGCCTCCTGCCAGGGGATGAGGTTGGAGTGGTGCTCCATGATCGTGATGGCAACCTCGTCGCCGGGACCCAGAACGGTGGGCGCCCAGGACTTGGCCACGAGGTTCAGGCTCTCGCTCGTGTTGCGCGTAAAGACCACGTCGCGCGGGTCGGGGGCGCCGATAAGAGCGGCGATTTGGGCACGGACGTCGGCGATGGCCGCGGTTGCCGCCACGGAGAGGCTGTAGAGGCCACGCAGCGGGTTGGCGTTCATGGTCTCGTAGAAGCGGCGCTGGGCGTCGAGGGCGCAGGCGGGGCGCTGCGCGGTGGCAGCGCTGTCGAGAAACGCGATCTCGGGGTGGCCGGCCAGTAGCGGGAAGTCCGCGCGGTACGGGTTCTGCCGGATGTCCATCACGCCTCCTCCGAATGATTCAATTGGGGACAGACCCCTTTTGAATCATCGGACTCATGATTCAAAAGGGGTCTGTCCCCAATTGAATCATTCACGACGGCGCGGGCCTCGGGGCAGGGGGCGTGCATGAGGGCGTCCTCGTAGAGGGCTTGCACAAAGAGCTGCTCGGCGTCGGCGCGGGAAAGGCCGCGGCTGGCGAGAAACGCCAGCTGCTCGGGGCTCACGGAGCCGATCGTGGCGCCGTGGTTGCCGGCGACGTCGTCCTCGTCGCAGAGGATCGTGGGCAGCGTCTTGTTGACCACGTCGTCGCCCAGCACGAGCACGGTCTCGGCCTCGTTGCCCTGCGCGCCCTTGGCGCCGTGGACAAGGTCGATCGTGGTACGCAGGCCCTTGTGCGCGGCGTCCTCGAGCACGCCGTTGTAGGAGAGCTCCGAGCGCGTCTTGCGGCCGCGCTGGCGCACGACCTCGTTGATGTCCAGGACCTCCGCGCCGGCCGCGTGGTAGCGGCAGCCAAGGTCCACGCGTGCGCGCTCGCCGGCGAGGTCGCAGGCAAAGCCCAGCGCGACGGTGCCGCCGCCGAGCAGGTACTGGTGCACGTCCACGCGGGCGTCGCGCGCCGCGGAGATGCCCACGCTCTCGAGGTGCTGCTGGTCGGTGCCCACGCTCACGTACTCGTGCAGGTGGACGCGCGCTCCGGCCTCGGCGATCACGCGCACGAGAGACGCGGACGTGCCGGCCTCGCCGTCCTTCTCGCCCGCGCCCGCGGCCACGACGATGGTGACCTCGGCGCCCGCGCGGACCATCACGCCAGTGTCCGCAACGTCGCCCGCGCCCACGGTAACCACGACTGCCTCCTCGCGCCTCTCGCCGCGCGGGACCTCCACGTAGCGCGCGCCCTTCGCCTGGGACTCCACCCAGTCGGTGACCGCGCGGCCCATCCCGCACTCCACGCCCTCAAAGAGACGCGGCAGCGAGAAGTACACGTCGCCCTTGCGGCCAGGCGCGGGCACCGTGAGCGTGATGTCGTTCGTGCGCAGGCGGTTCCACGTCTGCGCGGGGGCAACGTTGACGCGCTCGAGGGTGAGCTCGGGCGCCAGGTCCTTCTCGGCCATCATCCGATCGCCCCTTCCATCTCGAGCTTGATGAGGTTGTTCATCTCCACGGCGTACTCCATCGGGAGCTCCTTGGAGACGGGGTTGGCAAAGCCGTTGACCACGAGCGTGCGCGCCTCGGCCTCGGAGCAGCCGCGGCTCATGAGGTAGAGCACCGTGTCGTCGGAGATGCGGCCGATCGTGGCCTCGTGGCCCACCTGCGCGGTGGCGTTGTGCACGTCCATCGCGGGGATGGTGTCGGAGCGAGAGATGTCATCGAGCATGAGACTCTGGCAGCTCACGCTGCAGCGCGCGCGGTCCGCGTGCCGGCCGATGACCACGGAGCTGCGGAACGTGTTCACGCCGCCGTCCTTGGAGATGGATTTGGTGCTCACGGACGCCGTGGTGTCGGCGCCGTTCATGATCACCTTGCAGCCGGTGTCCAGGTCCTGCGTGGCGCCGGCGAACGTGATGCCGGTGAACTCGCAGGTGCCGCGGTCGCCCGCCATGATGGTGGTGGGGTAGAGGTAGCTCACGTGGCTGCCAAAGCTGCCGGAGACCCACTCCATCTTGGCGTCGGCGCCGATGGTGGCGCGCTTGGTGTTGAGGTTGTACATGTTCTTGGACCAGTTCTCGATCGTGGAGTAGCGCAGGCGCGCGCCGTCCTTCACGAAGAGCTCCACGGCGCCGGCGTGGAGGTTGGCCTCGTAGTACTTGGGCGCGGAGCAGCCCTCGATGAAGTGCAGGTCGGCGCCCGGCTCAACAATGATGAGCGTGTGCTCAAACTGACCCGCGCCCGCGGCGTTGAGGCGGAAGTAGCTCTGCAGCGGGTAGGGAAGCGTCACGCCGGCGGGCACGTAGACAAAGGAGCCGCCGCTCCACACGGCGTAGTGCAGCGCGGCAAACTTGTGGTCGGTGGGCGGAATCAGCGTGCCAAAGTACTCGTGCACCACGGGCTCCCACGTGGGGTCGTGGAGGGCGTCCTCGATCGTGGTGTAGATGACGCCCTGCTCGGCCACCTCCTCGCGCATGTTGTGGTAGACGATCTCGGAGTCGTACTGGGCGCCCACGCCGGCGAGGCTCTCGCGCTCGGCCTCGGGGATGCCCAGGCGCTCGAAGGTGTCCTTGATGTCGGCGGGCACGTCATCCCAGCTCTTGGCCTGCTTGGTCCTGGGCGAGACGTAGGTGGAGATGTGGTCCAGGTCGAGGCCGTCGATGCTCGGGCCCCAGTTGGGCGCCATCTCGCGCGCGTGGTAGAGCTCGAGCGCGCGCAGGCGCATATCGAGCATCCACTCCGGCTCGTCCTTCTTCTCAGAGATCGCGCGGACGATCTCGGGTGTCAGACCGTCGTCGTAGCGCTCGTAGCCCTCCTCGGACTTGGTGAAGTCGTAGAGGGAGCGATCGACGTCGGCGACCTGCGTGCGGCGGCGCTCCTCGCTCACTGGGCGTCACCTGCCTTGGGACAGCCGTCGCAGTCCTCGCACTTCTCAAAACGCTCGAAGCCGTGGGCGTCGATGTCGGCGATGAGATCCGCCGGACCCTCGGCCATCATGCGGCCGTGGACCATGACGTGGGTGCGGTCGACCTCAAGGCGCTCGAGGATGCGCGTGTTGTGCGTGATCACGATCAGCGCGCCGCCCACCTGCTCGCGGTAGGCCTGGATGCCGCGGGAGACGATGCCCAGCGCATCCACGTCCAGGCCCGAGTCGGTCTCGTCGAGGATGGCCAGCTTGGGCTGGAGCAGCAGGAGCTGCAGCATCTCGATCTTCTTCTTCTCGCCGCCGGAGAAGCCCACGTTGAGCTCGCGCATGAGGAAGCCCTGGTCGAGCTCCAGCTGGTCGGCGATGGCACCAACGCGCTCGCGGAACTTGCGCGCGGTGGTCTTGAGCTCCGGGCGCATCTGGCAGATCGAGCGCAGGAAGCTGTAGAGCGGCACGCCGGGAACCTCGACGGGCGCCTGGTAGGAGAGGAAGATGCCGGCGAGCGAGCGCTTGTCGGCGGAGAGCTCGGTGATGTCGGCGCCGTCGAACTCGATGCGCCCGGAGGTCACGCGGTAGGCGGGGTCGCCCATGATGACGTGACCGAGCGTGGACTTGCCGGCGCCGTTGGGGCCCATGAGGACGTGGCACTCGCCGGCACCCACGGCCAGGTCGACGCCGTGCAGGATGGGCTTGTCCTCGGTGCCCGCAGAGAGGGAGCTCACGTTGAGCAGCTGAGTGGACATGTTCCGCCTTTCTCCTCGCGGGCGCGCGCCCGCGTCTTGTTTCGCCTAATTCATAGTAATGAGTGGGGAATTAAAGACAAGGCTTGGGAGAGAAAAACCGTGCGCTCACAACAATTCCTACTAGCTTGGTGGTATTTAAGACGAGCGCATTGAGTCACGCGCGTCTGCAAAAACGTCGTTCGTGATGGAAAACGCCGATTTCGTTTGCAAAAACGCGTCTCGTGATGGAACTTTTTGAGCCTTTGGCGCCCCTCTTGTTGGACGGCTTTCCTAAAACCGCAGGATTCAATATAACGAATTAAATCAAAGTGAGTTCAGGCGGCGAAAAGTACTATCACGAGCGGAGGTTTTGCATTCAGATATCGAGTTTTCCATCACGAGTAACACTTTTGCAAGGCCGCGTTCCCGCCGCCGTGCGGGGAGGTGCTTTGCGATGACGTTACGCATGGGTTCGACAGCGGGACCACGAAGTAGCATGGCTGCGAGGGGGTCTGTTGGAATGGGTGCATGGAAGCGGCTCGGCGGCTTAATCGGGAGCCACATGGCGTTCATCTCGCCGGCGTGCGTGGTGCTGGGCGTACTGTTTCCGCAGATCGGCGTGCTCAAACCGCTCGTGGTGCCGCTCTTTGCGTTCATGACGTTCCAGAGTGCGCTCTCAAATACCTTTGACAACCTCGTGCGCACGCTGCGTCATCCGATTCCAATGCTGATGTCGCTGCTGCTCGTCACCGTGGTCATGCCCGCCACGGCATGCGTGCTTGCCACGGCGCTCTTTGGCGCCAGCCCCAATCTCGTCTGCGGAATCGTGCTCGAGTACTGCGTGCCCGTGGCCGTGGTTTCCGCCATGTGGACCAACATGCTCGGCGGCGACCCGGCGCTCTCGCTCGCCACGATCCTCGTCTCCACGGTGGCGGCCCCGTTCACGATTCCGCTCGCGCTGCACGTGCTTCTCGGTCAGACGGTGGAGGTGGACGCCGCGCGGATGATGGGGGAGATGGTGGTCTCCATCGCGCTGCCGGCGCTTCTGGGTACGCTCGCCAACGATCTCACGCACGGGCGGGCGGCGCGCGAGCTCTCGCCGGTCATCGCCCCGGCCGCCAAGCTCGCGCTCGTGACCGTCATCCTGACCAACTCCACGGGCGTCGCCCCCTATGTGCGCAACCTCACGCCCACGTTCGTGGCGGTGGCGGCGTTCATCGGAGCCTTCGCGGCGTGCGGCTATGCTGCCGGCCTTCTCGTGGCCCGTGCGCTGCGTCTTCCCAACGACAAGGTTGCCTCGATGACCTATCTCGTGGGGATGCGCAACATCTCCGCCGGGGCGGTGCTCGCGGGGGAGTACTTCCCTGGCGAGGTGATGTTCCCCGTGGTCATCGGGACGCTCTTCCAGCAGGTGCTCGCGGCCGGCTTTGGCAGCCTGCTGCGCCGGCTGCGTCGCCGCGGCGCTGGCGAAAAAGGTGACGCCGAACCCTAGCGGTGCCGGTACATGCGCGGACGCGGCTTGCCGTCGTCGAGAATGACCGCGAGTCCCGCGATGACGACAAACGCGATAAAGATGAGCTTCTTCATGATGGCCTCCTTCTTGGTTGCTGGGTCAATCCTCGCAGGGACGCGCTTGCGGGGCCATCGATGCGGCTTACTGCTGGCTTTCACTTTCGTAAGGTTGGCTGCGCCCTTTGGCTTGCCACCCGTCGCCGGGTGTCGTTGCGTTGCCGACAAAAGCGAGATTTTGCGTTCGTCGTTTTCTAAGGGTCTGACTTGGGGCCATCATGCGGTCTTTTGGATAAACGTTCTATGTCAACGCTGCTGGCGCTCCGTCGTAGCTCCCACAAAAGAGCGGTTTTTCTTCCAAACCGCCGCGTTCACCTCGCTTTTGGATAAATTTGCTATATCTGGCCGAGAAGAACATCAAATACTTACCCAAAACCGGCGAAGGAGTCGTCGTCGGGACCGGTGACCCCACAGCAACGCGGAAAGCCAAAACCGGCGGGCGCTGCGACTGCTGCCCTCGTTGCGGAAACGTTCCGGCAAAGGGCTTGTTTCGGCGGGGAGTCGCCCGGCCGTCCGACGCCGCACCCTGTCGTAGAATGGTGCGCAGCCAAGATAGGAGGACCCATGCCCCTTACCAGAGAAGACGTCGCGGGCATCGCGGACTATGCGCGCATCGCGCTCACGCCCGAGGAGCTCGATGAGATGACCGCGTACATGAACAGTGCGGTTGACCTGCTCGAGCCCATCCGCGCCTACGACCTCGAGGGCGTGGAGCCCACGTTCCACCCCATCGGCGACCTCTCCAACGTGATGGCGGGCGACGTGCCGGACACCGAGGTGCGCCACCTGAGCGTGGACGTGGCGCTCAAGAACGCCGGCGCGTCTCGCGACCGCAGCTTCCGCGTGCCGTCCATCCTCGGCGACCAGGGGGGTGACCGCTAATGGCCAACTTCGACCAGCTCTCCGTCGCCCAGATCGCGGCGGGCGTGGCAAGCGGCGACTTCACCGCCGTCGAGGTGGCCCGCGCCGCGCTCGACGCCGTGGAGGCCCGCGACGGCGAGGTCAAGGCGTTCCTGCAGGTCTCCGCAGACCTCGCACTCGCGGCCGCCGAGGCCACCGACAAGGCCCGTGCGGCGGGCGAGAAGCTCGGTCCGCTCGCCGGCGTGCCCGTTGCCTTCAAGGACAACATGCACCTCGTGGGCACCCGTACCACCTGCGCCTCCAAGATGCTCGCCAACTACGAGTCCACGTTCACGGCCACCTGCGTCCAGCGCATGCTCGACGCCGGCGCCACGCCCGTGGGCAAGACCAACATGGACGAGTTCGCCTTCGGCAGCTCCACCGAGTCCTCCGCCTTCCATCCCACGGCCAACCCGTGGGACACCGAGCGCGTCCCGGGCGGCTCCTCGGGCGGTTCGGCTGCGGCCGTCGCCGCCGGCGAGGTCACGGTCTCGCTGGGCTCCGACACCGGCGGCTCGATCCGCCAGCCGGCTTCGCTCTGCGGCGTCGTGGGCATGAAGCCCACCTACGGCGCGGTCAGCCGCTACGGCGTGGTGGCCTTTGGCTCCTCGCTCGACCAGGTCGGCCCCTTCGGCCGCAGCGTCGAGGACGTGGCCCTGGCCATGAACGCGCTCACTGCCGGCGGTCGCGACCCGTGGGACTCCACGAGCCAGCCGGTCGACGCCGACTTCCTCGCCCACCTGGACGACCCCATCGAGGGCCGTCGCGTGGGCGTGGTGCCCGCCCTCATGGAGGCCGCCGGCCTCACCGACGAGGTCCGCGACGCCGTCGCCTCCGCCGGCCGCGCCCTGCAGGACCAGGGCGCCGAGCTCGTGGAGGTGGAGCTCCCCAACATAGCCTCCGCCATCGCCGCCTACTATGTGATCGCGCCGTGCGAGGCCTTCTCCAACCTCGCGCGCTTTGACGGCGTACGCTACGGCTACCAGGAGCCCGGCCAGGCAACGCTCGCCGAGCAGACCTCGCTCTCCCGTGCGCACGGCTTTGGCGAGGAGGCCAAGCGCCGCCAGATGCTGGGCGCCTACCTCCTCTCCAGCGGCACCTACGACACGTACTACTACCCGGCGCAGCAGGTCCGCACCCTCATCACGGCCGACTACGCCCGCGCCTACGAGAAGTGCGACGTCATCCTCATGCCCGCTGCGCCGCGCACGGCGTTCAAGTTCGGCGAGATGAGCGACCCCACGCAGATGTACGCGTCGGACCTGTTCACGATCTCCAACAACATCGTCGGCAACGGCGGCGTCTCGGTGCCGCTGGGCCTGGGCGCCACCTCCGGCCTGCCGGTCTCCGCGCAGCTGCAGGGCCCGGCCTTCGCCGACGCCACGCTGCTCACGTTTGCGCGCGCGATCGAGCGGTCCTTCTCGCCCGAGGGAGGGGCACCCGTCGCGCCCGCCTTTGCCGGGAAGGGGGGTGAGCTCGCATGAAGAAGCTCGCCGAGGTCCTGCGCGACTGGGAGGCCGTGATCGGCCTCGAGGTCCACACCGAGCTCACCGCGCTCGAGACCAAGATGTTCTGCAACTGCCGCCTCTCCCACGACGACGAGCCCAACACCAACGTCTGCCCCGTGTGCCTGGGCATGCCGGGCGCGCTGCCCGTGCCCAACGAGAAGGCCATCGAGTCGATCGTCATGGCGGGCCTGGCCACCAACTGCCAGATCATGCGTCACTCCATGTTCTACCGGAAGCACTACTTCTACCCGGACATGGCCAAGAACTTCCAGACCACGCAGGGGCCGGTGGCGTTCTGCATGCACGGCCACCTGGACCTGGAGGTCGGCGGCGCCGGTGCCAAGGAGCGCCCGGACGGCACGGTCGAGAAGGACGGCGACGGCTCCTACGTGGCCCCCATCCGGATCCTGCGCATCCACATGGAGGAGGACGCCGCCAAGATGGTGCATGTGGGCGGCGAGGAGGGTCGCATCACTGCTGCCACCGAGAGCCTCATCGACTACAACCGCTGCGGCACGCCGCTGATCGAGCTCGTCACCGAGCCCGACCTGCGCACGCCCGAGGAGGCGCGCCTCTTCATGGAGAAGCTGCGCCAGACCTTCCTCACGCTCGGCATCTCCGACTGCTCGCTCGAGAACGGCTCCATGCGCTGCGACGGAAACATATCCCTCCGTCGCCGCGGCTCCACGGAGTTCGGCACCAAGACCGAGATGAAGAACATCAACTCGTTCAAGAGCCTGCACGACGCCCTCGAGTACGAGATCTGCCGTCAGGCCGAGGTGCTCGAGGAGGGCGGCATCGTCTACCAGGAGACGCGCCACTGGGAGCCGTCGCGGCGGCGCACCGTGGTCATGCGCGTCAAGGAGACCGCGGACGACTACCGCCTCTTCCCGGACCCCGACCTCGCGCCCTTCGACCTCACCGACGAGTTCATCGACCGCTGCCGAGCGCGCATCCCCGAGCTGCCCGACGCCAAGCGCGACCGCTACGTCGCCGACTACGGCCTCAAGCGCGCCGACGCCGCGCAGCTCGCGGGAGACCCCAAGGTGGCGGCCTTCTTCGAGCAGGCGCTCGAGGGCGCGGGCGAGAAGAACGTGGGCATGGTGGCCAACGTGATGGTCAACCTCGTGCCGAGCATGGGCGAG
>DXBZ01000010.1 GCA_019116265.1 Candidatus Olsenella stercoravium | reverse complement strand
CGCGTTCGTGCTCGGCGTGTGGGTCGCCGCCGACATCATCCGCGAGAGCCGCCGTCGCCGACGCCGCTAGGGGGAGACGTTCTTCTCGCCCCTTGCCATCAGTTTGCTGGTTCTGCGTGCGGCGTGCACGGACGGGTGGGCGAGAAGAACGAGGGTCCGCGCCCCCTCAGGTGACGGGCAGTGATGTGGCGGTCGTGTGAGGGTTTTCCCATTCCTGAAAGCGTTGGTTCGCGGCCCGCGCTTTGGGCAGAAGAGAGGTATGGCCGGCCCGAACAACCGGGCCGCTCTCTCTGAAGGGAACCCCATGGAACGATATAACTCTGACTTTGATCACGTCGGTGACTTCGTCGAGCGCTGGAACGCGGGTGTGCGGCACGCGCGGGTGTGGACCGTGGCGATTGGCGCGCTGCTCGTCGTGGCGGGCATCGCGAGCGCGGCGGCGCCGATGAGCATCTACGCCTTCATCCAGGGCCTCGTCGCGGCGGCACTCGTGGTGGGCGGCCTCGCCCAGGTTGTGTCCTACGCGCGCACTCCCGAGCTCTTTCGCAGCCCGACGACGCTGGTGATGGGAGTGCTCAACGCTCTTCTCGGCGTCCTGCTTCTGATGCTGCCGGCCTATCTCACGGCGGGGACGGTCGTCTTCCTGCTGGCGTTTCTGTTCATCATCTCCGGTGCCGAGCGCGTGACCTATGCGCGTCGCCTGCGCTACTTTGGCCTGCCCGACTCCAGCCTCACCACGGTCACGGGCGTGCTCAACATCGTGTGCGGCGTGGCGTTTCTGCTCATGCCCGCGTTCTCGGGAATCGTCTTTGGGTACGTGGTGGCGACCTATCTGATCGTGGGCGGCGCGAGCCTGCTCGTGGAGGGCTTCTCGATGAGGCCGATCGAGCGGTAGCGCGTGGACTGCGCTGGAAGTGCGGGCAGATACGGTCTGCGCGAAATCCTGCAGAGAAAAACGCTCGATCTACGGGGGCGGCACGTCAGGCGGCGTGCCGCCCTCCGCATTCGACGTACTTCCTGCGCAGGGTCCCGTGGGCGGGCGAGAAACCCGTGCGCCCGGCAGTGCCTTGAACGCGCAGACTGTATTTCGAGCACATTCTTGTGCGGAATTTCAGCCGCACCGTATACGGGCGGCATTTCTATGCGAGCCAGGAGAGACCAGCTCAGACGAGGGTTTTCTCGCCCTCCGGCGAGCGGGCGGGCATGCGGATGCGAGCGGTCAGGTAGTTGTGGATATTGGGTTTCTCGCCTGTTGCGGGGCTTCCGTGCCAACTGGGAAAACCGTGTTTCGTGACAGGCTCGCGCAAGTCTCGTGACAGTTGATAGACGCTGGCGAGAAGAACCTCGGCCTGCGGCTCCGCTGCTGGCGCTAGGCTGAGAGCATGTCGATCCTGCTCTCACATGCCACGGCCCTCGAGGCGCTCAGAAGCCCGCTCGCGCGGCGGCGCCTCAACAGGGGAGAGCGCTGCGCCGCAGAGGTCCCGGACGCGCCGCCCGCGCTCGAGGAGTTGGACGCGCTGTTCGAGCGGCTTCCCTCCCTCGCGCGTCCGATTCATGTGAGCGTCTCCGAGCGCTCACGGCGCGCCGAGTCATCACAGGTCCACACGCACACGACCAGGCTCCAGCTTCCGTCCGACTCGGCGATTCGCCTTGCCGAGGGCATCTACTGCTCCTCGCCTGAGCGCGTGGTGGTGGAGATGTCCCGGACGCTGACCCACCTCGAGCTGGTCTTTCTTCTCGGCGAGCTCCTCGGGACCTATGCGATTGTGCCGGAGACGGAGGAGGGCATGGTCAAGCGTCCGCGCCCCGTGACCGACCCCGGGCGCATCCTCGCGCATCTCGCGGCCCTCGGGTCCGTATCCGGCGTCGCGCGGGTCAGACGTGCCCTGCGCGTGGCGTGCGTCGGGTCCGCCTCGCCGCAGGAGACCCGCCTCTCCATGCGTCTCGGGCTCAAGCCTGCCCTCGGCGGCTACCACCTCGACGTCCTCTCGATGAACGAGCCCGTCGAGGTGATTCGGATCGGCCGGGCGCTCGGGGAGGGCGTGCGCAAGCCGGACGTGCTGCTCCGCGCCCCTCGGGCGGATGCGCCCTTCTCGGGCGTTGCCTTTGACTACGAAGGGGAAGTCCACCGCCGTCCCGGACGCAGGACCGTCGACCTCAGGCGCCAGAACGAGCTGCTCGCGGTCAACTTCAAGGATTACCTGCTCGACAAGGTGCTCTACGACGACCTTGACTACATGGACGACCTCGTGCGCCGCGTACGTGACGACCTGGGGATCGCGCAGCCCCGTCTCGGTTACGCGGAGGAGGCCCGTCGGCGTGCCCTCAGGCAGTGGCTCCACGACGAGCTCGAGCTCATCGACGGCGTCACGTGGGCCGGTCGGTCCCGCGAGCGCGACCGCCACCGGGCGCTGCCCGTGGAGCTGGTATGCCACCAGATACCGGAGCCCGTCTACGACCCTGTGCCCGTCGAGGCGTACGACCTCGATTGACCGCGCAGCCGTGCGCGCAGAAAAGCCGTCCAAATACGAAATACCCG
>DXBZ01000098.1 GCA_019116265.1 Candidatus Olsenella stercoravium | reverse complement strand
ATTCCTGACGCACGCGGCGCTCAGATCCCGGTGCTCATTCGGACCATTTCCTATTGCACATCAACACGCGACCTCAGCCACGAGCGCGCCTGGGTCATACGCGTGGCGGCCAACGCCTGCAGGAACCTGCTGCGAGAGCGCCGCGCACACCCCAATGCGCCCCTCGATGCCGTGCCGGAGCCCGCTGCTGCAGAGAGGCCGGGGGAGGGTGAGCTCCGACAGCGCGACGGCCGCGTGCTCGCCGCCGTCATGGCGCTCCCGCTTCCGCAGCGCGAGGCAGTCTACCTGCACTACTACGAGGGCTATCCCACGCGCGAGGTTGCGCGGATCGTCGGCGCCACCGACGACGCCGTGCGCCAGCGCCTGAGCCGCGCCCGTGCGAGCCTCAGAGACGACCTGAAGGGAGACTACGATGACTTCCCCGCTTGATAGCTACACCGCCTCGATGGACGACCTGTGTTTCTCCGACGAGGCCAAGACCCGCATGGTCGAGGCACTGAAGGATGCCGAGAAGAACGCGCGGCCCGGGACCGCTGCGGAGGTCCTGACCATGCCCGCGCGCCGTCCCAAGCGCCACACGCGCCGTTGGGCGCGCGTCGCCGCCGGTCTCGCGCTCGCCCTCGTGCTGGGCGGGGGCGGCACCGTCGCCGTGGCGGCGGGCGTGCTGCCCAACCCGGCCGACGTGCTCTCCGACGTCTTTGGCGGCGCGCCGGCCCAGACTGAGCTTCTGAACGACGTCGGCCGGCCGGTTGGCGCGACCGCGACCTCGAACGGCGTCACCGTGACGGCCGAGGCCGTGGTAGGCGACCGCTCCAACTACGCCGTCGCATACTCCATCGAATTCGACGACCCCTCCGTGCTCGAGGAGCTCGAGTTTCACGAGGGCGGCAAGCTGACGTACGTGGGGGACGCCTTCCTGCGCGTGGACGGCGCGATGAGTGGCGGTGGGTTCGCCCGCCTTTACGACGCCGACCCCACGGACAACACGCTGCAGCTCGTAGAGGTCATGGGGGTGCAGACGTGGAACGACGCAGGCGTAGTGGGCCGCACGGCGCGCTTCACCATGAGCAAGCTTGAGATCTTCACCGACGAAGGGGAGATCGAGACCCTGGTGGCAGGCGACTGGAACTTCAAGTTCGAGATGAACTACGTGGACACGACCGTCGACCTGCCAGCAGGCCAGAGCACGACGTGGCAGGGCTCGGACGTCACAATCGACGCCGTGTCGGTGTCCTCCCTCGGCGTCACGGTGGACTACACGATCGACCGGCAGATCGGCGACCTCGGCCCCTCGGGCCAGATGAGCGACGAGGCCCTGGCGGAGCAGGCCGCCGTGTTGGGCCTGCCCGTGATCGTGACCTTTGCTGACGGCACGACGTTTGACGCCACGGACGCCAACGGCTCTGCGGTGAAGCGAGACGGCGGCACGAGCGTCGTCACCAAGGCGAGGACCTACGACCGCATCGTTGCCGCAGGCGACATCGTGAGTGTGACGGTGGGTGACGTGGAGATCCCCGTGAGTGCCGCATAGGGCTGCAACGACTTGTGATGAGGGGGACGAGCCGCTGTCCGAGCGGCTCGTCCTTCTCGCCGTCAAGAGTGGTCGCGTCACCCCTCAACGAGCCAGTCCACCAGGTTGAGCTGCCTGATTCCGTCATGGTCCTCGGAACCGATGCGATCGAGTGTGAGCAGCGTCTTGGGATAGTCGTCTTCAAGCGTCCTGAGCGGCGCGAGCTCCCGCGCCAGTGTTCTCTCGTCGAGAACCGAGAGCGCAACCTGGTAGTAGCGCGGGCGCCCGTCCCTCTCGACGATGAAGTCGATCTCGCTCGTTCCCGTGCGCCCGACTCGCACGTTCTGATAGCGGCGCAACAGCTCGAGATAGACCACGTTCTCGACGCGATGCCCCAAATCCGTTGCGTCCCTGCCAAGCAGGAGATGACGAAATCCCAGGTCTCCGAGATAGTACTTGCCACCCTGCTGCAAGAGGCGCCTTCCCTTTGCGTCATAGGGTTCCGCTTTGAACAGCAGGTAGCACTCGGTGAGGGCGTCAAGATACTCGCCGACCGTTGTGGGCGAGACTCGCGTCCCGCGCGCCTCCAGAGAATCGGAAATCGTCTTCAGGCTGTAGCAGTTGCCGATGTTGTCTGCCATGAAGGCGAGAAGTGCGCGTATGACGCTCATGTTGAAGCGCGGGTGGCGGTCTGCCACGTCCTTCACCAGGATGGTGTTGAGAACTCCGTCAAGATACTCGGAGACATCCTCTTGGGGGAGCTGCGTCGCATAGGGCATGCCCCCAAGCACCAGATAGCGATTGAAGAGAGTGTCGTCGTTGTACTCGACAAAGGCGGACCGGTATTCAGAGAAGGACAGAGGGAGGAGCCGGTGCTCGACGTAGCGGCCGGTCAGTAGGGTTGCGAGCTCACTGGAAAGCAGGTCGGAGTTTGAGCCGGTAATGTATACGTCGCAGTCCTCGCGCGCATACAGTGCGTCAACCGCACGCTCAAAACCGGGAACTCGCTGTGGCTCGTCAATGAAGACATAGGAGCGCGTCCCCTGGATGCGGGAATCGGCGAGCTCGTAGAGCCCCTCCGGGGTCGTGGGTGCCGAGAAGCCCATCTTCTCCAGATCTATGTCGACGATGGAGGTCTTGGCGACGCCTGACTGCCGCATGGCCTCTCGGGCCAACGCGAGGACGGTGGACTTCCCGCAGCGCCGCAGACCCGTCACCACCTTGATGACGTCGCGGTCCTTCCAGCGGAGAAGCCAGTCTATTGCCTTTTGGCGGGGGATTAGGTTCTCAACGTCCGTCATGGGGGATTCCTCCATCCAAGTAATTGGATGAATAGTACCATATGGGAAGAACCATCCAGACAACTGGATAAAGCACAGGCGGTCTGCGTCTCATGAGCACGCTTGAGAATTACACCAACGAGGGGGAGATTGAGAGCCAGGCGGTCGGCGACCTCGGCTTTCTCGGCTTGCCCTCTGAGTCCCTCCAGTCTCCAGGAGAAAAGGGGTAGGGGCTAAAATATCCCCTGGGTAACGTCACGGGGAGACACGATGGAATATCAGCTCCGGACCATCAATGCATCTATGGCGGCGCGGCTCGAGCCGCTCTACCGGGAGCTCGCGCGGCACCACAACGAGGTCTCTGAGCACTTTGGCGGCAGCTTTCCCGGTGTGCCAGTCGAGGACCAGCTATGCGGGTGCGTCAAGGATCTCTCCGACGGGAAAGCCAGGGTGGCAATCATTGAAGAACAGGGTGAGCCGGTCGCCTTCTGCAAGGTGGATGTCGCCGGCGATCGCGGCTATCTCGATGAGCTTGCTGTCATGCCCGGACATCGCGGGCGGGGCCTCGGATCGCAGCTCATGGACTGGGCGGACGGCGTCTTTCGCGAGTGCGGCGTGCGTCAGGTCGAGCTCCGGGTGGTTGTTGGCAACGACGACGCGCGGCGCTTCTACGGGCGGCGCGGCTTCCTGCCCTCGGTGCTGGAGATGAAACGACTTCAGCGGGACGATCGGTGAGTGTCTCTGCTTCGACCCGCCTCGACGCGTTCGCTGTACTTCTCGGCCAGCTTCTTGAGCTCGTCCACGGCTGTGGGGTGGTTCAACACATACACGTCGATTTGCCGACCATGCATACCTGTCATTTTAGTCCGTAAACGAGGTCGGAACTGGCGGGTATGTATGGTTGGCCGATCGTTGTGCTTGCGCTGGTCGTCCTTCTCGCCCTCGTTAGCTCACGTGCCGGCCAAACTCCAGGTAGGTGATCGTCTGCAGGTCGTCGTAGGCCGATGACACCGTCGACGCCTCGTCGAGCGGGACCCAGGTGCCCTCCAGGTCACGGACGCCCATGGCGGTGACGGCGGGGAGCTCCTCGCTTGCGACCACCTGCGCCTTCTGGAGGTCGGTCAGCGGCGCACCAATCACGTCGAGCGCCAGTGCCGTGACGTAGGAGATGCCGGTGTCGCGGACGGGCGAGTTCTGCTCCGCGCCGGCGACGTCGTAGTTTGCCCAGACGGTGTAGATAGTCTCGTAGAGGCGCGTCTCGTGCGCGTAGCCGGTCTCTCCGGGGTGGAGGGCGTCGTTGACGAAGGGCGCCACACGTGACTCGTGGTCGCCCAGGAAGACGACCACCACCGGCCGGTCGAGCTCCTCGAGCTCCCCGAGGAACTCCTCGAGCGCGCGGTCGGACTCCTCGATGCAGGCGATGTACTCACTGAGCTGGGCGTTCTCGTCCTCGTCGAGCCCGTCTATGGAGTATTGGGGCACGTCCCCCAAGTTGTTCTGATCATAGCTGGAGTGGTTCTGCATCGTGAGGTCGAAAATGAACTGCGGCTGGTCGCTTGACTCCAGCACCTCGAGGACCTTCTCGTAGGTGGCGGCGTCGGAGACCCCGCTGTGGAACCACTCGGCACCCTCAAAATCCTCGATGGAGAGATACGTGTCAAACCCGAGGCCCTCGTAGGCGGTCAGGCGGTTGTAGTTGTTGGGGATGTTGGGATGCATGGCTGTGGTTTCATAGCCCAAGTCCTTGAACTGGCGGACCACGCTCGGCCCCAGACTCAGGTCGTAGAGAGAGAAGGGGTACTTCCCCTCGCCCACGTAGGCGAGCGAGACTCCCGTGAGCACCTCAAACTCGGAGTTGGCAGTACCACCGCCCGTGATGGAGACGGAAAGCGCGCCGCGCAGCAGGGTGTCGTCGCGGGAGTTGTAGCGCTCGGGTCCGGCGTAGCCCCACGGCTCGTCGCCGAGGGAGTTGAGATCGGCGAAGGTCTCGTTGACCACGTAGACGACGGAGGGCTGCAGCTCGCTGAACTGCTCCTCTGCCGCGACGCGGCTCTCGGAGGCGCCTCGTGTCTCGTCGTAGGCGGCGACGTAGGAGGCCTCGAGCTCGGCGGCGGACTCGTCGGAGTAGCCCTCGGGCACCTCGATGGCCAGATCCTGGGTGATGGCGATAAACGAGGGGAGAAAACCGTGCGTGTGGTAGGTCCAGACCGTGTTCCAGTAGCTGATCTCCACGCCGAGGCCCTCGTAGGAAGGCAGCACGACGCCGAGGGTGACGGCAAGGGCACAGGCGAGGCCGGCGCCCAGGTTGCCCAGCACGGCGCGACGGCGCGCATCCGCCCGCACGGCGGGGAAGGCAACCATGAGGGAGCTCACGGCAACGCAGAACAGCCAGCAGGAGATGGCGAGAAGGACCTTTGCGGCGACCGTGTAGACGTAGCCGCCGCTCACGGCTGCGGCGGTGCCGAGGACGAGCAGGTCGGTCGGCAGGATGGCAGCGCCCTTGAAGGACATTACGAAGAACTCGGCGATCCCGATGAGCGCGAGGGCCGTGGAGAGGATGGCCACGCCCGCTCCGCGCCGTTGGAGGAGGTAGTAGAGCGCGAGCGCCGTCCCGAGGATGAGCGCGCACTCCAGCAAGGCAAACTGGGGGAGAATCGTGTCGGCGGCAATGGCGGAGGGCAGCTCGAGCGCGAGGAACGTCAGGACCGTGCAGGCGAGCAGGGAGCCAACGAAGACGGCTGCGCGCGTGCGGGGCCCCTTGGCGCCGAGCGCCGAGCGCACGCGGTCGCGCCCGAGTGCGCATGCTCCGGCGACGAGCGCCGCCGCACAGACGAGCACAATCTCCTTGCGCCCCTCGTGATAGAGGTCGAGGGCGAGCCAGACGGTGAGCCAGACGAGCGTGAGCACGGGGACGGCGAGCCACGCGACGGTCGCGGGGCGGATTCGCCCGTCGCGTCGGGCGAGCAGGGCCGTGCCGACGGCAAGCGCGACGAGGGAGAGCAGGGGCGCGAGGAGGCGAAGGCTGATCATGGGGGTCTTTTCGTTACGGTGAGCTTACAAAGCGCCCATGATACGAGTTCCGTGTTGAGAACATGTGCAGGCTCGGCCGTGCTCAGCAGGCACGCCCCGCACAGAAGGCCGAACCCCGCCCAGAGCGCCCGCGACTGCCGCATGCGCCTCGCCGTTGCCGTCCGACCCATGATACCCTCGGGCGTCCGTCCCGGGGGGCAAGTAAGAAAATTGCCGCAGCCGCTGCGCGCTTTTGCCATTGAAGCGTTCCGTGCCTCCCGCCACGATGGATTCGAGGAGGGCCAAGATGATCGAGCTGAGCAGACGACAGAAGGCGTGCCTGCGGTACCTGTGCCGACGGGAAGGCTATGTCACGACTGCCCTTCTCGCCCACCATCTGGGCGTGTCAGAGAGGACCGTGCGCTCCGACCTCGGCGTCGTCGAGGCGTACGCGCGCGAGCTGGGAGCCGATCTCGAGCGCGTTCCCGGCCTCGGCGTCCGCGTGCTCGCCGGCGACGCCGGGCGCGCCGCCCTTCTCGCCGCGCTCGACGAGCCCGACACCGCCTTCCCGGATCGCGAGGACCGCGTTGTTGCGGCGGCGGTCCTGCTGCTCGTGCGCCCCACGGTCACCTTCCAGCAGATCGCCGAGCTCTGCGGCGTGAGCAGGCAGACCGTCGTCGCGCAGTGCGACGACGTGGCTGCGTTCTTTGGGGCGTCGGGTATCGAGCTCTGTCGCGAACAGGGGGTTGGGTCCTTCCTGCGGGGGCCCGAGCTCGAGATGCGCCACTGCCTCACGAGGCTCGTCACCCGCGAGGACACGCGCGACGTCGCGCGGCCGATTGCGCGCCGCGAGCTCGCACCGGACCACCTCGAGCGCGCCGAGCGCCTGGTCTCGGACGTTGAGCGTCTTCAGGGTGCCTCCTTCGTCGACGGCGACGCGCTCGTCATCTCCCTCGCATACGCGATCGGGCGCGTCGCCGCCGGCCGGGTCGTCGCCGAGTCGGACGTCGTCCCGCAGCCCCTGCCCGCCTCCGGGGGCGATGCCGCTGGGACCCAGGACGACCTCTTCCTGCGCTCGCTGCGCGACCTCCTTCGCGAGGTCTTCGACCTGCCCCGCGAGCAGCGCTACGCCGGCTCGCTCGTCTTCGCGCAGCGCACCACGAATGTCGGCGCCATGCACCGCGTCTCGGCCGCGACCGACGACGAGGCCGCCCGGATATCGCGTGACCTCATCGCCGCCCTTCGCGAGCTGCACGTGATCGACGAGGGCGCCCTCCAGCACCTCATCGACGGCCTCACCGCGCACCTGCGCGCCGCCATCTACCGCTGCCGCAACGACATCCAGGTGGAGAGCGAGCTGCCGAGCCAGCTCATGGTCTCGATCTCGCTGCTCTACGACTTCACGCGCGAGCAGATGCGCCTCGCCGAGCGGCGCTATGGCATAAGCCTCAACGAGGCCGAGGTCGCCTACGTTGCGATGTACCTCGACGCCATCTATGAGTCGAGCGCCCGGGACTCCGTCGTCCTCAAGGTGCTCTTCGTGTGCCCCTTCGGGCTGGCGTCGAGCTCGGTGCTCATGACGCGACTCTCCTACGCCCTCGCGGAGTGCACTGTCATCGGGCCCATGACCGAGGGCGAGGCCCGCGACTACGTGGCGAGAAACCCCGTGGACCTCGTCGTCTCCACCACGGACTGCCGCCTTCCCGACATCCCGGTGGTGACCGTGGACCCGCTCCTGGGCCAGTCCGAGATGGAGCGCGTCAAGAGCCGGATCATGCAGCTCTCGTACTCCAAGATCTGCTCGTACTTCCTGCGTTCGTACGCCACCCCGGGGGAGGGAGGGGACGTCGTCCACCATGTCCGGGACTTCGTGCGCCCGGAGGACGTCCGCGTGGGCGTGGACTGCGACGACTGGCGCGAGGCCATCCGCCTCGCCGCCTGCCCGCTTCTTGCGCGCGGCCTCGTTGGGCAGCGCTACGTGGACCGCATGATCTCCGCAGTCGAGGACTACGGCCCCTACATGGTCCTCACGCCCCGCACGGCGTACGTGCACGCGGGCATGGCCGACGGCGCGCGCGAGAACTGCGCCTCGGTGCTGGTGCTGAGCCACGACATCCCTTTCGGGCCACACGGCGAGAAGCGCGTGCGCTGCATCGTCGTCCTTGGCATCCACGACGCCGAGCGAAGCCTGCTTCTGGGCCTTGCCCCGATCTTTGAGCGAGACCAGACCATACGGGCGCTCGAGCGCCCCGGCCTCACGGTGTCCGAGCTGCTCGATCAGCACGACTGACAACGTCCCCCAGGACGTCCGACAGAAGGGAGAAGGAAGGGAAGATGAGCGATTCTATCGCACGCGACTGCGTCAGGACCGGCGTCCGAGCCGGCTCGTGGCAGGACGCGATCCGCCGCGCCGCCGCCCCGCTCGTCGAGCGCGGCAGCATCGAGGGCGGCTACGTGGAGCGCATGATCTCAAGCGTCGTTGAGCTCGGCCCCTACATCGTGCTCATGCCGGGGTTCGCCCTCGCGCACGCGGCGCCCGGTGACGACGTCCACGCGAGCGACCTCTCCGTCGCGCTCTTTGACGACGAGGTCTTCTTCGGCTCCGCCAACGACCCGGTGCGCGTGGTCATGTGCCTCGCCTGCGTCGACCGGGAGTCCCACATCGCCCGGCTGCAGGCGGTGGCGGAGAAGCTGCTCGACGACACGTTCGTGGCGCGCATGATCGCCTGCTCGAGCGACCAGGAGCTCTACGAGCTCGTCAACGCATAGGAAGGGAAGCTGGCCCTCGCGGGCCACGAGAGAAGGGAGTCACCTATGGCGGTGCCAAAGATCCAGACGGTCTGCGGCTACGGGTGCGGCTCGTCGCTCATGCTTCGCATGAGCGTCGAGAAGATCGCCAAGGCCAACGGCTACGAGGTGGAGGCGTTCTGCGGCGACGTGGGAACCTGCTGCGGCAACGACTGCGACGTGATCTTCATCTCCAAGGAGCTCGGCGAGCGCATCGAGGGCCGCGCCAAGGTCCCGGTCGTGGAGTTCGACAACTTCATGAACAAGGCCGAGGTGGAGGAGAAGACCCTCGCGTATCTCGAGTCGTTCGGCAAGTAGCGTGCGGGCCCGACGGCCACTCGCAAGTCTCGACATCTGACAGAAAGGAACGATGATGCCAGCCTGGCTCAACTTCATCATCAACGAAATCTTCGGACAGGGCGCTATCTTCCTGGCGCTTATCGCCATGATTGGCCTGATCCTCCAGAAGAAGTCCTTCTCGGAGATCGTGCGCGGCACGCTCATGACGGCCATCGGCTTCTTCGTGCTCAACACCGGTACCGGTCTGATCACCGGCAGCTCCATCGACGGTATCGCCACGGCGTTCAACACCGTCATGCCTCAGGCGGTCGAGTCCACCACCGTCGACATCGGCGGCGAGTTCGGCACCGAGATCGGCATCGTCATGATCGTGTCCTTTGCCATTAACGTGCTCTTTGCCCGCTTCACCAAGTGGAAGTCCATCTTCCTGACGGGCCACATGCTCTACTGGTTCCCGTACGTCTTCGTCGCCGCCGGCGTCGGCGCCGGCCTCTCCGGCGCGCCCCTGATCGCCCTCGCCGCCATCTTCACGGCGCTCTACATGATCATCTCCCCGAACCTCATGAAGCCGTTCGTGAAGAAGGTTACCGGCGACGACTCCTTCACGATTGGTCACCCCACCACGTGCCTCTCGGTGATCTCCGGTCTGCTCGCCCGCGCCATCGGCGACCCGAGCCACTCCACCGAGGACATCAAGTTCCCCAAGTCCCTCGGTTTCCTGCGTGAGATCTCCATCACGGGCTCCATCGCGATCGCCATCAGCTACATCGTGATGTTCTTCATCCTCACCGCCAACGGCTACGACCCGGCCGTCGTCTGGGGTTACGCCGAGGGCACCACGGGCGTCTTCACCTACATCTTCACGCACGCGATTTACTTCGGCGTCGGCATGACCATCATGCTTCAGGGCGTCCGCATGCTCATCGCCGAGATCGTCCCCGCCTTCCAGGGCATTGCCGAGAAGGTCGTCCCCGACGCCATCCCGGCCCTCGACTGCCCGGTCATCTTCCCGTACGCCCCCAACGCCCTGCTGATCGGCTTCATCGTCGCCCTCATCACCTCCACCGCCACGATTCTGATCACCGGCTCCATGGGCATCTTCCCGACCGTCGTCATCCCGCTGATCTCCACCTGCTTCTTCGAGATCGGCTGCGCGACGATCGTGGGCAACGCAGAGGGCGGCATCCGCGGCGCGATCGTGGGCGCGGCCGTCTGCGGCATCCTCGCCGTCCTGCTCGTTGGCTTTGGCGCGTACTTCTTCAACAACACGATTCAGTCCTGGATGCTCGTCTACGGCGGTCAGGACTTCGATCTGTGGGGCATGGTCTGCGGCGCCGTCGCGCGTCTCATCGCGGGCGTTGCCTAGTCACGTCTCTTTGGCCGATTTCCCCGGCGTCCGGGGTGACGGGGCGCGCACGGATCCCGTGCGCGCCCCTTTTTAAGAAGGGAGCCAAGTCATGCGCTTTGACTACATCGACATTGTGCGCGGCCTGATCGACACGATCGAGGAGCGAGAGGGCGAGCATATGGAGCAGTGCGTGGAGCTGCTCGCCGAGTGCGTCCGCGACAAGCATTCGATCTACACCTTCGGCGCGAGCCATGCCGGCATTCTCTCGGAGGAGATGTACTACCGTGCCGGCGGGCTCATGCTCATGAACCCCATCTTCGGGCGCGAGATCATGCTCGACACCACGCCGATCACCCACACGAGCCACATGGAGCGGCTCGTGGGCTACGGCACCGAGCTCGCGCGCGACCAGGCTGACTTCCAGCCTGGCGACGTCCTTATCGCCCACTCCGTCTCCGGTCGCAACCCCGTGACGATCGAGGTGGCCATGGCGGCCCGAGACGCCGGGGCGAAGGTCATCGCAATCACCAACCTGACCTACTCGCAGTCGGTTACCTCCCGCCACCCGTCCGGCCTGCGCCTGTTCGAGCTGGCCGACGTCGTGCTCGACAACCACGGCGAGGTCGGCGACGCGGCCGTGGCGATCGAGGGGCTCGACCAGCGCGTGTCGCCCACGTCCACCGTCGTGGGCGCGATCATGCTGAACTCGATCGTCGCTGCGCTCGTTCAGCGTCTCGTTGACGACGGCATGGAGCGGCCGCCGGTCTTCTACAGCGCCAACCTCGACGGCGGCGACGAGCTCAACCAGCGCCTCGTCGACGAGTACCGCGACTGCATTCACTACCGCTTCTAGGCCTTTTGCGACCATCCCGCCCCGGCCCGCGCCCCTCCCCGGCGTGTGCGGGCCGGGGAGGGCACGCCCTTCTCGCAGGGGCCGCGCTCGATTGCCGAGGTTGTGCGCACTCACGGAGGTTATGCGCAACCCTGGAGGTTATGCGCAGCCCGGGGCGCACGGTTCTTCTCGTCAAACGTTGTACCGGGTGATATATAAGATGCAACCGTGCGCACAACCTCGGGGATTGCGCATAACCTCGGGGATTGCGCACAACCTGCGCGCGGCCGCTCGGCTATGCTCTTGTCAGCGCCCATTTGTCGAGAGGAGCCTTCATGCCCGTCGTCCACACCTACTGCTCCGAGCCGATCGCCGAGTCTGCGCGAGAGGCGCTGAAGTCCGCCTACGGACGGGCGATCGAGGCCGTGCCCGGCAAGTCCGAGGCGTGGCTCATGTGCCTCTTTGAGGGCGAGACGCCCATCTACTTTGCCGGGGACGACTCCGAGCCCTCCGCCCTCGTCGACGTGAGCGTGTTCGCCCGCGCGGAGGTCCCGCCGTCCGCATGGCGGGCCTTCACCGAGGAGGTCACGCCCGTCATCTGTCGCGAGCTAGGCGTGGACGCGTCCAGGCTCTACATTCGCTACGGCTGGACGCCGGACTTTGGCTGGAACGGCGCGAACTTCTGATGGGCGAGATGAACGACGCGGCGCGCCTCTTCGCCTACGACGCGTTTGCCGCGGGCGTGCGCGACGAGCTTGCCGCCACGATCGCGCGCATGGACGAGCTCGCGGCGGCGGGCAAGGTGAAGACCGCCACGTACCGCCAGCTCTTTGCCGCTCGCGTCACGCTGAAGGAGATCGACGCCCGCCTGCGCGAGCGCGGCCTGTAAGGGCTACTCGGTGGGCGCGAATTGGGCCTCGTAGATGCGCTTGTAGCGCCCGCCGGCGGCGAGCAGCTCGTCGTGGGTGCCGCGCTCGGCGATCACGCCGTCTGCCATGACGCAGATGAGGTCGGCGTCGCGCACGGTGGAGAGGCGGTGCGCCACCACAAAGCTCGTGCGGCCCTCCATGAGGCGCGCCAGGGCGCGCTGGACCAGCAGCTCGGTGCGGGTGTCGATGTTGGACGTGGCCTCGTCGAGGATCAGCATCGCCGGGCGCGCCAGCATGACGCGCGCGATGCACAAAAGCTGCCGCTGGCCCGCAGAGAGCGAGGCGGAGCCGTCGAGCACCGTGTCGTAGCCCTGCGGCAGGCGCATGATGAAGTCGTCGGCGTAGGCCTCGCGGCAGGCCGCGCGCACCTCCTCGAGCGTGGCGTCGGGGCGTCCCATGCTCACGTTCTCGCGCACCGTGGCGCGGCGCACCCAGGTGTCCTGCAGCACCATGCCCCAGCCGGCACGCAGGCTCTCGCGCGTGAGCTCGCGCACATCGTGGCCGTCCACGCGCACGGCGCCCGCGTCCACGTCGTAGAAGCGCATGATGAGGTTGATGAGGGTGGTCTTGCCGCAGCCCGTCTCGCCCACGAGCGCAATGCGCTGACCCGGGCGGACGCGTAGGTCGACGTCGGTGAGGACCGGGCGGTGCGCCTCGTAGCCAAAGGCCGCGTGGTCCAGGTCGACCTCGCCGCGCGGCTCGGCGAGCACGACGGCGTCCGGGGCGTCCGGCTTCTCCGCCGGCACGTCGAGCAGGGCAAAGAGCCGCCGCGCGCACGCCACGGAGTTCTGGAGCTCGGTCGCCACGCCGGAGATGTCGTTGAAGGGCTTGGCGTACTGGTCGGCGTAGCCGAGGAAGGCCGAGAGCCCGCCCACGGTGATGCCGCCGCCCATGGCCACGAAGGCGCCAAAGATACCGATCGCCGCGTACACGAGGGCGTTCGCAAAGCGCGTGGTGGGGTTCACCAGGGACGAGAAGAACACCGCCTTGAAGCTCTCTGCTCCGAGCGCCGCGTCCGTCTTGGCGAAGCGCTCATGGACGGCGTCGGCCATGTCAAAGGTCTCGATCGCCGAGATGCCGCCGACCATCTCCTCCACATAGGCCGTGAGCTCGCCGCGCAGTCGCGTCTGGCCCGAGAAGTGCTTGGCGCTGTGCGCGGCGATGAAGCGCGCGGTGAAGATCGAGATGGGCGTGAGCAGCGCGACCACGGCTGCGATGGCGGGGTTCAGCGCAAACATGAAGACGAGGGTCACCACGACCGTGAGCACGCCGACGGGTAGCTGCTGGAAGGCCATGAGCAGGCCGTTCGTGAGCATGTCGGCGTCGGTGACGATGCGCGCGGCGAGGTCGCCGTGGCCGTGGGAGTCGATGTAGGAGAGCGGGAGCTCCTGCAGGTGGTCGAAGGCGCGCTTGCGCAGCGTGAGTGCCGCGCCAAAGGCGAGTCGGTTGGTGACGGCCGTGAGTGCCCACTGACAGATCGCGGTCGCGCCGAGCGTCGCCGCAATCCAGGAGAGCGCGCGGTAGAGGCCGGCAAAGTCAACCTGGCCCACGCCCACGACGCAGTCCACGGCGCCTCCGGAGAGCACGGGCAGCGCGAGCGTGCCCACGACCACGGCGACCGTGAGGGCGGCAGCGGCCGCGAGCGAGCCGCGCCTGTCCGAGAAGAGCGCGAGCGCGCGGCGGACGGTGTCTTTTGTGGAGGGCCTGGGCTCGAGGTTCTTCTCGCTCATCGGGCCA
>DXBZ01000097.1 GCA_019116265.1 Candidatus Olsenella stercoravium | reverse complement strand
CATCGTGCGCAGACGCTTGACCTCGCCGACGTGGTCACCGTCCGCGACGAGCGCGCCGCGTGTGAGCGACGTCATGAGCGAGAGACTCGTGAGCGGGGTCTTGATCTGGTGCGAGACATCGGCCAGGGCGTCTGCCAGCGCGTTCTTCTCGCGCAGCAAATCCTCGTTGGCAAGGGCGAGGCGGCTGCACATCTTGTCCAGCTCGGAGGCGAGAATCGCCAGCTCGCCCTCGCGCATGCGCTCGAAGCTCACGTCGCGCTCGTCGTGCAGCACGGCGTCGACCTGCGCCGCCATGCGGGCGATCGTCCGGTAGCGCAGGCGGGTCGACACGAGGAAGACGGCGAGAAGGATCGCGGCGGTCGCGGCGACCACGGCTGCGGCAGCCGGTCCCTCGAGCGCCCATGCCGCCGCGACGCCCGCGACCCCCACGACAAGAAAGACGGAGACCGTGCGCCTGACCTCGACGTTTCTCAGCAGCATGTTCTTCTCGCCCGCTCGTGCTAGCCCTGGGCGCGGTAGCCCAGGCCCCGGACGGTCACGATCAGGCGCGGCTCGGCGGGGTCGTCCTCGAGCTTGTCGCGCAGGCGCTTGATGTAGACGGAGAGCGTGTTCTCCTCCACGTAGGCGCCGGCGTCGTCCCAGAGGGCGTCGCGGATCATGTCGCGCGTGACGATTCTGCCGGCGTTCTTGGCAAAGAGCAGCAGGAGGCGGTACTCCAGGGCGGAGAGCGGCACCTCCTGCCCGCCCTTCTCGGCGCGGGCTCGGTCGAGGTCGATGGTCACCGGACCCAGCGAGAGCGTGGCGCGCTCCGGACGGGCGCGACGGATGGCGGCCTGCACGCGGGCCACGAGCTCGCGTGGGCGGAAGGGCTTGGCGATGTAGTCGTCCGCGCCCAGGGTGAGGCCGGTCACGGTTGAGAGCTCGTCGTCTGCCGCGGTGAGAAAGATCACGGGCACCTGCGGCGTCACCTGCTTGATGGCGTTGCAGACGGCAAAGCCGCTGCCCTCGGCGAGCGTGAGGTCCACGAGGGCGAGCGCGATGTCGGCGCCCGGTGCGCAGGCCAGCTCGACGGCGCCGGTCTGGGTGGGGGAGGAGACCACGGCGTAGCCCTCGTTGGCCAGAAGCTCGGAGAGGCCCTGGACGATCAGGGGGTCGTCTTCGGCGAGCAGGATGCGCAGCATGTCTCTCCCTTCCACGGATGCCTTGAGTATAGAGGCCGGGGAGCGCGCGGTCGCGTGACCCTTTCGTCATGTGATGGGCGCGAATGTTCCTCTGCCGTCCCCGTTTTTCCGGCTGTGTTCCGTGAACGGCGTGTTTCGCCCCGGTTAGCGGTCAGAAACTATGTCGGAACTGTGAAGAGCATCTCGATGTTGCGCGCGCAACATGTCCGAGGCTCCAACGTTTTAGGGAGGGAAACACATGAACGGAATTGTCATCGTGCTCGTCGCGGCCGTGGTCCTGGTCGCCGGGTACCTGCTCTACGGCCGCTGGCTCGCGCGCACGTGGGGCATCGACGCCAAGGCCATCACGCCTGCGCGTCGCATGGAGGACGGGAAGAACTTCTCGCCCGCCTCGTGCTTCACGGCCTTCTCGCACCAGTTCAGCTCCATCTGCGGCGCCGGCCCCGTCACGGGCACCATCGCCGCCATGATGTTTGGCTGGCTGCCGGTGCTGCTGTGGGTGCTCGTCGGCGGCATCTTCTTTGGTGCCGTGCACGACTTCGGCGCGCTCTACGCGTCCGTCAAGAACAACGGCAAGTCGCTCGCCCAGCTGATCGAGAAGTACATCGGTCGTACCGGGCGCCGACTGTTCCTGCTGTTCAGCTGGCTCTTCACGATCATCGTGATCGCGGCCTTCGTGGACATGGTCGCCGGCACGTTCCAGGCGACCTTCGCTGCCGACGGCTCCGTCGACACCGCCGCGTCCTACGCCGGCGGCGCGGCCGGCACCATCTCGATCCTCTTCACCTTTGTGGCCATTGCCTTTGGCTGGATCAACCGCCGCTTTGGCCTGTCGGGTTGGAAGGAGCTGGCGCTCGCCGCGGTGCTCTTCGTCCTCATGTTTGCCGTGGGCATGCAGGTTCCGGTCTATCTGGACAAGCTCGGCTGGTTTGCGGTCATCGTTGTCTACCTGCTGTTTGCCGCGGCCATGCCCATCCAGACGCTCAAGCAGCCGCGCGACTACCTCACCTCAATCATGATGCTCGTCATGATCGCGTGCGCCGTCGTGGGCATCTTCGTGCTCGGCATCAACGGCCAGGCCACGATGAACGCCCCGATGATCGCCGATGGCGCGACGCTCGAGGCGCTCTCGGCGGCCGGCAAGAACATGTTCCCGCTGCTGTTTGTCTCCGTCGCCTGCGGCGCGCTCTCCGGCTTCCACAGCCTGGTCTCCACCAACACCTCCTCCAAGCAGGTCTCCAATGAAAAGGACATGGTGGTCGTGGGCTATGGCGCGATGGTCGCGGAGTCCTTCGTGGGCGTCCTTGCGATCGTGTTTGCCGCCATCATGTTTGGCTCGTTCTACACCTTTGAGGCGGGCGCCCCGACGGCGACCCCGTTCCAGATCTTCTCGCAGGGCGTGGCGAGCGGCATGACCGCCTTTGGCGTGGACGCCACGCTCGCCAAGGTGTTCATGACGATGTGCGTCTCCGCGCTGGCGCTCACCTCGGTTGACGCGGTGGCCCGAATCGGGCGCCTCTCGTTCCAGGAGTTCTTTGCCAAGACCAACGACGCCGCCGAGGAGGCCGGTGCCGACGCCACCGGTGTTGCCAAGGTCGCGTCTAACACCTGGGTTGCCACGGTGCTCACGCTGGCGCTCGGCCTCGCGCTCGCCTTTGGCGGCTACAACAACATCTGGGCGCTCTTTGGTGCGTCCAACCAGCTGCTCGGCGGCATGACCATGATCATGCTCGCGGTCTTCTGCAAGTGCACCGGGCGCAAGGGCTGGATGCTCTACGTGCCCGTGGCGTTCCTGCTGGTCAGCACGTTCACCTCGCTTGTGCAGAGCATCATCGGCTGCATCAGCGCGCTCGCCGCGAGCGGCACGGCGGTGATCGCCACGTCCGGCCTGCAGCTCGTCTTTGCGATCCTGCTTGTGGTGCTGGGCCTCATCGTTGCCTACAACTGCCTCAAGGAGCTCTTTGAGAAGAAGGAGGGCTCCCTGCCCGATGAGGAGCCCGAGTGGTCGGAGCTTGGTCGCAAGAACTGCGGACAGTAGCGCTTCCCGAGCGTAGCGACTGACAGAGCGGGGCGGAGGCGATGCGCCTCCGCCCCGCTCTGTGCTGCAAAAACGTTGTTCGTGATGGATTTATGGGATGCGGGACGCAAAAGTGTCGCTCGTGATGGAGGATTTTCGCCGCGCACGCTAAGTCTGTTTCATTGTTTATCACCTTATATGGGAAAACTCGGGCTGGCCATCGAGACGGGTGGCAATTTCCTCCATCACGAGTGGGCATTTTGCATATGGCGCGGCGACTTTCCATCACGAACGACGTTTTTGCAGTCAATCTGGTTAGATAACGTATAAAAGTGCATAGAAAAATAAATCGAAGCCTCGCGGACGTGAGTCCGCGAGGCTTCGGTCGAGGTCTATGTCACGGGCCTACTGGATTCCCGGAATGCTCGGAATCGTGGCAAAGCCGGCCTCGAGCTCCTCGTCGGTGGGCACGTGGTCGCTCATCTCGCCGCGGTTGTACTTGTCGTAGGCGACCATGTCAAAGTAACCGGTGCCCGTGAGGCCAAAGAGGATGGTCTTGGCCTCGCCGGTTTCGCGGCAGCGCTCGGCCTCGCGGATGGCCGCGAGAATGGCGTGCGAGCTCTCCGGCGCGGGAAGGATGGTCTCCAGTTTGGCAAACCTCTCGCCGGCCTCGAAGACGTCGGTCTGGCGCACGGCGATGGCCTCGAGGTAGCCGTCGTGCTTGAGCTTGGAGACGATGGGGCTCATGCCGTGGTAGCGCAGCCCGCCCGCGTGGTCGGGGCTGGGGATGAACCCGTTGCCGAGCGTGTACATCTTGCACAGCGGGCAGGTCTGGCCCGTGTCGGCGAAGTCGTAGGCGTAGCGGCCGCGCGTGAGCGAGGGGCAGCTCGCGGGCTCCACGGCGATGAAGCGCGTGTCGGGACGCTCTCCGCGCAGCTTGTCGCGCATGAACGGGGCGATCAGGCCGCCGAGGTTGGAGCCGCCGCCCGCGCAGCCGATCACGATATCCGGGTACTCACCGAGCTCACGCAGGGCCTCGTAGCTCTCCAGACCGATCACGCTCTGGTGCAGCACCACCTGGTTGAGGACGCTGCCGAGCTGGTAGCGGCCGCGATTCTCGGGCACGTGGAGCGCGCGCTCCACGGCCTCGGAGATGGCGGTGCCGAGCGAGCCGGAGGAGTCGGGGTGGGCGGCCAGGATCTTACGGCCCGCCTCGGTGGTCGTGCTGGGCGACGGCGTCACCGTGGCGCCAAAGGTCTCCATGATGTTGCGGCGGAACGGCTTCTGCTCGTAGGAGCACTTGACCATGAAGACGTCGAGGTCAAGGCCGTAGTGCGCGGCGGCCTCGGCAAGCGCGGTGCCCCACTGTCCGGCGCCGGTCTCGGTGGTGATGTTGGTCAGGCCCTGCGCGGCGGCGTAGTAGGCCTGCGCGAGCGCGGAGTTGAGCTTGTGCGAGCCGCTCGTGTTGTTGCCCTCGAACTTGTAGTAGATGTGCGCGGGCGTGCCCAGCGCGCGCTCGAGGTTGTACGCGCGACACAGCGGGCTCGGACGGTAGACCTTGTACATCTCGCGCACGGGCTCGGGGATCTCAAAGTAGGCCGTGTCGTCGTCGAGCTCCTGGTCGATCAGGGCGTCGGCAAAGACGGGCGCGAGGTCGGCGTGCGTGGCCACCTCGCCGTTGGGCAGACGCATGGGCTCGGGCTTCTCGGGCATGTCGGCGCGCAGGTTGTACCAGGCCGTGGGGATCTGCTGCTCGCTGAGGTAGGTGCGGTAGGGGGTGCTTCCGATCATGCCTTGCTCCTTTCGTGGGTGGGTGTGCGCACAAAAAACGGGCCCCCGGAACTGAGTCCGAGGGCCCTTATGTATGCGTGAGTGGCCTCGTCAGTCCGAGAGGGGAGTCGTCCTTGTCCACCACCACGCGCGAGCGCCAGCGAGCTGCTGGGCGCCAGGAAGAGCGATGTGCGCGAGGCGGGTCATGGACTTCATCCTTTCGGAGACGATTGAGGGAAGCTTACCCAGAGATTGTTTCGGCGGCGTTAACGATCGGGGACAAATCGGCCGCAACGGCTCGCGCGGGACGACGCAGCAAAGCCCGAGCGGCGCGCTCGTCCGGGTACGCGCGGGTGAGAAGGGCGTGGAACCGCTCGTTGTGGCTGGGCTCCAGGAGGTGCGTGAGCTCGTGCGCGACGACGTAGTCCAAGCACGCGGGCGGGTAGGCAGCCAGGCGCACGTTGATGCGGATACGCGCGGTGCGCGGCGTGCACGAGCCCCAGCGCGTGGACATCGCGCGCAGTTGCCAGCCGGCGGCGCGCACGCCGAGCACGGCCTCCATGCGCGCGACGACCTCGGGCAGGCGGGCGGACAGCTCGGCGCGGTAGAGCTCGTCGGGTGCGGTTCCGACGGGCAGCGGCACGAGCGCGCCCCAGAGTGGAACGAGGCCGTCGTCAGGCTCGACGACGTGCGCCTCCCGGCGTCGGACGTGGTCGCGCAGCCAGGCCTCGTGCGCGTCCAGGAAGCGCTGCGCCTCGGCGAGCGTGCAGCGCGCGGGGACGGACAGGTGCGTCGAGCCGTCCGCACGCACCCGCAGGTTGAGCCGCCGCACGCGCTTGCGCTCGACCTCGACGGGGATACCGTCCGGACCACCCGCAAACAGGATCCTGGTTGTGGTTCTTCTCGTCATGCGCGCATTGTAGCGCGCCCGCACCCTGACGCTCAGAAGAACACGTCCAGCAGCGCGTCTATGATGAGGAAGATCACAATGATGCCCATGAACGCCAGCACGCGATGGCCCTTGGGGCGCTCGTCGCCCGTGGGCAGCTCACCGGTCTCAACGAAGCGCGCCACCTCGTGGGTCACGTGCAGGTCGTGGTCACGCTCGAGCCGCCACGCCCGCCAGGTGAGCGGCGCGCACACGACGAGCAGCGCGCACCAGACCCAGAGCATGCTCACCCCGCTCACGCGCTCGGTCAGGCCGAGCACGATGGCCGGGACCCAGAGGAGTGCGAGCACGACGTAGATGACCCTGAGCTCGCGCCGTGCCGCCTCGCTGCCTTCGCGCGCCGCCCGCAGCTGTCCCTCGCCGAGGAGCTCCGACAGAGGGCACTCCAGCTCGTCCGCCATTGTCGCCAGGCTCTGGACGTCCACGAGCGTCTTGCCGCGCTCCCAGTTGCTGACGGTCTGCCTCGAGACATGCACTCGCTCGGCCAGCACCTCCTGGCTCCAGCCACGCTCGGTGCGCAGCTTGGCGACGCGCTGCCCGATGGTCTTCTTGTCCAGCCCCGTCACGGTGCCCCCTCTCTGCTCCCAGCATGACACGACGGCGCCCGCCTGTCTGTCAAAAGGCTTTTGCATAGAAAATGCGGCCCTATACGACAGGCGCAAAAAACTGCGTAAGAAATCGCTCGGTTTACGGAAAGGATGCCGGCTCTGACGCTGTTTCCGCAGGATTCACATGGCGAGAATGACCTCGTGCCCTTGCATTTTCGTATATGGAGCCAATTTCTCAGCGCGTTTCTCGCCCGGTCGTAAACGCTCGCGATTCCTACGCAGTCGGGGGCGTCCCGCACAGCCCTGCCCATCCGTCGATCCATGCGTCCGCCGCGCGGCGCAGCTCAGCGGCGGGCTGGCGCGGGTCGCTACTGGCCACGGCCACCGTGGCCATGCCCGCCCGCGCCGCAGAGAGCGTCCCGGCGAGGATGTCCTCGAAGACGACGCAGTCCGCAGGCTCGGCGCCCAGCCGCCGCGCGGCCTCGAGGTAGATGTCCGGGTGGTCCTTGCCGCGCGCGACCTCGCGCCCGCAGACCACCTCGTCAAAGAGCGCGTACACGTCCACGTGGCGCATCGCGCCGAGCACGTGCGGGTCGTTGGTGGTGGCGAGCCCCACGCGCACCCCCTGTGCCCGGAGCGCGCGCACGTACGCCTCGGCGCCGGGACGCAGCCGGACCTCGTTCTCGTAGAGCGCGGCGCCCAGCCGGTTCCATTCGTCCACAATGTCCGCCACCTCGTCGCGCAGGCGGTAGCGCTCCACGCACCACTGCGCGCCCGCGGCAAAGCCGAGCGTCGCCAGCGTGACGGAGGCGTCCTCGTCGAAGGGGAGCCCGCGCGTGGCAAAGAAGATCTCGTCGACCCGACGCCAGAGCGGCCAAGTCTCCGCCAGGGTCCCGTCAAAGTCAAAGATCGCGGCCGAGAAGGACGGCGGCCAGAGGCTCGGCCCGGGCAGCGCGCTCACCGGTCCGGCTCGTCCTCGAGCGAGCGGAGCACGCCAAAGAGCACGTCGTCACGGAGCACGGAGCAGAGCGAGCGGACCACGTCGCGGCTCACGCCGAAGAGCTCGGCGTCCACGGCGGCACGACTCGCCTCCATGAGGACGGTGCCCACCTCCTCGGTCGGCGCGAGCGGGATGTTCTCGGCATGAAGCGCCTGCTCTATCTGCTCTGGGTCGAGCGTGGCCTCCGAGGCCCCTCCCACGTGCCCGATCAGAGCGACGACGGCGAGCCCCGCCACGAGCACGGGCGCCCCGAGTCGGTTGCAGGCAAGCTGGTAGCAGGCCTGGGCGGCGAGCACGTGGCCCTCCTGCCACTGAAGCTGGGCCATGCGGAGGTAGCCCATGCCAATCGTCTCGGGGTCGTGCGCGAGCGAGAGGAGGCGGCGCAGCTCGTCGGCCGCCGTGCGCATGTCGCCGGACGCCTCGAGGCACTGGGCGAGGTGCAGGCTCGCCTGTGTGGAGAGCGGCGCCATCTCCCGGGCGAGTCGCGCGTGCGCGAGCGCCTCGCCGGTGTCCCCGCGCATGAGCGCGCAGGCCGAGACGATCAGGTGCCCCTCGAGGTAGGCGTCGGGCGCGAGCCGGCACGTCTCGGTCGGCGGGGCGACGAGACGGTTATAGAGCACGCGGTCCGCGTACGTCCCAAAGCTGCGCCAGACGCGCTCGCCCTCGTCGGCGTATCGGCCGGTGCCGTCGATCTCGCTGAGCGCCTCGCGGGCACGCCTCTCGGCATCCTCGGCGTCACGGGCGTAGAAGGCCTCGCGCGCCCGGTCGACGCCGCGCTCGAGCGCGCTCCCCGAGACAAAGGCCTCCAGGACGGCGAGCGGGTCGTCCTCGAGCGAGCCGTCTATGAGGGCGCCCGCGCAGCGCAGCGCGGCCTCGCGGACGTCGTCGGGCGCGTCCTCGGCGACGCCCAGCAGCGCGCGCACGTTCTGCTCGGTCGACTCGCCAAGGCCGCGTGCCAGCTCGTCGGCTGCGTGCCGTCGCGCGGCCGCCTCGTCGATGCCGAGCCCGCGCACGGAGGGGGAGCCCAGCTCGTGTGCGGGCCCGGGCGAGAGCTCCCTGTCGGAGAGCTCTGCCGCCTCCCAGCGCCGAGTCGGGCAGAGGCGCTCGTCGTCGAGCGAGAAGGCTTGGGGCACGGGCGACAGCGCGAGGTTCTTCTCGTCCATGGCGGCACCCGCCGCGCGCATGAGGGCCCACACGTCAAAAGCCCTCTCGAGGTCGACGCCCTCGAGCGTCGAACGCGTGAGCCGCGCGGAGTAGTAGCAGGCGTGGCTCACGGGCCCGTCCTCCACGCCGGCCACCCAGATTTCCTCGAGCTCCGGGGCCACGAGCAGGGCAAAGCTGGCGAGAAGGGCGCCCAGTCGCAGGTTGTACTCACTTGCCGCGCGCCGGCGCATCTCCGAGGTGGTGGCAACGACGCCGAGTCCGTCCACGAGGGTGGTGGCCGCCCAGATGCTCGGCGGCACGAGGTCGATCTCAAATGCGGCCCTGCGGTCGCGCACGTTGACGCGGAAGCGCGCCGTGAGGCGGTAGGGGAGCTGCGCGGACTCGATCGCCTCGGAGAGGGCGTGACGAACCTCCCACTCGCCACGCGCCGCCCTCTCGCGGCGACGCGCGAGGCGGACTGCCTGGGCGACAATCGAGCGGGCGCAGCGCGCCTCGAGGCGCACGAGGTCCTCCAGGCTCGCCGCGTCGGCGTCCTCGAGCGAGCGGGAGGCGAGAAGCGCGCCGTTGAGTGCGGCCTCTATGCGCAGGATGCGCAGCTTGTCGGAATAGCTGAGCTCATCATCCCCTACACGCAGGTAGAAAAGGTCTGACGTGTGGGGCCTGACCACCTTGACGGATGGCCCGCGCCCGCTCTCGCTGACGCCAGCTTCCTGCAGGCGCTCGGCGAGGTAGGTCTCGAGCGCGCTCGGTGGCGCGCCCGCCTCGGCGCCGGTCGCGCGCCCCCGCACGTCGCTCACGAAGCCGCGCAGCACGTGCAGGGGGCTCGTCGAGGCGGCAAGGGTCTGCGCGAGGGCGTCGAGGTCGAGGCGCGAGGACGCCGCAGCCGTCTCGGCGGCGTCGACGGGCGCGCGGTCCTTCTCGCCAGCCGCCGCAGGGGGCTCCGCCTCGGTGCCCACGAGCGCGGCGAAGAGCCTGCCGAGCCTGCCGTGCTGCTCGCTCCTCTCGTCCTCGCTCATGGCACCTCCTCCCGGGCCGTCCCTGCTGCCTCTATTCCTTATTCCCCTCTATGGCGTGACGCGTGCCGTCGATGATGGATTCGCGATGGTTCACGCGGCGGACGAAAAGGCCGCTCAGGAGCTTGGGGGCAAACCAGGTGGACTTGGGCGGCATGGTGAGCCCGGCGTCGGCAACGGCCATGACCTCGCCCACTGAGGTGGGGTGCAGGGTGAAGGCGACGCCCCCCGTGCCCGCGCGCCGCTCGAGCTCGGCGACGCCCGACGTGCGCGGCGCGAACGAGAGGCGCGCGTCGTCGCGCGGGTCGTCGACGCCGAGCACGGGGCCGAGCACGCGCTCCTGCAGAAGCGACGCGTCGAGCGCCGCGGCGGGGTCGTCCGGCAGCGGGCCCTCGAAGGCGAGCTCGCGCCAGGCGCCGAAGGCGTACATGCCGGCTCGGCCGCGCGCGTCGGGCTCGACGGGCGCCTCGCGGCGCGGCCCGACCGCGACGCCGCGCTCCTCCAGCGAGCGCACGAGCTCCTCCTCCGTGAGTCCGGCAACGTCCGCGACCACGCGGTCGTAGGCGCCGATGCCGAGCTGGCTCGCCGGGAAGAGCACGCCCAGGAAGTAGTTGTACGCCTCGGCACCGCTGCAGCGCTCGCTGGCGGCCGTGCGAGCCTCGCGGCAGACCTGCTCGGCTGCGGCCACGCGATGGTGACCGTCGGCGATGTAGGCGCGGTCCACGTACTCGAGCATGAGGCGCAGCGACTCCACCGCGGCCGGGCGCGCGACGCGCCAGATGGTGTGCCTCACGCCGTCTCCGTCGGTGAGCTCATAGAGGGGGTCGGCGGCCTTGGCGGCCTCGACGAGGGCCTCGAGCACGGGGTTGTCTCGATAGGCGAGCAGCGCCGGTCCCGTCTGGCAGCAGGTGGCGGCAATGTGGCGCGCGCGGTCGGCGACCTTGGCGCCGCGCGTGAGCTCGTGGCGGCGGATGACGCCGTTGGTATAGTCGTCGATCGAGAACGCGGCGACGATGCCGGTCTGCTCATGGGTGCCCGCGCGCAGGCGCCAGAGGTAGAAGCAGCGCGTGCCGTCGCGCATCAGCGTGCCGTCGCTCACGCGTGAGGCGAGCAGGTCGTGGGCGCGGGCGTAGACGTCGTCGGCGTACGGGTCGTGGTCGGCGGGAAACGCGGTCTCGGGTCGGTCCACGGCAAGAAACGAGTCCGGGTGCGCCTCCACGTAGGCACGCGCGCCGGCGCGGTCAAAGACGTCGTAGGGCGGCGCGGCAAACTCAGCGGCGCGCTCGGGGCGCGGTCGGTAGCAGGTTATGGGCTCGACGTGCATGGGGCCTCCGTTCGGTTGCTGGGACCATCATACCCTGCGCCGCGCAGGCGCGGTCCCAAAACGCCCCGCGCGGCCGACGACTGTGACGCCGCCCTCCGGCCCCTCTCGTAAAAGCGGGGTTGTGAGAAAGGGCGGGGCGAGAAGTACGTCGCGCATGCTACCCTAGATGCCGTTGCGGAAGGGAGAGAGCATGACGGCAGAAGACCTCGCAGGCAGAAGGCTCGTCATCTTTGACTTTGATGGCACGCTGGCCAACACGGTGCCGGTCATCGTGCGCACGGCTCGGACGGTGCTCGCTCGCCACGGGCTCACCGACGACGACATGGGCGACCTCACGCGTCTGGTGGGCCCGCCCTTCCCGCAGGCCTACTCGCTCGTCTACGGCTTCTCCGAGGACGAGGCCGCCCAGATTACGGCCGAGTACCGTGCCATCTATCGCACCATCGGCCCCGAGGCGTGGCCGCTCTTCGACGGCATCGTCGACCTCCTGAGCAGGCTGCGCGCGGCGGGGCGCCTCACCGCCGTGGCCTCCTCCAAGCAGATGCCCATGGTCAGGACCGCCCTCGCGGACAACCGGATCGCCGACCTCTTTGACCTGGCGCTCGGCAAGTCGAGCGACGCTGAGGGCGACAAGGTCGCGCTTATCGCCCGTACCCTGCGCGAGCTGGGCGTCAGCGCCGACGGTGCCGTCATGGTGGGGGACCGCCACCACGACGTCGAGGCCGCCGCCGCGTGCGGGGTTCCCTGCGTGGGCGTCACCTATGGCGGGACCGGCACGGTCGAGGAGCTCATGGGGGCGGGAGCCTGTGCGTGCGCGGACACGGTCGAGGAGCTGGGGCGCGTTCTTCTCGGCTAGCTTTCGTCCGCCGACCGCTCGGGGAGGCTGGCGGGAAAGACGCGTCGTTTTGCGGGTAGAAGGGTCAGCATGGGGACGACACGCGTCCGCATGCGACGAAAGGACAGACATGGCTGACTTTGACCTGACCGAGGGCCTGCGCAAGATGTTTCTCGCCGGCGTCGGCGCCGTGGCCACGGGTGCCGAGAAGACCCAGGAGGTCGTCGAGGAGCTCGTGAAGAAGGGCGAGCTGACGGTCGAGCAGGGCAAGACGCTCAACCAGGAGCTCACGCACAAGGTCAAGGAGGTTGTCGAGAACACCTCTGACACGGCCCTGCGTGCGCGGCTCTCATCCATGACGGCCGAGGAGCGCGCTGCGTTTGCCGAGAAGGTCGCCGCGATGTCCGCGGAGCTCGACGCCGCCGCCGTGAAGGTGGACGTCGAGGACGCCGACGACGCCGAGTAGGAGCGACGTGGCGCACGACAGGGAAGACGAGCTTGCGCGTGACGGGCAGGTGGCGGACGACTCGCCGGCGGCGCCGGAGGAGTCCCCCGCCCGGTCCTCGCGCGCGGCCCAGGAGCTGCTCGACGCCTGGTACGAGCGCGTGAGTCGTGAGTCGCTCGTGGGTGAGGGCCAGACGATCGGCCTCTTTGGCGGTCGCAGCAATGACGAGGCCTCGCTCACGCGCGGGTCGCGGCTCGCGCGCATAGGCGAGATGCTCCAGATCGTGCGCCGCTACGACATCTTTCACGGCCTCACGCCCAAGAGCCTGCGACGCATGCTCGAGGAGCTGGGCCCCACCTTCGTCAAGGCCGGCCAGATTCTCTCCATGCGCTCGGAGATCCTGCCCGAGAGCTTCACGCGTGAGCTCTCGCGCCTGCGCACCGACGTGGAGCCGATGGACCGCGACACGGTGCTCTCCGCGCTGCGCGCCGAGTACGACCAGCCGATCGAGGAGATCTTTGACGCCATAGACGACTGCCCGCTGGGGTCGGCCTCCGTCGCGCAGGTCCACAAGGCGCGCCTCGTGACCGGAGAGCTCGTGGCCGTGAAGATCCAGCGGCCGCACGTGCAGGAGATCATGGCGCAGGACATCTCGATCATGCGCTCGCTCGCGCGCCACGCGATGCGCTTCATGGGCGACGAGCAGTTCCTCGACCTGCAGTCCGTGGTCGACGAGCTCTGGCAGAGCTTCCGCGAGGAGACCGACTTCCTCGTGGAGGCGCGCAGCCTCGAGGAGTTCCGTCGCAACAACGCTGCCTGCGCCTTCGTGGACTGCCCCAAGCCCTATCCCTCGCTGTGCACGCGTCACGTGGTGGTCATGGACTACGTGGAGGGCATCCCCATCAACGACGCCGCACGCCTCGTGGCCGAGGGCTACGACCTCTCGGAGATCGGCATCAAGCTCGCCGACAACTACACGAGCCAGATGCTCGACGACGGCTTCTTCCACGCCGACCCGCACCCGGGCAACCTCGTGGTGGTGGGCGGCAAGATCGTCTACCTCGACCTCGGCATCATGGGGCGGCTCTCGAGCCACGACCGCTCGGCGATGCGCGACATGGTGACGGCCGTGGCCGCCTGCGACTCGCCCAAGCTCGCCGAGGGCCTCATGCGCTTCTCGGTCTCGGACACCTCCGACGTGGACCAGGCGCACCTCCTGGCCGACCTCGATGCGATCGTTGCCGACTACGGCCTCTCGGACCTCTCCGACCTGGACGTCGGCGCGTTCATGAACTCGCTCATCTCCATGGCGCAGAAGGACGGCATCGAGCTGCCGAGCTCGGTGACCATGCTCGCGCGCTCGCTCGTGACGCTCGAGGGCACGGTCCACGGCCTGCTGCCGGACACCTCGATCGTGGAGATCATCCACGCTCACCTCCGCGCGCACGGCAGCGCGGGCGAGCTCGTGCGCCGCGAGACGAGCCGGCTCGCGCGGGAGTCCGTCGCGGCGACGCACGGCCTCCTGCGCGCCGCGAGCGACGCCGGGCTCGCCATGCGCATGCTCACGCGAGGCCAGCTCCGCGTGA
>DXBZ01000096.1 GCA_019116265.1 Candidatus Olsenella stercoravium | reverse complement strand
CTTCCACGAGATTCAGGTGAGCGACGAGCTGCCAGCCGGACTCCGCAGGCAGCTCGACTTCTGCGGGGCCTGCGTCTCGGACGGCCACGTGACCATCGTGGACAGGAGCGAGTGGCACTCGTGGGACGAGTGCTGGGAGGGACACTAGACATGGACTTCACAAACATCCAGCGCCTCGCCGTGGCCGAGGCCATGGGCAAGGCAATCAAGGACATGACCAACCCGCGCGGAGGGGCCCACGGGGCGCCCACGCTGCGCACGGAGTGCGACGACGCGCTGCGGGCAGACTTCGAGGCGAGCGGCACCGACCGCCGCCGCATCGTCATCAACGGGCAGGAGGTCGGCACGCTCTCGGCGCGCCTCTCCAAGCCCGAGAGCGGGACGCGGGTGGTTGTGCGTAATCCGTCCGACTTCGCGCGCTGGCTCCTCACCGACGAGGACGGAAAGGCCGCGCTCTTCGCTGCGGTGACCAAGACGGTGAAGCTGCGCGACGAGCTTCTGGAGGTCGCGACGGCAGACGGCGTGCTGCCAGACGGCTGCTCGGTGGAGGACTACGAGAGGCCAGCCCAGTGGCTTGGCACGACCCTGCGCGTGGACGTCAAGAAGGTCGGCGCGGCGCTCGGCGCGGAGCTGCCGTCCGCCGTCGTGGGGCTGCTCGGTGGTGGTGAGGGGTGAGCGAGAAGCTTATCGGACAGGCCAAGCGGGACATGCTCGGCAACGACCTCTTCTGGAGGTTCCTGAAGTACGACGACGCCATGCCCGGGCATTTCATTGACCTGCGCTGGACCGGCTACAACGATCACGACTGGTGGACGAAGTGGTCCAAGGGAGAAGAGACCAGGGAGCAGGGAGGGCGGAGGTTCCGCATCGACTTCTCGAACTGCAACGTGTACGAGGTGGCCGATGCCCAAGACTAAGCCCAAGGCGCTTGGCACGGAGTGGGAGACCGACGTCGTGCGCTACACCAAGGCGCAGCTCGGGGACGAGCGCATCGAGCGCCGCGCGCTCCACGGCTCCAAGGACATGGGCGACATCCATGGCCTCTTCGTGCGCGGATACGAGGGCATAATCGAGTGCAAGCGCGACCGCGACATGGGCGCCAAGGCCCTCGCGGAGTACCAGCGGCAGACGCTCGACGAGCGCGAGAACGCCGACGCCGACTTTGCCCTGCTCGTGGTCAAGAACTTCAACCACTCGGTCGGCGAGGCCTACTGCTGGGTGACGCTGCGCGACCTCGCGCGCATCGCGCTGCCTCTCATGGTCTGCGACGGGTGGCTCGACGCCGCCGACGAGACGTGGGTTTGCCTGCCCTACTCGACGGCGTGCGCCCTCATGCGGGGCGACCGGTGAGGGACGAGGGCTGGCAGACCGCGCTGAGGCGGCAGGTCGAGGAGAGCCGCGAGCGGGCCGAAAGGCAGCCCCGTCCGTGGTGGGTCTACGCGGACGGGCTCTTCCATGACCTCTTCGCCGAGGGCGACGACCGCCACGTCATCGACCGCACGCTCTACGGCATGCGCATGGCCGTCCCGAGGGGACCGACCGACCGCGAGACATGCTCGGTCTACCACCTCGGCGGCATCGAGTTCATCGTCGCCGAGGAGTCGGACATGCCCGCCGTCATGCGGTGCGTGCGCATGAGCGGCTACCACGGCCACTACCGCAGGGCGGGCGAGAAGAAGGAATACAAGTTCTGAGAGGAGGATGGCATGGGAGTACCCGTGCTCATAATCGGCGCGTCCGGCTCGGGAAAGTCCACGAGCCTGCGCAACTTCACGTCAGAAGAGATCGGCCTCGTGAACGTAAGCGGCAAGCCGCTGCCGTTCAGGGGAGGCATGAAGTCGGCGCGTCTCTCGCACGCGCAGGACATCCAGGCAATCATCGCTAAGGGCACGCGCAGGGCGTACGTCATCGACGATGCCCAGTACGTCATGAGCTTCGAGGAGATGGACACGAAGCTCAGCGGATACGACAAGTGGAACGCCATCGGCTACGGGTTCATCGGCCTCGTGCGCTCAGTGTCCGCGCTCCCGGACGACACGATCGTCTACTTCCTCATGCACAGCGAGGTGGGGGACGACGGACGCCTCAAGGCGAAGACGCTGGGCAAGCTCATCGACAACCACTACACGCTCGAGGGCCTGTTCCCGGTCGTGCTCATGTGCAACTCGACCAAGGAGCGCCACTGGTTCACCACCGTCAACGACGGCGGCTCGACCGTCAAGGCCCCCATGGGCATGTTCGAGCAGGCGGAGATAGACAACGACCTCAAGGCCGTTGACTCCGCGATCAGGTCTTACTGGGGCCTCAAGCCCCTCACCGACAACGAGAAGAAGGAGGGCTAATCATGCCTAACATCAACTGGGACGATGTGACAGAAAGCAGCGGCGGAGGCGCGAGCATCCTGCCGTCTGGCGCGTACAAGTGCATCATCACAAGCGCCGAGTTCGTCAAGACTAAGAAGGGCGCTGCCGCGCTTCTTGTCCTCTGGGACGTGGCCGACGGCGAGCACAAGGGTCATTTCTCGGACTCGTTCTTCGATAACAAGCCTTTCCGCCACAAAGACTATCTGATGCTGGAGGGCAAGGCGCTCGGCGTCACGAAGCACAAGCTCCACGTCCTCGCCGACGCCAACCCTAGCTTCAAGCCGACCGTGGCCATCGGCCAAGACCAGGCGCAGCCCTTCGTCGGCAAGACGTGCTACCTGCTGCTGCAGGAGCGCAAGTACACCTACAACGGGCGCGACCAGTCCGAGGTCAACGTCGTCCGTTGGCTGAGCCCCGAGGAGTTCCGCGCTGGCGACTTCAAGGTGCCCGACACCATCGACGAGCGCGTGGCATCCCCGTCGCCGGCACCCGTGGCCGCACCGACAGCTCCCGCAATCGAGCTCGCGGACGAGGACCTTCCCTTCTGACGCGCGACCCAGACAGCCGACCAACTGACGGGGCCTCTTCGGAGGCCCCCTCCATGCCGCGAGGAGGTGAGAAGGTGTCAAGCGTAAGGTATAAGAAGGACCATGACGGGAAGACCTTTTGCCCGGTCGTGTCGGCAGTATGCAACCAGTGGTCGAGGTGCATCGAGGACGAGTGCGAGTGGTGGTATGAGAGCGGGAACGACGACTACTCGTGCTGCGCGCTGCTCAAGATGGTCCGCGACACGTCGAGCATCGGCTACGCGCTGGCGCGCGGAGAGTGATGGCAACCGACAGCTTCAAGTTCTGGGACAGCTACTACGACGCACTCAAGATGGCCCCGACGCCGGAGGACGGCTACCGTCTGATCATGGCGATTTGCGCTCAGGTCTTTGACGGCGAGGAACCGGACTTCTCCGACAACCCGATTCTCGGAATGGCCTACCAGATCATGGCCGGGCAGGCGATCCAGTCCCGTGACATAGCGAGGCGTGGTCGAGAGAACGGCAAGAAAGCTCGCGGAGTTCCAAAGCAAAGGGGGTCTAAAGGGGGCCTTAAGGGGTCACAAAGGTGTGCGAAAGCGAATAGAAAAGAGGAGAAGGGAGAGGAAGCGATAGCTTCTCCTCTCCCTTCTCCTACATGGCGCGATGCGCCGGGCGCTGACGCGCCGGCGCCCGCGCCCGAGCCGTGGGACTCCGGGGACTACCCGCCACCTCCGCCGCCACCTAGCCCATGAGCGCGTGGGACGAGGTCATGTCGCGCGACGCCCCGGAGAGGGGCTGGGCCGTCGACTGCTACCTCGGAGGCGCCGAGCCGCTGCCGACCGGCACCCCGCTCGACTGGGCGCTCGGCGGCGGCCTCATGCCGGGCGTGACGGTTCTCGGAGGAGTGGCGAGCGCCGGTAAGTCGGCCATCGCGTGCCAGGCGGCGGCGAGCGTGGCGTCGCGGGGCCTGCGCGTGCTCTACCTCACGCTCGACGACGCGTGGGGCAACGTCGTGGCGCGCTGCATGAGCTCGTGGAGCATCTCGCACTCAGCGTCGTACGGCGCCGGCCCCTTCTCGTGGTCGCAGCTGCCGGAGATGCGCCGCCGGTGGCGCGACCTCCGCGACGCCGACCGCTCGCGCGTCGCCTACGAGGGGCGCGACGCCGCCCTCATGGCCGCGAGGGCGTGGGCCGAGGGGCCCGGGAGGCACCTCGCCGTCGTGGACTCGGTGACCGAGATAGGCCAGATAGAGGGCATGCTGCGCGAGCTGCGCGAGGCGGGGGAGCCGCCCGCGCTCGTGGTCGTGGACTACCTCCAGCAGTACCAGGCGGGCTCGCCGGACCTCGATAGAGCGGAATATAGCCGCGTCTCTGACGTGGCGGCGCGCCTCCAGCGCGTCGCGCTCTGGGGCGGCACGCCCGTGCTCGCCCTCAGCAGCCTGCGAAAGCTCGCGAAGGGGGAGGACGACCCGACCCTCGACTGGTTCCGCGGCTCGGGCGTCGTTGGCTACTCGGCGTGGGCCGCGTGCGTGCTCACGCGCGGGAGGGCCGAGGGACCGGGGTGGCGCGAGGCGGTGCTGCACGTGGTCAAGAACAAGGGAGGGCGCTCCGGCACGCGCACGTCGTGCGAGCTCTGGGGCGGCTACAGCTACGCGGGGAGGATGCGTGATAAAGAGGCATGACGTGGACGAGGCCCGCCGCGGCATCTTCTGCCCCATGCGCGGCACCGAGGGCCGCTGCATCGGTCAGGCGTGCGCGTGGTGGGTGGACGAGGACGAGGAGCGCGGCCACTGCGCCGTGCTCGACGTGAGGAGGGAAGATGGCAATCGAGAATGACGGCATCGTGAGCGGGCCGGCCTTCGCGGTCCAAGAGAGGGACGAAGACGGCCTCGTGACGGAGGTGGCCCCGCTCGTCACGATCACGGTGTATGAGTATCGCGAGCTCTGCAGCAAGGCCGCGCTCTGGGACGAGTACCGCGCGGACGTGGACCGCTGGGCGGTGGGCGAGGCCGATGCGTAGGACCTTTAGCTGGAGCGAGCCGCCGTCGGGCCGGTGGTCCCGCGAGGAGTGGGACCGGTGGTGATGGGAGATGCACCGCAAGGAGGGCCACAACTACTCGGCGTGGCTCATCGCCCAGAGGCTCGGAGTGAGCGAGAACCGCGTGCTGCGCGCAATAGAGCGCGTGGACAGGCACCGCTACGACGGCTAGCAACTGGGCAAATCCATTCTGCGGTGCCTAGGCCGTCGCTGGACGCGTTTTGACGCCGTGCATGGGCGACTAGACCGGTAATGCGATTCTAGAGCTGTCAGCGCGGTTCCAGCACTCTCAGAATCGATTTCTAGGAGGTTTTGACATAGATGAAGAGCCGGTGCCGCACGTCCTGCCGCATCCGGTGCGCTGCGAGGACTGCGAGAACGGCGTCAGGGCGCTCCGGGCCTGCCGCCTCGACCCGCTGCACGAGTGGCCGGGCGTCAAGGGGCTCGGGTGTCTCTACTGGCGCGAGAGAAGGGACAAGAAATGACCGGAATCGAGAGGCTGCACAAGCTCATCGCGGACATCGACGTGAGCGCCGACACTGAGCTGTGGTACATCCTGCGCGATGGCACGGAGGGCGACTGGGACTGCGAGGAGCGCGACGGCAAGACGCTGAGCAGCACGCTCGCCGCAATCGCCGACCAGATAGAGCGCGAGCAGGGCGGGCGAGTCTCCCGCATGCTCGTCCTCTCCGTGGTCACGGAGATGGAGCGCCACGTCTCAGGCGTGGAGGGCGCCGAGGACAGCCCCGTTGCCCGCTGGGCGCGCGAGCTGCGGGAGGCGCTTGGCGGCAACGGGCGCGACCCCGCCGCCGACGTATCCGTGAGCGCCTACGACCTCCTGCCGCAGGAGGACCGCGAGGCCATCGCGTGGGTGCGCGAGCACGGCGGTCTGGACGCGGTGAAGCGGCGCTGGGAGTGTCTGAGCTACTACGCCGACCCCGTGCCGCGCTCATGCATGGAGAAGCGTCTCGCGCGGCTCCAGCGCCAGATAGACGAGAGCCACGCGGCGCTCAGGCGCAGGAACCAGCGCATCAAGGAGCTGGGGTGCCGTGTCAATGACCTCATGATCGAGAACACCGAGCTGCGAAAGCGCACGATGCCCGAGGGCATGGAGTGGCCGAGGTACGACACGGGCGAGCTAGTCGATTTCGGTGACGAGGTCGACAGGGGCGACGGCGATTCGGCGTGGGTGGACAAGGTTGTGTTCTATGGAGACCAATGGCGGCTCTTCGACAGGTACGGGTGCGAAATCAATGAGGACATGATGGGCCCCGGCGAGCGCGTCAAGCGCACCGCCGTCCTTGCATCCGACGGCGAGCCGCTGGAGGTCGGGCAGACGGTGTGGCACGAGGACGGCACCGAGCTGAGAGTGCTGGGCTTCAAGCACGAGGAAGACGGTGAGAGGATCGTCTCCGTCGAATATATGGACGGCCCTACCAACTGGTCTGAGGTGCGCAGCCTGAGCCTCACCCACCAGCGCCCCGTGCTGGACGCTGACGGGGTGGAGGTTGAGGTCGGAGATGACCTCTACACCGTCGGGGGGATGTTCAAGTTCCACGTCAGCGCCATCGACAAAAAGAGCGGCAGAATCGCGACGGAGGCCATGTTCGCCCTTGACAAGTGGGCAGACCCGAAAATGCTCACCCACCGCGCCCCCGTCCTCGCGGCGGACGGCAGGCCGCTGCGCGAGGGGGAGACGGTGTGGCTTAACGAAAGAGGGTCCAAGAGCAAGCTCGTCGATAGAGGCGAGCCGCTCAAGGTTGTTGCGTTCGACAAGAATGGCAGCGTTGGAGTCCTCGACCGTGACGGCATCGCTTTGGGGGAGACCAGTCCATGGTGGTTCAACCCGTCGTGCCTCACCCACGAGCGCCCCGACAGCTGGGAGCGCGTCGAAGAGGACGCAAAGAAGTACCCCTGCCACTACTTCGGCCACGAGCGGAATACGTGCGACGGTTGCCCCGCCCACAGCGTTTATGGAAGCTGCAGGCCTGTCATGACATCTGACCTAGTGCGCCGCTGCCGCGCGCTGGCCGAGCGAGAGAGGGGCGAGGCATGAGCAGGACGATCGAGCTGCCGGACGGCACGCCCCACACCTTCACCGACGAGGAGCTTGAGAGGGGCGAGGCCATGATGGCCCGCCTCCGGGAGGTGGAGGCGGCGCTCGTGGACGACACCGGGCAGACGGCCTACTCCGAGCAGCTTCTCCCGTGTCCCTTCTGCGGTGGTCGTGCATGGGTCCAGTACTGGCCCTATCCTGACGACATGGGGTACGAGGCGCGCGTCGTGTGCGGCGACTGCCACGTCTCCACGTCGCGGGACTACCAGAGCGGCCGCGTGACGTACCTGCCGACCGGCGAGGACATCACGCGGCTGCTGGCCATCGAGAGGGCGATTCAGACTTGGAACAGGAGGGCGTGACGATGCAGAGCAAGTGGGTCCGCGTTGGCAGCGTGCGTCGCTTCGACAATATCGCGTCCGACAAGGCGCAGGCGCTCAAGGTCTTGGAGGAGGCTGCGGAGGTCTTCGGCGCTTACCAGACGTGGGAAAGGGAGGTAACGCGCTGGGGCAACCCGAGGTCTTTTGACTCGTATCCGTTCAGACAGGACCTGATGGACGAGTGCGCCGACCTCATCCAAGCCACGCTCAACCTCGTGGCGGCGCTCGGCGTGGAGGACTTCCGGCCGTGGATGAAGGCTTGCGAGGAGCGCAACCGGAAGAGAGGGAGGATCACGAAGTGAGCGAGAAACTTAAGCCGTGCCCGTTCTGCGGGGGCGAGGCGCACCTTGTGGACGATTATTCGAGTGAGCACGACCATACGTTTTACCAAGTCTGGCATGACTGCACGACAAACCCGGGAACCATAAGACACGCTTATGGGCACGCACTCAGCCTTCAAATATCGACGCCATGGTGCGCGAACGAGAAAGACGCGGTCCTGCTCTGGAACCGCCGCGACGGTAGCGCATGCGAGCAGCGGCGCACGCGGCGCACGTGCAACGTCAAGTCGTCCTACATGGAGTGGGAGACAGGCGACTACTCGTACCTCGAAGTGGAGTTGAGCTGCGGGCACGCCTTCACGTGGGATGACGGCACGCCGCCTGATTATTGTCCATACTGCGGTGCGAAGGTCGTGTCCAAATGAGGAATGTCAGAGCGTGGCTGGTTTCAGACTGCGGGGGAGAGTACGAGGACTACTGGGAGACACCCGTTCGCGCATTCACGGACCGTAAAGCAGCGGACGAGTGCGCCCGCAAGCGCGAGGAGCGTGGGCGATGCTTGGACTCGATTTACGGCGACGGGTTCTGCTCGATCCAAGAGATAGAGGTGGTGCTGGATGACTGACGACGCGGAGCGTCGCGAGGTGACGGCGGACCTGTCACGCGCCGTTGAGGCGAGGCTCAAGGGGAAGTCTGGTATCTACGCCCCGGAGGTGGAGGTGCCGGGTGGCAGGGTTGACTACATGGCGTTCCATCCGTACAACCCCATCACCATGGGCGGCGTCTGCGCGGCCACGGTTGAGCGAGGCACCTTCGCGTGCTACGAGGTGAAGAGTTGCTGGGATGACTACACGAGCGGGCACGGGCTCAACTTTGTCGGTGACGAGAATTGGCTGGTATGCCCGCGCGACCTGGCGGAGAGGCTGCGGGGCAAGTCGATCGGTTGCGGAATCTTGGTTCCCGACAAGGCCGGTAGGCTGCGTACGTTCGTGGAGCAACCGTTCGGAGGGTATCGAAAGCTGTCTGCGTCCGAGCTGATATGGCGCATGATTCGGACGAGCTATGGGATAGAGGGAGGCGCGCAAAATGCCGACTGACGAGGAGCGCCGCGAGGCGGCCGAGAGGCTGCGGGAGATCAGGCCATCCAAAGGCGGACACATTAAGTGGTGGGAAATCGCACAAGCACTCGGCCTCAAGCAGCCTGCTGGTTGGTTTGGATGGGAGAAATTCGAGCCTGATAGCGTGAATCACCTCGCCGACCTCATAGAGCCGAGCGAGCCGGAGGTCAGGTGCGTGGCAGAGGTCAAGGTCGATGGCGAGCAGCTTGAGAAGCTGGTCCATGACGCAGTGGTGAAGCTGACAGGAATCGACCGCGACGCGCTGCTGGCGCTGGCGGACGAGCTAGAGGAAGAGACTGGCTCGGTGTGCGGCGTGTGCATGGGAAAGACCGCCCGCCGCATCCGCGAGGCGTGCGGAGAGGTGGTTGGGTGAGGCTCACCAAGGGAGAGATCGTGCTGCTCATGAAGTTAAAGATGACGGAAAGGAGGAGCCATGAGCCTTACTTACGACGTATGGAAAGACGATGTGAGGGCAGGCAGGCCAATCGACTTCGGGTTCGTGGTGTACGTGCCGGAGCGGACATGCCGCATGGTCGATTGCAGTACGCACGACACCTGCGTCGTCAATCGCGAGCTGTGCAACGTAGACGTCATGAGCATGGAGTTCGGCTACAAGCAGTGCTCGGAGTGCGGGGCGTACGTCTTCGACTGCCCCACGGTGCGCTACTGCCCGAGCTGCGGGGCGAGGATAATCAGAGAGGAGACAGACGATGCCGACCGATGACGAGAGGCGCGCGGTGGCGCGGAGGCTGCGCAGGAGCCGCAGCGAGTGGTCCGGCATGGGCTGGAGGCTGTGGCTCGGCCCCAAGTTCTGCGCAGTAGTGCTCAGCGATGGGAACCGGGACGAGCTTGAGGATGCCGCACATCGCCTCGCCGACCTCATCGAGCCGGATACGAATAGCGATACGACCAAATCCGGTCCTGATACGACTAAGGTCCCGAACTCGCACCCGAACTCAGGAACTGCGGAAGTCACGACTTCCCGAGTTCCCAAGTGCGACCCGACCGAGCGCGGCGTCGACTCAATCTACGACTGGTGTTTCGAGCGCCTGGAGGGCGCGGACGGGGCCGAGGACGAGCTCTACTGCTCCATCATGCGCGCCATCGAGGACTACCGGCACCCGGAGCGCGCGACCGCGCACACCGTGCGCCCCGTGGACCGCGACGCGCTGCTGGCGCTGGCGGACGAGATGGACGCATACACGAAGTGTGATGACGAGAGGTGCGGTAAATTGGCGCCGCCTCGTGTTATCCATGACTTTGCCCGCCTCATCCGAGATGCATTGGGGGTGCAGGATGCTTGATTGCAGATACTACGACCTATGTTGCTTCACTGATGACAGCTGCAACGGGGAGCCTGAGTGCCCGAAGCGTGGATATTGCCAGTTCTACAGCCCCATGCCGGACGTGAAGGCGCTGCTTGAGCTTGCGGATGAGATGGAGACAGCCGACCCGGAAGACTTGGACGTTGCCATCGACTACGTGACGGAGTGCGCAAGCCGCATCCGCGAGGCGCTGGGGGTGAGTGACGATGCGTGAGTGCAGGTTCTACCCGTGGTGCAGCTATATCGAGGACCACGGCTGCACAAAAGACTCATGCAGGCACTATCAGACGATGCCGGATGTTGATGCGCTGCTGACACTGGCGGACACACTCGGCTCAACCGGAGAGATGGATTGCAGGGGTGCAGGCTTGAGGGCGCGGGGTCGCGTATGAAGCAGCCCGACGTATCCGCGAGGCATTGGGGTGAGGGAATGAGTTTCGTAGCTCAGCTAACCGGGTTCGGCTACTGTAACGACCTAACCGGAAAGGGTTGGCCCGACTACGTCACGCTAAACAACGGCGGCATTCTTGCGGTTGATTACGAGTCGCGGACATATTACCCGGCAGACGTCCGCGCGCTGCTCGCACTGGCCGACCGCATGGAGAAGATGGCCGGCAAGGGCGCGTGCCTGACGCATGGCGGTCTTGAGAAGGCCGCTGAGGCCATACGAGAGGCGCTGGGGGTGGAGTCGTGAAGCTCAAGGACACGTTCGAGGCTGTCGCGATGGTGCTCGTCACCGTCTTCTCCGCCCTCGCCTTGGCGTGCGCGGCGGTCGTCACGGCCATGTACGCGCTTAGATGGCCCATAGCCATAGGGTGCGCTGTCGCGCTGCTTTGCATTGCCGCATGAGCGACGTACAGCCCGGGAGCTTGGAGGTGAGACTTGCGCGAGCCGAGACTTGAGGACTACAGCAACGCTCGAGACTTCTTCGAGGCCGTCCGCGAGGCTAGCCGCGAGGCCGAGCGCACCCGGCTCACGCTGCTCCGGATGGAGGCCCGCGAGGGGGCGCGCGCCCAGACCTACGCCGAGCGCGTCTCCGTAGGCGGCGAGCGCGACCGCATGGCCCATACGGACTCGCGCATCGACTACGAGCAGCGCATGGCCGAGCGCCTTGAGGCTGACTACGCACTCATCGACCTCGCGTGCCGCGTCCTCTACGGGAGCGAGTCCGGCAAGGGCGGCGTGGACGCGCTCATGGGCTCGGCGGTGGCGGACTGCATCAGCTTCCGCTACGTGGACGCCCGCCCGTGGCCGGAGGTCGCGGCGCTTCTCGGGTACAGCAGGTGGTCGGTCAACTCCCTGCGCGACCTGTGCCAGAGGGGATTCGACGCCATAGACTCGCTCGGGTGGGAGCGGGTGGTCGATGGGGTCGGCGATGCGACGTGAGAGAGATTGGCTATGTATACATCGATTCGAGTGGAGAGCGAATCGTGATCACGAGGTGATGAGAGATGATATGTCCGTTCATGTCAGGCCCCAGTGGTCAGGGCGGCAAGATAACGATTAACTGCCAACGTAAAAACTGCGCTCTGTGGGTGACTAGGACCACTCGCCAGATGGACGAGAGAGGCAAGATGGTTAATGCCCAAACCCGCGCATGTGCAGTGGCGTTCATGGCTGCGTCATCAGTCGGCAATTGGAACCTCAATGGGTAATATCGAGTAACGCAGCGCCCCGTTCGGCTCAGGCCGTTCGGGGCTTTTTTTGTGCGCGCCTAAAAGTTAGCATCGACCAACAGCATCCAACACTGCTCTGCACCATGTCCCGTGTGATATAGGTAGGGTGCGCACGAGCGCGAGACGATGGGGGGGCGCGAGGTGCCGAAGCGAAACCCACGCCGCCGCTCAGGTCGAGACGCGCTCGTCCGCCGCGTGAGGGCGCTCGGCGAGCCGTGCTGGATATGCGGCCTCCCCATCGACGCGACGCTTCCGGCCGGTCACCCGCTGGCCTTCGAGCTTGACGAGCTGGTGCCCGTGAGCAAGGGCGGCTCGCCCATTGACTTCGAGAACTGCAAGGGCGCGCATCGCTCGTGCAACCAATGGAGGCAGGCGCGCTCGGTGGCGTCAGTGATCGCGATACGCGACGAGGTGCGCAAGAGGTTCGGCCCGTGGCCGTCGACGTTCGCCTTCCTAGAGGGCGCGAGAGCCGTTCTAAGGGGCGCAAGGGGTCGCATAGGCAAAGCACCCGTGCGGCACCCGAAGCGTAGCTCTGGGGCGCTGTGAGAGTGTGGAAATAGCGTTTGACCAGCTCAGACGTGGTAAAATAATCTCGTGGGTGGTAGCCACGACAATCGAATATCATTAGGTTGCGTCCCCGTTCTCTGCTACCACCAGAGGGCGGGGCGCACTCGTTAGGTGGTAGCTAACGTGACAGCCGAGCAGATTGAGGCCAAGAAGGCCCGCGTGGACGAGGCCCTGCGTCTCCATGACGAGGGCTTGTCAATCAAGCAGACAGCCGAGCGGATGGGCGTCGCTTACGCGACCGTGAGGCGTTACCTCAGAGCCAACGGCATCCCGTTCGTGAAGAAGCCGACGAACAAGGGGACGAGGAAACTCCCGTGCGGGAGCCTAAAGCATTGTAGTTCGCTTATTAGGATGCTCATAGTTGATGGCATCGCTGCCAACGAGATAGCAAAGGTAATAGGTTGCTCCCCATCAACTGTCACCAACTTCAAGTCTCGTCACGGAATGTCAGGCTGCGTAAACAAGAGAATCCCCGACGAGGTCGTGAATGAGATTGTTAATAGAGCCAAACTTGGAGAATCGTACTATGCGATAGCCAAGGATATAGGAATGAACCCTGCGTCAGTGAGCAAGGTTGCGATAAAGAACGGAATCAGGCGCGGCAAGGGCGGCGGGTGTGCCGCACGGAACAACGCGTCGCGATCGTCCAAGGCCGCGCCCAAGCGCATGGCCCGCGTGCGAGACGCGATAGGCGAGAGCTTCGAGGTCGTGCGCGAGACGCGCAAGGACTGGTTCCTGCTCCGCTGCCGAGAGTGCGGTCACGAGTTCGAGAGGTTCGTGGACCTGCACTGCAAGACCGAGTGCCCCGAGTGCCAGAGGCGCGAGTCAGAGCAGCGGGAGACAGAGCGCAAGATGGCATCAATGCGCCGCTCCATCATTCGTGCTTTCCGCACATTCCTTCGGTCGAAGGAGCGCGAGGAGCGCGAGCGAGAGTTCCTGGATACGGTTCATGTTTGCAAGGAGTGTGGCAGAGAGTTCACGCTTCGGGAGCTTCGCGAGGACAACCCGTGGAACTTTAGCGACAATCCTACGTTCTGCTCGCTGTCCTGCTCCCACAGATACCACGGCAGGACGGCAAAGCATCGGAGGCGCAGTAAGCAGCGAGCCGGTGATTGCAACATATCTCTTCGCGAGCTTGACGAGCGTGATAACCATACCTGCTATCTGTGCGGAAGATTGACGGATTGGGATGACTTTCATGTGGACGGCTATGGCAACTTCATAGCCGGAGACATGTATCCATCAATGGACCACGTAATCCCTCTCGCCGCTGGAGGGGCACACACGAATGGCAACCTTCGCATTGCCCATAGGCTTTGTAATGCGCTGAAAGGCGACAGGAGCGTTTCCGAAGCGAGAGAAGCAATAGCAGCAAGGTTCGAGGGGGTACCGAGTTAATCCCCCACTTTAACTCGCCTGACGCCCCGCGGCATAATCATAATCTACGCACAAGGCTAACTTTTCGAGGGGGTGGTCCCCATCACGGGCCAGCTTCGCGTCAGGTACGTCCCCGTCGGCGACGTGCATCCCTACGAGGACAACCCGCGCCGCAACGACGGCGCCGTGCAGGCCGTGGCGAACAGCCTGAGCGAGTTCGGCTGGCGCCAGCCCATCGTGGTGGACGCCGACGGCACGATCATCGCAGGGCACACGCGCTACAAGGCCGCGCTCGCTCTGGATATGACCGATGTGCCCGTGGTCGTGGCGTCCGACCTCACGCCGGAGCAGTGCGCCGCCTACCGTCTCGCCGACAACCGCGTCGGCGAGCTGGCGGAGTGGGATGCCGAGCTGCTCGCGCAGGAGCTGGACGGTCTGGCTGGGTTCGACATGGAGCAGTTCGGGTTCGATGACTCCGACCTCCAGATGCCCGAAGCGTTCGAGGAGCCGGTCTCGCTCGACGAGGTCCGCGATGTCGAGCCGGACGATTCAGCGTCCGACCGCGTCAAGGTCGGCGAGCTGTGGCGCATGGGTGACCACGTGCTCCTATGCGGAGACGCGACCAGCGCCGATGACGTGAAGCGCCTAATCGATGCGGGGGGGGGGGGTTCGT
>DXBZ01000095.1 GCA_019116265.1 Candidatus Olsenella stercoravium | reverse complement strand
ACTGGAAATACGAAGCTGAGCCTGCCCGTGCTGGCGAAAATCGCCGAAGAGCTTTCGGTAGGGACGGACGCGCTTTTAACGGACGAATCGAAGCCCGACAAGGCGGCGCTTTCGGCGGAAGTGCGGGAGATTCTAGATTCGTTCGAGGCCGACGAACTGGCCGTGGCAATTGAGGTTCTGCATGCGCTCAGAAACGCGCTCGCGAAGCAACGCGACTAGGGGGCGTTTCACGCAATCAGATTTGCACCCGCCAAAAGTTGTAAAAAAGTTGCACAGGGCTCAAAAGATAAGGGCAAACCGCTCATTTATGAGGCGGTTTGCCCTTATTGTCAGATGTTGCCGTGGCAGACGAACAGGATTCGATGCATGTCAGAGGTGCCTTCCGTGGCCTCCGCCCCTCTTGCCGCGTGACTGGGCGGGTGGCCTCAGGCGCGACGCCTCGACGCTGCGCGCGACCGCGCGACGCTGCGGGGTCGCCACCTGCCGGCGCGAACGGCGACGGGCGCGGAATCGCAGGACCGCGACGAGTCCGATCACCACGAGCAGGGCAACCACGCACACGGCGAGGATGGCCATGACGCTTGTCGGGTTGTTGGTGATCCACCAGTCCACGAAAGCGGGGATGGAGAGCGACATCCCCTCCGCCGCGCCCGCCGACACGGTGCCGAGCTGGCGCTCCCCGAGGGCGACCGAGACCTCGCCGAGCTCGCGCCCCTCGCTGACCGGCGCCTGAATCGAGCCCGACCACGACGGCGTCAACGTCAGGTCATCGATCGTCGTGTCGGCCGGAACCGTGGCGAAGATGGTCGTCGTGGCCGCCGCGTCGACCTTGTCGCCGTCGCTCGAGAGGGTCACGTCGACCGACCCCACGACGTCCCCGAGGCGCACGACTTCGCCGGTGCGCCAGGCGCCGAAGCCCCATTCGATGAGCTCGCGCATGTCATAGAAGCTGCCCGCCACGCCGTCGGCGTCCTCCTCCATCGGCGCCCCGAGCACCACGCCCACGAGCGTCCGACCGTCGCGCTGCGCCTCGGAGATGAGGCAGCGGCCCGCGTCATAGGTGGAGCCGGTCTTGCTCGCGACGATCGTGTCGCCCATGTAGACGGGGCTCTCCGGGTCCAGCAGCGTGTCGGTGTTCTCGAGCGTGCGGGCCTCGTTCTCCCCGGTCTGGGGGATGTCCCAGGTCGAGCTTCCCGCGATCTCCACGAACTCGGGGTACTTGAGCGCCTCCTCGAATATGAGCACGAGGTCCCGGGCCGTCGAGTAGTGGTTGTCATCATGCAGGCCGCAGGGGTTGACGAAGTGCGTGTCCGTGCAGCCGAGCTCGGCGGCGCGCTGGTTCATCATGTCCACGAAGGCGTGCCAGTCCCCGCCCCCGACGTAGCGCGCGAGCACGTAGGAGGCGTCGTTTCCCGACGGGACGAGCAGGCAGGCGAGAAGATCGCGGACGGTGAGCGTGTCACCCGCCATGAGGTCGGCCACCGAGCTGTCCCAGGTGACCTCGTCGAGGTCGTGCTCCTCCACGGTGACCTCGTCGTCGAGGTCCGCGTTCTCGAGCACGAGCAGCGCCGTCATGACCTTTGTGATCGAGGCCGGGTAGGCGCGCTCGTCCGCCCCCATCTCGTAGAGGGTCGTGCCCGTCTCGCGCTCGATGAGCAGCGCGCGGGTCGAGCTGAGCGCCGGTGGCTGGTCCGCCGAGTAGCCCGCGTCCTCGGCCAGGGCGTGGGAGGGGGCGATCGCGGCCCCCAGCAGCGAGGCGAGCATGAGCGCGATGGCGAGAAGGGCGCCGGGGCGACGCGAGAAGCGCTTCACGAAAGACCCCTATCCGACGAGGGCGAACCAGGCGATCACGGCGACGCCGAGCACGATGCGGTACCAGCCGAACGGCTTGAAGTCGTGGCGGCGCACGAACGCCATGAGGAAGCGGATGACCGCGAGCGACACGAGGAAGGCCACGAGGCACCCGACGCCGAGGACGGCCGCCTCGGTCCCGGTGAACGTGTTGCCCGCGAGGAAGTACTTGACCAGGCGCAGGCCGCTCGCACCAAACATGACGGGAATGGCCAGGAAGAACGTGAACTCGGCGACCACGGTGCGCGAGCAGCCGAGCAGGAGGCCGCCGATGATCGTGGAGCCGGAGCGCGAGGTGCCGGGCACGATCGAGAGCACCTGGAAGAGGCCGATGCCGATCGCCGTTCTCCAGTCGAGCGCCTCGAGCGTCTGCACGCGGGCGTCCGCGTCGGCGAGCTCGGAGCGGGTGGGGGCGTCGCCGAGGTCGGCCGAGCGGAAGTGACGGCCGTGGGTCGATGCCTCGACGGCGCGACGCTCGCGCACGGTCTCGATCACGATGAAGGCGATGCCGTAGACGATGAGCGCCGCCGCGATCACGAAGGGGCTGCCGAGGTTGGCCTCCATCCAGTCGTCGATGGGGATGCCGATGGCGGCCGCGGGCACGCACGCCACGATCGTCTTGCCCCAGAGCGACCAGGTGTCGCGCTTCTCGCCCGCGCTCTTGCTCGGCGAGAAGGGGTTCAGGCGATGGAAGAACATCGCGCAGACGGCGAGAATCGCGCCAAGCTGTATGACGACGAGGAACATGTTCCAGAAGTCCTCGGAGACGTCCATGGTGAGGAACTGGTTGAGCAGCAGCATGTGGCCGGTCGACGAGATGGGCAGCCATTCGGTCACACCCTCGACGATGCCGTACACCGCAGCCTTTACAAGTTCAAGAACGTTCATGGGCCCCCTCTCGGCAGACAACCCGTCTATATTCTCGCATCCTCAACGCGTGACGCCAGACGCGAGCTACCGACACCGAAAAACTATACCGTTTGGCGAGTTGCGCGACACCGCTCGCGCCGCAGGGGGCATAAGAGAGTCAGCCGTCCGGATTGTCGCTTCGCACGCGGGAAGGAGCTACCATGGCCGAAACATCAACCTCCTACCAGGACCTTGGCTACGACAGGATCTTCGTCTCCCTCGATGGCTCGGACGAGCAGGACAAGGTGCTCGACCGGGCGATCGTCATGGCGGCGAACGACAACGCCGAGCTCTACATCGGGCACGTGATCGACTCCACGGCGCTCGAGGCGGCGGGGACTTTCCCGGTGGACATCGTGCCCACCCTCGAGCAGACCTTCCGCGAGTCCGTCGCGGAGAAGGTCCGCGTTGCCGAGCAGATGCCGGGGATCAAGAAGGTCGAGGTGATCGTTCGCGCCGGGCGCATCCGCGAGACCCTCAAGGACGAGATGCTCGACGTCATAGAGCCCGACCTCGTGATCTGCGGGGCGCGCGGGCTCTCGTCGATCAAGTACGCCATCCTCGGCTCCATCTCCACGTTCCTGACGCGCAACACCGACTGCGACACGCTGATCATCAAGTAGCAGGCCGCAAGCGCCCCCTCCCGTCGGCCCCGTCGCGCCCGCGCGCGGCGGGGCCGACTCATGCAGAAACGGTGTGCGCGGGCTCTCGCAGGTAAAATAGACCGGTCTGTACGCTCGCGCGCCCATGTGAACCGGCCGCCCAAACACGGAGGAACTCTGACGTGTCAGCAGGTAAACGCATAGGAACGAAGGCCCTCGGCGCACTCTTTGCCGGACTTCTCTCCTGTGCCCTGAGCCCGATCGTCGCCCGTCCCACCGTGGCGTCGGCCGATCCGGTCAGCGAGCTCCAGACGATCCAGCAGGAGATCGAGGAGAGCAACGCCGAGTACGAGGCGGCGACCGAGCAGGTCGAGGAGCTCCAGGGGCAGATCGACGAGAACGAGGAGCGCATCGACCAGATCGAGGCCGAGCTCCCCAACGCCCAGGAGCGCGCCGCGTCGTCCATGCGCACGCTCTACAAGATGCAGCAGAGCTCCGGCGGCCTCATCGACCTCCTCCTCGCCTCCGACGACTTCTACGACCTCCTCGCGACGGTCCAGTATCTCGACGTCATCCAGGCCCACAGCACCGACGCCCTCGACGAGCTCGTCGCGCTCGAGGGCGAGCTCGAGATGACGCGCGCCAGCCTCAGCTCCCAGATGCAGGAGGCGGAGGAGCAGCAGGCGCAGGCGCAGGCGGCCCTCGACGAGGCAAACGCCGCCCGCGCCGAGCTCCAGGCGCAGATCGCCGCCCAGGCGGCCGCCGAGGCGGCCGAGCGCCAGGCGGCCCTCGAGGCCGCCCAGAAGGACCAGGGCAACTCCTTCACCACCGAGTCCGGCAACAGCGCTCCCGTGGAGGTCCCCTCCTCCCCCAACGCGGGCAGCGTCGACTGGAACATGGACAAGGAGTCCTTCGTCAGCAGCTGGGCGGCGCGCATCGACGCCTACCTCGCCGGCTCCCCGCTCGCCGGCCAGGGCCGCACCTTTGCCGAGGCCGCCTGGGCCTACGGCGTCGACCCGCGCTTCTCGCCCGCGATCTCCATGGTCGAGAGCACGCAGGGACGCTACTGCTTCCGGCCCCACAACGCCTGGGGCTGGGGCAACGTGAGCTGGAGCAGCTGGGAGGAGGCCATCTGGGACCACGTGGCCGGCCTCGCCGCAGGCTACGGCGGCCAGCTCACCTACGCCGGTGCCCAGAAGTACTGCCCGCCCAACGCGGACCACTGGTACACGAGCGTCCTCGCCAACATGCAGCGCATCTAGCGCACCGTCCTTCTCGCCCGCCCGCCGCGCTGGCGGCACGTCGTGGTTTTGGGAAGAATGTTGATGCATCTGCGCCGATGGCGATAAAAAGCTTTTCCACAACCGAGCCTAACGGGGCATGTTGCGTCAAATTTGGCGAGAAGAATGCGCCCTCGTCGCCCCTTCCATAAATACTTGTCCCACAACCCACGGGTTCTTCTCGGAAGCGGCCCCTCGAGATACGCCCGGCACAAAACCACGTCATCCGTGGCGGCGCCTCCGGACGGACTGCGCGCCTACGCCGTGAGGTAGACCATGATGATGATCAGGGCAAACCCCACGATCTCCGCCGCCGAGAAGGGCGTGGCGAGCCACACGACCGAGGCGACGGTGGCCGTGACCGGCTCGATGGTCCCCAGCAGGCTCGCGCGCATGGAGCCGGCGTCCTTCACGCCCTGCAGGTAGAGCGCGTACGCGCCAAAGGTCCCCACCACCACGCAGAGCGCGAGCACCGCCACCGCAGCGCCGTCGAGCACCGGCATGTGCTCCCAGGGCCGGTACCACGCCGAGAGCACCGCTCCGGAGACGAGAAACGCCAGGCCGTTCACCGTGAAGTTGCCCCAGCGCGCCATCGGCTCAGCAGGCAGGATCGAGAGGCACGCCGCAGCCGCCGCGCACCCCAGGCCCCAGGCGAGGCCCTCGGGCGGGAGGTTGAGCTGACCGGGGTTGCCGCCCGTCGCCACGAGATAGGTGCCCACGAGCGCAAGGCCCACGCCGAGCAGCTCGCGGCGCCGCGGCTGGCGCCGCATCTTGAGGCAGACGTAGGCGAGCACGAGCACCATGCCCAGGCTCTGCATGATCGTCGCCGTGGCGGAGTTGGTCCAGTCGATCGCCTCGAGGTAGGCGACCTGCGAGAAGAGGATGGCGGCAAAGCTCACGCCCAGAATCTGCAGCAGGCCGCCCGGGCTTCTCAGCACGCCCGCGAGCTGGCCGCGCCCCTGGGAGGTGAGCGCGGCGGCCGCGAGGAAGAGCCAGCAGGCGGTGAGCTCGCGCACGCAGACGAGCCAGAGCGGGTCGATCGCGTACGTGTCCATGAGCCACTTCGACACGGTGCCGTTGAGGCCCCAGAACGTGCCGCCCACCAGCGTCGCCACGATGCCGCGCCGGATGCGCCGCCTCTGCTCGATGTCCTTCTCGCCCACCGGTCCTCCCCTCACACAACGGTCGTTAGCCTACCACGGCGCCTCTGCGGTATGCTCGACGCTGTGAGAATCGCGTCCAGGGAGAAGAACATGGCCGAGAAGAACTTTGCCGCGCCGCGCGCCGACCTCGCCGCGGGCACCACCCACGCCGGGTTCACCGTCACCTCCGCCGAGCCGATTGACGAGCTCTCGGGCTGCGCCTACGTCATGCGCCACGACGCCACCGGCGCCCGCGCGCTCTGGCTCGCCTGCGCGGACGTCAACAAGGCCTTTGCCATCAGCTTCAAGACGCCGCCGGCCGACGACACCGGCGTCTTCCACATCCTGGAGCACTCGGTGCTCTGCGGCTCCGATCGCTACCCGGTGAAGGAGCCCTTTGTCAACCTGCTCAAGACGAGCATGCAGACCTTCCTCAACGCGCTCACCTTCCCCGACAAGACCATGTACCCGGTGGCCTCCACCAACACGGCCGACCTCGAGAACCTGATGAGCGTCTACCTGGACGCGGTGCTGCACCCCGCGATCTGGCACCGCCGCCGGATCTTCGAGCAGGAGGGCTGGCACCTGGAGGCGGCCGACGACGGCACCCTCAGCTACAACGGCGTGGTCCTGAACGAGATGAAGGGTGCGCTCTCCGACCCCGACGATGTGCTCTACCAGGCGCTCACGCGCGCGCTCTTCCCCGACACCTGCTACGGCCACGAGTCGGGCGGCAACCCGCGCGCCATCCCCACCCTCACCTACGAGGCGTTCCTCGACAACCACGCGCGCCACTACGCGCCGTCCAACGCCTACGTCTTCCTCTACGGCGACCTCGACGTCGACCGCGAGCTCGTCCTCGTGGACGAGGCGCTCTGCGGTGCGGCCGAGCGCGGGGCGGGCGCACCCAACCCGCTTGCGCTCCAGGCGCCCGTGCGCGCCGCGCGCTCCGAGGTGCGCATGGCGACGGCACCGGGCAACTCCGAGGTCGGCCTCTCCTACGTCATCGGCACGGCTGCCGACCGCACCCGCGTGCTGGCCGCAGACGTGCTCCTCGACGCGCTCTGCGGCTCCAACGAGGCGCCCCTCAAGCGGCGCGTGCTCGACGCGGGCCTCGCCGACGACTTCTCCGCCACGCTGATCGACGGCGTGCTCCAGCCGCAGGTCATGTTCCAGATCAGGGGCCTGCGCCCCGGCGCCGGCGAGAGGTTCCGCGCGCTCGTGGAGTCCACCTGCGCCGGGCTCGCCGACGGCGGCATCCCGCGCGACAAGCTCGAGGCGTCGCTCGCCCAGGCCGAGTTCAACCTGCGCGAGGGCGACTGGGGCGGCTACCCCGACGGCGTGGCCCTCGCCATGCAGGCGATGTCGAGCTGGCTCTACGACGCCGAGCGGCCGCTCGACTACCTCCGCTACGAGGACGCGCTCGCCGAGCTCAAGCGCGGCCTTTCCGAGGGGCTCTTCGAGCGGCTGCTGCGCGAGGTGGTCTGCGAGAGCGCCCACTGCGCCGAGGTCGAGCTCGTGCCGGTCGAGGCCGGCGACGCCGACGAGGAGGCCGCCGAGCTCGCCCGCCTGCGCGCGGACATGGGCGAGAAGGACCTCGAGGCCGTGCGCACCGAGGTCGCCGCGCTGCGCGCGGAGCAGGAGGCGCCGGACGCCCCCGAGGCGCTGGCGACGCTCCCGCAGCTCAGGGTGTCCGACATCGGGCCCGCGCCGGAGGAGCCGGCGGCGCTCGAGGTCGAGGCGCCGCTGCCCTGCGTGGCCCACGAGCTGGACACGCACGGGATCGACTACGTGTACCACTACTTTGACCTGCGTCACCTCGAGTTCTCGGAGCTCCCCTGGGTCGGCGTGCTGAGCGAGCTCCTCGGCCGCCTCGCGACCGCGCGCAGAAGCGCCTCCGAGCTGGACACGCTCGTCGAGACCAACCTCGGCGGCCTCGACTTCTTTGTCGAGACCTACACCCGCGACGACGACCTCTCCTTTGCCGCGCCCACGCTCGTGGTCGGCGCCTCGGCGCTCCTCGAGAAGTCCGCCGCGCTCTGCGAGCTGCCCGCCGAGGTCTGGGGCGAGACCGACTTCACCGACCTCGACCGCATCCGCGACATCCTGACGCAGCGCCGCGTCGCACTCGAGCAGTACTACCTGAGCTCGGGCCACGCCGCCGCTCTCGGCCGCACGAGCACGTACTTCTCGTCCGCGGCACGCGCCTCGGGCGCCATGGGCGGACTGGACTACTACCTCTTCCTGCGCGACCTGCTCGAGCACTGGGACGAGCGGGCCGACGAGCTGAGCGACCTTCTCGCCGACCTCGCACGCAGGGTCTTCACCGCCGGCAACGTGACCGTGAGCTTTACCGGCCCCGCCGCCGAGCGCGAGCTCTTCTGGCAGCGCGGGGGCGACCTCGGCCTGCGCCCGGGCGACGTCGAGCGGCGCCTCGTCGTGCCCGCTCCCGCGCCGCGCCGCGAGGCCTTCGTGATCCCCTCCGACGTCGCCTACGTGGCGCGCGCGTCCGCACCGTCTGCGGCCGACGCGGGGAGCGTGGGCACCTGGCAGGTGGCCACCCGCGCCCTCTCCTACGACTACCTCTGGAACGAGGTCCGCGTGAAGGGCGGCGCCTACGGCGTGGGCTTCAAGCGCTCGACCGAGGGGCTCAGGCAGTTCTGGTCGTACCGCGACCCGTCGGTGGACGCCACGCTCGCGCGCTACGAGGGGGCCGCCGCCTGGCTCGCCGACTGGCAGGGCGCCGCGGGCGAGCTCGACGGCTACGTCGTGGCCACGGTCGCCGCGCACGACGCTCCGGTCAAGCCCCGCCAGCTCGCGCGCCGCCAGGACGTGGCCCGCTTCAACGCGCGGCCCGCGGGCTGGCGCGACGAGGTCCGCACCCAGGAGCTCTCGACCACGGCCGACGACGTGCGCGCGCTCGCCGCCGCGCTCGCCGACGACGGGGCGCAGGGCATCTGCGTCTTTGGCGGCCGCGACGCGATCGACGCGAGCGGCGTCGACTTCGATGCCGTGACGGAGCTCTGCTAGCAGGCTGCACTGCACAGAAAACGAGTCCAGATACGACACGCCAAAAATCGCGCAGAGAAAAGCGCTCCATATACGGATTGGCCGCCATCCCAGGGAACGTTTCCCCAGGATTCGGCCCTCGAGAAGAACCTCGAGCCACCTCATTTCCGTATATGGAGCGCATTCCTGCGCGTGTTTCTCGCCCACCTGTATATGGGCGCGTTTTCTGTGCGCCGAGCCCCGTCTCTAGACGAGAAGATCGTCCAGCCCCAGCTTGGGAACGTGGTGCACCCAGGCATCGTCGCGGCGCTCGCGCCAGTAGGCGAGGCCGCGCTCGGGGCCGGCCCCCTCGACGACCACGCGCTCGTCGGGCGCTGGGTAACCGAGCGCGCAGACGAGCAGCGGCTCGAGGTCCTTCTCGTCAAGGCCCAGGGCCGCCGCGAGGCCCGCGTCAAAGCTCGCGACCATGCAGCCGACGAGCCCGGCGGCACGGGCCGCAAGCATGATCGTCTGGGCCGCGATGCCCGCGTCCTGGTTGCGCAGGGCATTGGTCCGCGTGCCGGCGGGGCCCGCGATCGTGACGTAGGCCGTCGGGCGCTCCCCAGCCTCGGGGCCGTCCCAGTCCTTGAGCAGGCCCGCCCAGCGATGGTGAGACATGACCTCGAGCGCCTCGGCGCCCGTGCTCAGGTGGAAGCGCAGCAGCTGGGTGTTGTTGGCCGTCGGCGCCAGGCGCGCCGCGTCGACGAGCGAGCGCAGCAGCCCCTCCTCCACCGGCCTGCCCTCGTCAAAGCGCCGATAGCTCCTCGACGCCGCGACCAGCTCGACGAGCTCCCTCTCGTTCATGGCGACCCCCTTAGATCCCGGCCGCGGCTATGGCCGCGACGACCTCGCGCAGCTGCTCAGACGGCATGACGAGCGCCATGCGCACGTAGCCCTCGCCCGACGGGCCAAAGCTCGCCCCCGGCGTCACGATCACGCCGGCGCGCTCCATGAGCTCGAGCACAAAGGCCGTCGAGTCCGTGCGACCGCCGGGCAGCTTGGCCCACACGAACATCGAGCCGTGCGCGTTGGGGCGCTCCCAGCCGATCGACTCCAGGCCGTCGCACAGGGCGTCGCGACGCTCCTGGTAGAGCAGGCGCTGGCGCTCCACCTGCTCGCGCGGACCGGTGAGCGCCGCGATCGCGGCCGCCTGCTCGGGGTAGAACATGCCAAAGTCGATCTGGCTGCGCAGCTTGCGCGCGGCGGCCACCACGTCGGGGCGGCCCACCAGGAAGGACAGGCGCGCGCCCGTCACGTTGAAGGACTTGGAGAGCGAGAGGAACTCCACGCCCACCTCGAGCGCTCCCGGGTACGACAGGAATGACCTGCCGGCGGGCCCGTCAAAGACGATGTCGGAGTAGGCGTTGTCATGGATGACGATCAGGTCGTGCTCGCGCGCGAAGGCGATGACCTCCTCGTAGACCTCGGGCGTGCCCACCGAGCCCACGGGGTTGGCGGGGAGCGACACGATGAGGTACTTGGCGGCATCGGCCACCTCGGCGGGGACGTCGGCCAGGTGCGGCAGGAAGTCGTGCTCGGCCGTGAGACGGTAGTAGTGCGGGCGCGCCCCGGCGAGCAGCGTCGCGTTCTGGAAGACCGGGTAGCACGGGTCGGGCACGAGCGCCACGTCACCGGGGTCCACGAGCGCCGAGCACACGTGGACGAGGCCCTCCTGCGTGCCGCGACAGCTCATCACCATGTCGCGCGTGACGCCGGGAACCCCGTAGCGGTCCTCGTAGTAGGCGCACACGGCGTCGAGCAGCTCGTCGGTGTCGTGCAGCGAGTACT